>JAPPOR010000462.1 GCA_028817905.1 Myxococcales bacterium
GGGGGGCATGGGTGAAGTCTATCGATGCCACGATTACGTCGCTGACCAAAGCGTCGCGCTCAAGCGGCTGAGGGCCGACGCCGCCGAGGAGCGACCAGCGATTGCGGCCCTCTTCGAGCGTGAATACCACGCGCTGCGCGAGCTCGCGCACCCAAGCATCATCCAGGTGTTCGACTACGGCATCTCTCCCGACGGCGGCCCCTACTACACGATGGAGCTGCTGGACGGGCAGGATCTGCGCGCACTGGCCCCCATTGCCTGGCGGCAAGCGTGTGGGTTGTTGCGCGACATCGCTTCATCGCTCGCCATCATGCACTCCCGGCGTCTGCTGCATCGAGATATCAGCCCGGGCAACGTCCACAAGGACGGCGGGGGCCGCGCGAAGCTGCTGGACTTCGGCGCCATGGGGACCTTTGGCGTGAATGCTCAGATCGTGGGGACGCCGCCGTGCATTCCCCCCGAGATGCTTCACAACCAGCCGCTGGACGCGCGCGCGGACCTGTACTCGCTCGGGGCGCTGGGCTACTACCTGATCAGCGGTCGTCATGCGTATCCCGCGCGTCGCATCGACGCGCTGCGCGACTTCTGGCGCTCGCGTCCCCGATCGCTGACCAAGGAAGCACCCGACATTCCGCAGGAGCTCTGCACGCTGCTGACCTCCATGATTAGCCTCGACCCTATGGCCCGCCCCACGAGCGCCGGCGAGGTAATCGAGCGTTTGACGGCGATCGCCGGGCTCGAGACCGACGAGTGTCTGGATGAGACGATTGAGGTCGCGCATGCCTACCTCAAGACGCCGACCATGCTCGGGCGCCATGTCCCCCTCGTGCGTCTGCGCAAGCAAGTCCTGCGGGCCCGGCGAGGGCGCGGCAGCGCGAGCATCATCGAAGGCGAACCCGGTATCGGCCGGACGCGCCTGCTCGATGCCCTTGAGCTCGAAGGCAAGCTGGGCGGCGCGACCGTGATCAGAGCCGGGGCAGCGGAGAGCGCGCGCCGGCCCTACGGTCTGATCGGCGAGCTCGTGCAGTCGCTGGCGGCGCAGCTGCCGGGCCTCGCGCGCAGCCATCTGGAGCCTCACCGGCAGGCCCTGGCACCGGTGCTGGGACGGCTCTTGGAGCAACTGTCGATGTCGCCGCTCGCGGAGGCCTCTGTGCTTCGCCGCCACGAGGACGTCGACAGCGTGGCGATGGCCGCGCTCGCCGACTACCTCGACGGCATCACGAACGAACGCTGCCTGGTCATCGCCGTGGACGATCTGCAGGACACGGACGAGCAATCGCAGGGCATCCTGAGCGCGTTGGCGCACCGGGCGCGCAGCCGCCGACTGGCAATCGTGGTCACCATAACCGCCGGGCAGCCGGAGGGGAGCCTGGTGACCGGCCTGCGACGCGTGGCACCGCCGATCAGGCTCACCCCACTGGGTGCGGAGGATGTCCGCAAGCTCGTCTGTTCATTGTTCGGCGACGTGCCCCATGTGGGTCTGGTCGCCGAGTGGGTCGATCGGCTCGCCCAGGGCAGGCCGCGCAACTGCATGGAGCTGTGTGAGCATCTGGTCGAGCATGGCATCGCGCGCTACCGTCGCGGTGTCTGGAACCTGCCGGCCTCCTTGCAGGAAGACAAGCTTCCCAAGAGCTTCGAGGACGCGCTGTTGGCGCGGGTACGGCAACTGGACCCCGACGCGATCGCGATCGCCCACGGAGTGGCGCTATCGACGCTTCGGCTTGCGCTGCATGAGTACGAGCGGTTGCTTGCGGGTGAGGGGGACCGGCACGCCCGAGCCTTCGCGGCGATCGGTGAGCTGGTCGCCGTCGGCATCCTGGTCGGAGAGGGGGACGCCTACCGGCTGAGCCAGCCCGCCTACGCTGATGCCATTCGCGCGACCCTGGACGAAAGCGGAGCCCGGCAAGCGCACCGACGCCTGGCGCGTATCTTCGAGTCACGCGAAGCCGCGTACAACGTCGCCGAACACCTTCTGTTGGCGGGCGAGGAACTGCCGGCGCTGGCGGCCGTCGTCGCGGGCTACGAGAGGGCGACCGCGCTGCAAACCGCTAGCTCGTCCTACAGCATGGGCACCTTTGGCGAGGACATCATCCTCGCGCTCGAGACGCGCCGCCGCCTGCTGGATGTCTGGGTGCAGCACGACCGTCCGGAGCGCGAGCGCTACGTGCTCTACCGCTCGATCGTGATGCTCGGGCTCTACCGCGATGCGTCGCTGACGCGCCCGTACATCGAGCCTCTGATGGAGATGCTCAAGCAAGCGATTGGATTGCAGTACTGGGACGAGCTTGGCGAGCAGGCCAGCAGCGCCGAGCGTATCCGGCACTGTCTCGCAAAGGCGAAGCAGGACCACGAACAGGCCGACGAACATGAGCGCGTGCTGCCGCCCAGGGACGCCGTAATGTCAGCCATCGTGCTGATCGGGATCTGCCAGAACATCGCGCGCGGCGACTATGACGCGCCGCTGCTGCGCTACCTACTCGGCTTTGCGGAGCAGCTGGTTGCGCTGTTCCCACGCCTGCGCATATCGCGCGCCGCCGTGGAGCACTCCCTGGCGCTCGTGACCGGTCGCGTGAGCGTCGCCCATGGGATTCGCCAGCGCATGTTCGAGTACTACGAGACGGAGGCACTACCGCGACAGGACAACCCGCTGTACTACGTCTCGCAGATAGGCCGCGCCATCATCCTGCACGCCGAGGGCTACTTCTGGGCAGTGCGAGGGGGTACGCGGGCCGAGGCCTTCGCTGCGCTGCTGGAGGATCCGCTGCAAGGCCTGCCGGAGGAAGGCAATGCGCTCAAGAGCAGCGGGCACATCTGGCTGCGCCGAGCCTGGGAAGTCAGATACATCATGCACCTGTGCAACGGCAACGCGAAGGAGGCTCGCCGCACCCAGGACAGGATCGACCAGCTGGCGATGCAGCGCCGTTGGGCCTCCTTTGGCGGTGGCACGGCGCAGTTCGAGGCGTTGGCCCACGCGTCATGCGGTGACCTGATGGCGCTCAAGCAGAGCCTGCAGACGCTGGAAGCGATCGTGGAGGGCGGACAGCAGGGCTGGCGCCCGTTCCTGCACGTCGCCAAGGGGCAGTACCAGGCGCTGCGCGGAGACCACGCCTCGGCCATGGCCGAGTATCAGCGCGCGCTCGACCTGACCGACGCCGGAGAGCATGCGGCCTGGTTGGTTGCCAGCTCTTGCATCGTCGAAGCTCTGCTCGCACTTGGCCACATGGACGAGGCGCTGGACAGGGCGCGGCAGGCCCTGGCCCAGTGCAAGCGAATCGACCTCGGGCCCTCCGCCGAACATGGACTCAAGTGCGTACTATCACTGGCCGAAGCCGCGACGGGCTCCGGCGAGACCGCCCTGCGACGACTGGAACGGCTGCGGGCTGCCGCTGAAGCCGGCGGCGTCGACGGCGCGGCCATGGGACACTTGGACGAGATCATCGCTCGGGCCTGCCTCTACGCGCAGGACCACGAGGGCTTCTGTGCGGCCGCCGCGCGGGTGGGGGAAAAGTACCGGGCCGGCGGCAACCCCGCACTGTTCGCCAAGCACGAGCGCCTACTGCAGGCGGGTCGCGCGGCGGGCGTGTCGAGCGATTCGATGCGGCCCGCCCGAAATGTGCCGGTTGTATCCATCGACCCGACCGGCGTGCAGACCGAGCTGGCGGCGACTAACGACCAAGAGGAGCGGCACCTGGTCGCCCTGCGCGTCATGCTGCAGCGCAGCCGCGCGAGGTCCGGCTTTCTCTTTCTCTGGGAGAACGATGCGCTGCGGCTGGCTGCTGCCGACGACCCCAACGAACCTTCCAAAGAACTCCTGCACAGTTTGACCGAGTACCTGAAGGCCGAGCTGGACGACTACCCGGAGGTCACTGTCACCTGCCTTGACCAGCACCTGGCCGACGGGGAAGATCCCGGGTTCGCGGTCGCCGACGGCCAATACCGACCCGTCTTGCTAACCTGCAACACGGACGGATTGCCGGAGGTCGTTGGAATCGCCGCGCTATTCGACAGCGGTGCGGGCTTTCACACACCCAGCCGGGACGTGATCTGTGCCGTCGCCGAGGGACTGTCCTTCACTCAGGACGGCGATCAAAAGGTCTCGGTGTTCGAACTCGGCTGATGCCCGGTCGGTTCGCGTTGCCTGTGCAATCACGGCGAGCTGAGCGAAGCGCTGCGACCGCTGGCCGAGCAGCCGGTGCGTTTGCCAGGCTCGGTGGTCAGTCGGTACTACGCCGGTTCCGCGTTTGAGCTGGTACGCTTAGGAACCGCAAGGCCACGATGAGTAGGTGTCGAGTCTCAGCACCGATGCCGCGGTTGCTGCTGCTGCATTTGCAGGGGCGGCTTTTCTCTCGCGGGCTCACAGCGCAACCAGCATTCGCGGATCGCGGGTGTGCGCGGCCAGTGGCGGGTTCCTTACTCGTCCACTGTGAGTACTCGTCTACTACGAGTTCCGCCGAACCACCGAAGCCGCGAAGCCGAGGGCGACCATGCGCGGATCTGTGCAAATCCATGGTCCCTCGGCTGTCACCTTGATCTCAGCGCAGTCGCAGAACACGCATACACGTATCGCCGCCGTGCCTGGCAGGGATTGGGGCGAGGTCGTGAGGAACCGGTGATTGCACGAGGCGCTGCTCAAAGGAGGTCTCCCGGAGCGTCAGGGCAAATCGAAGCCGATGTGGCCGTGCCTCGGCGCTCTCTTAGGAAGGTGTTGGCACTGAACCGACAGCTCATTCGCGTCCTCGCGCACGCCTGCGAGGAGCTCGGCGCCGGAGCCGTCGATCTCTGCCTATTGGCCAACCGCACGGCTCTGACATCAACGCGACGGCTCGCGCGGTCATCGTCTTTGTCGGGTCACCCCCCTGCACATCGCGCGAGCAAAGTAGTCATGCTCACGATCAAGACCGTTCATGCGCGGACGTCTGCGTCCCGCACCGAGCCGCCCGTACTATGCCCGGCCGGCTCCGCTCCAGTTTGTGACCTCAAATGTCCACAAACTGATGGCCTCGGTTCATTCCAGCCCGTGTCACGAGTTCGGTGCCCGCTGACGCGAAGGGCTCTCGGTCCGTCCGGTGCACCCTCGGGTCAATGACTTGACAGCGCTGACAAAATGCACGTAGCGTGAGCGTAGTCCCGAAGGCGGTGTTTGGGTCATGGCAGTCTCGCATCCCTGCTATTCAGTCAAGCTCATGCTTCCGTACTTGCGCGTGCTCCGGGAGTACCCAGGCTTTCCTGTCGAGTTGCTCGCGCAACTCGAGACACTCGATCCCGATGACCGCATGCCGATTGCGACGGTGCACGAGCTTCTGCGCGGCGCCATGGCGATCACGGGCGACTCCGACATCGGACTCAAAGCCGCTCGCGCGATTGTACGGGGCGACTATGGCGCGGTCGAGTACGCCGGCCGGTCGGCCGCAACGTGGGCAGACGCACTGGCCATCCTCGGCCGCTACACACGCCTGTTGAATGACGCTCTGGTGTTCAAGGTCGACAGCCGAGGCGAACGCACGTTCGTCCATCTGGATAGCGAAGTCTCATTGCCGCGCGCCGTGGCCGACTACCAATCCGCGGCGTTCTATGTCAGCTCGTTCCGCCTGTGCGCCCACCTGGCCACGGCGGAGGTCGAGGTCTGGTTCACGCACTCCTCTCCGGAACTGACAGAGGAGTACGCGCGCACTTTCGACGGCCGCGCAATTGTATTCGGAGCTCCGTTCAACGGCTTCGCGTTTCCGACCCAGCACCTGAGAGCGCCCACCAGCGATCCGGATCCAAAGCTGCACGCGGTGATCCGAAAGCACGCAGAACACCTTCTCGCGGAGTTGCCGACAGCCGAGATCTTGACCGAGAACGTGCGCAGGCTGATCGCGAACGAGCTCGCGGGCGGCAATCCCGGGCTCCCCAGCATCGCGGCCCAGCTGCACGTCAGTCCGAGCACGCTGGCTCGCAGGCTTGAGGACGAGGGCACATCGTTCAGCGAGGTCGTAAACGATCTCCGACGTCGACTCGCGCTGCGCTACGTAGGAGGCACAGACCTCCCGCTATCTGACATCGCGCTCCTGTTGGGCTTCTCACAGTCGACGGCGTTTCACCGCGCTTTCAAGCGCTGGACGTCTCTAACACCGCTCGAGTACCGGCGCGGCCGCCGCGGCCATCGGCCGTCTGTCACGTAAGCGGCGGCGATCCTAGGCGCGGCCGCGAGCTGGCACACTGCTCGCAAAGGTGACCGCGAATGATCGCGATTTGGGGGTGCGGGTAACCGGCCGCGCACCCGGCGGATGTTATGGCCTGCTCATGCCGTGGTGGCAGTCGTGTTGCGCGGTCGTCCTGCTCGCCTGTGCCGAGAACAGCTCGGGTTCGCCCGTGGGCGGCGGCGGCGAGAGGTCGTCATCCGGAACTGGTGGCGCAGGCGCGGCGGTGCCGCGGGCAGCCGGCAGTTCTCCAAACGGCTGCTGGCGCAGCTCGAGGTCGGGGCCACGGATCGCGACGCGCCAATGCTGGCCGCTGTGGAGACGGTCAAGGCGGCCGCCGAAACGCCCGGCCCCCTTCTTACCGGGGCCCCTACGGATTTCGTGCCGCGGCGGTGGCGGCAGTTCGTGCTTACATCCGAAGGCGTCGACCGTCGCTACTACGAGCTATGCGTTCTGTGGCGGCTCCGAAGCGCACTGCGTGAAGGCGGCGCTTGGGTCGAGCACAGCCGCCGATTCGCTCGGCTTGAAAGCTACTTCGTCCCGGGGGCTGAGTGGCGCCGCATACGGGGAACCATGCTACCTCAACTTGGCGTGCCGGGCACCCCCAAGCGCGCGCTGCGAATCAAGGAGAGATCGCTGGAGCAACTGGAGGCAGCCGCACAGCACGCGACAGAGTCATCTCATGTGCAACTGGAAGATGGCCGAGTTGTGATCCCCGCAATCCAGGCCGAACCCCAATCAAGGTCCCTCAGGGAGCTTGAGGCGGTGGTCGATGCCCGCCTGCCTCGGGTCGAACTGGGCGAGCTCCTGGCTGAGGTCGACAACTGGACCCGGTTCAGCAGGCATCTCGAACATGGTAGCGAGCGCAGGCCTCCGCGGGGCCACACGCTGCGACATGTCCTCGCGGCTATCCTCGCCCAGGGATGTAACGTCGGGTTCACGCGAATGGCGGACATAGCAAGATTGTCCTTCGAGCAGCTCGCCTGGGCCAGCACATGGCACTTGACCGACGCCACCATCAAGAAGGCGTTCAGCGCCGTCGTGAACCACCACAACGGCCTGAAGCTTAGCGCCACCTGGGGCGGCGGCACGCTGTCCTCGTCGGACGGGCAGCGCTTCCCCGTGCGGGGTCGGGTCTCTGGTGCTAGAGCTCTGCCACGCTACTTCGGCTACGGCCGAGGCGTCACCTTCTACACGTGGACGAGCGACCAGTACTCGCAATACGGCGCGAAGGTGATCCCCTCCACCAGTCGAGACGCGACGTATGTGCTCGACGAGATTCTCGACAACGAGACTGAGCTCGATGTGCTCGAGCACACCACTGACACGGCCGGCTATACTGATCTGGTCTTCGCGCTCTTCGACCTGCTCGGACTCCGCTTTGCACCGCGGATCCGCGACTCAGGCGCAACGCGCCTCTATCGCCTCGACGGAACCGAGCCGCGTTGGACGCACTTCATGCCCGCTCAGACCATCAAGCGCACGGGTATCGAAAAGCACTGGGAGGAGATGCTGCGTGTCGCGGCGTCGCTCAAGACAGGGCACGTCACTGCGTCCCTGCTGATCGCGCGCCTGCAGGCGCAGGCGGGGAGTGGAATCGCCCGAGCGCTCGTCGACTACGGCCGCTTGTGCAAGACCGAGCACGTGCTGCGGTACTACGCGACCGAGGAATACCGACGCCGTATTGGGCGGCAGCTCAACAAGGGCGAGGCACTTCATGCACTGAGGCGCTTCCTTGTCTTTGGGAACATCGCCCGCCTGGGCCCGAAGGACACCGAGGCGCTCGCCAACCAGGCCGCGTGCCTCAATTTGGCTACCAACGCCGTCATCTCGTCGAACGTCATGTAGCGCGCATCGCTGGAGCTCAGGCCCACGCCCGCCAGCGCGTGTTGGCCGCCGGGCTTGCGGGCACGAGGGTGCCTGCGCGCCGGTACCTGACGACGACGCCTCCGGCCTCTGCATCGGAGGCAGCGCTTCAGGGTGGCGGACCGGCGGCGGCGGCTGGCGGTCCGCCAGAGGGGCCAGACGGGGACAGGCCCCAGG
>JAPPOR010000719.1 GCA_028817905.1 Myxococcales bacterium
GCGAAGCCGATCACTTGCACGATCATCACGTGCCTTGGTGATGGATGCGGGCTAGGGAGCAGCTACGCGGGGCACTCCCCGGTCGACCTGAACATCGACTGAGGCCTCCTCAATATCGACGATAGGTACATTCTGAACCTGGACCCCGAGGCCGAGCTCGCGCAATAGGGCCGGTGCATAGGCACGAAATCGCACTCTGGCCTTGACGCGCAACATCCCCTCGACGTCGCCCAGCGGCACCCGATAGCGCATTACCTTCTCCTCGAGCGGGCCTAGTGCGTTGCGCCGAACACCCTCCGCTTCCCAGCTGAAACGCGTGGGACTGCCGTCCTCGTCTAGGAGGTAAGCGGAAAGCACGCGAAGGTCAGGGTCCTGGTTCGCTTGCCCACTGAAGGCGTCGAACAGGTCTCCCGACGCGTCCAGCGTGCCGCTCTCGTACAATACCAAGCCCTCCTCGTCGAGAACCCGTAGCTCGAGCCAGCACTGGCGATTGAAGTCCGACCCAGTGGGGAAGGCGTGCCCATCTACGGTGTTCTTTACGGCTACGGACACGCCGAGCGTGTCGCGACTCACCTCCGCTTCGATCGAGAGCCTCAGGACCCCGTCAAAGCGTGCTCGGTAGGCCTCGAGCGACCTCGCCGACATCGGCTCCGACCCGATCAGGCTGGGGCCCATTCCCCTGAGATCGTGGCGATGAAGCCCATCGCGCACTTCGCTAGACGGGGTCAGTCTTCCGCGATACGTCGGCATGTGGCATGACTGGCAGCTGCGCCGGTCTCCTGCGGCCGGAGAGCCCAACCATTGCTGGTAAGGGTCTTCGAGGACCAACCCGCTTCGCTCGATGACGTCGTGGCACGCACCGCATAGGCTGGACCTCCCGAGCAAGTCCGTGATCACCACCTCGTGGCTCGCAGACACGTCCTCACCTTCCAACATCGGTCCACGCAACGCCGCGGCGGGGTCGATCACCAGCCCGCTCGAGTGGGGACGATGGATCGATGTCGCACGGTGACAGGTCTCGCAGGTCACCCCCTCTGTTGTCAGCGGATCAAGCTCACCGAACGAGTATCCGGGCTCGATATCTCGGCTGCGCGTACCTATCGGGCTGTGACACTGGGTACAGAAGCGGTCGTTGCCGGAACCACTCGCTTCTCTTTGTCGCTGAATGAGCGCATTGAAGACGGGATCTCTCATCGCGTGCCCGTGTGCCGAGGAGCGCCACTGCTGCACGTGGGTCACGTGACATGCGCCGCAGCCAGACTCCGCACCGATGAAACCTTCCGCATCGACGGAGAACGTAGGAAGGCATGGAGCCGCATGTTCGTCGGCAAACTCGTCACCGCTACAGGGCAACACGCCCCCATCATCTCTCATGTGAACCGCGCTATCGTTACCCGTCGAGCGATCAACGACCGCTCCACTTCCGCATGCGGCAAGCACGAGGGTCATGACGCCCACAATGCTGGCGCCCGTACGAGGAGCAGCCGGCGACCCTGCCCGCCTGGTAGCGGTGCCGCGCCGGAGAATCCTTTCCCTTGATCGCGTGGTCGCGTAGATAGCCGGACGCTCCACACTGCCGCTGCTGAAGCTGCTGTCCAGCCAAGAACCAACCTGCCGCTTGTGCCTACGGCCACCTGAAAGAACTGTGCTGCTTGGCGGCGACATCCTTCCCCCCTCCTCATCTCAGCCGATGACCAAGTCGCTGGCGTCTTTGAGAGACGCCGCGCGCCGTTCGATTCACCTCAAAGATGCAGCGCTTGACCCGACCATCAATGTCCGGAACACGCTTACTTGGAACGCTGATTCGCGACCGGGTGCTGAGCCATTGCAGCCTCTTGCACATCATCGCAGCGGTCGCCGAGATCTGCTCAAGTCTCGTACGTTGAGCCACGTTGACGCCGTCGTTCACGACCAACTCAAGGCGGCTCGCGAGACGGCAGTGGCCGAGGACATGCACGGCCAACGGGCCCCCGCTTCGCAAACCGGAACCATCAACGAACTTGCGAACTGTCGTACTGGCATTCCACCAAGCGCGTGTGTCCGAGTGAGCCCACGGTCTTTTGCTCCATCGAGGTGCAATCCCCTGCAATGGAACGCAGCAGGAGACAAGGCTAGCGTCAGCCTACGGCGTCACGGGGACGAAGCGGAACGTGGTTGCCCGCGGTTCTGGGTTGGAAGCCATCCAGCGGGCAAGCCGCACTCCTTGCTTCGGTCGCGGATGGGGGAGTGACAAACAGGCTGCGGGCACCCCGGGACGACGTCCGCCCGTCGCCCACCGGCACCGACACGCCCTAGCCCACCCTGGGTCCGGGCCCGCCGGTGCGTTACCCCGCGCCCTGTTCCGAGGGAGATAAGGACGAGTATGAAGATCACACAAAAAGGTTCCTTTTGTTATACGCGCCAGGCACAGCGCATCTTGTTCAGCGGCCTGCTACTGGGCGCAAGCGCCACATCTGGCGGACCCGCCGCTGCCCAGAGGGGTCAAACACGCACGCCGGTCAAATCGGCCGTTCCGATACGGGCGGCACAAGAGTCCGGGGCCGCACAAGTCACGACGGCCGCCGACAACCCTGCGCTTTCTGACTTGGTGAGCGAGGTCGAGTTCTTTCGGCTCGACAAGCCCACCGGAGATGGTCGCAACGCGCTCACACTCCTACGGCTCGACAAGGGTCCCAGCCAAAAATCTCTCGAGACACGGCGCATTACCGCGACGGTCGGTGAGGTGCGCACGGAGTTCAATGATGCCGGAGAAGGCGTCGACCAGAAGCCCGACGACGGGGTATTCACCGCACTCAACCGTATCGATTTTGCTGAGATGGAGAAGCAGGAGGTCGCCTTCCTAGAGCGCCTGCGCGGGGTCAAACGGCCCGCTATCAAGACGTTTTCGGGCCGCGGTGTGTCGGGAACGATCCGGGTCACGGCGGACGACCTGCTAAGACTCAAGGCCCAGGTTCCGGTTCGACGCATTCGCCTCGACGACGGCGTGCAAGCGGTTTCGGTCGCTTCGGTGTTTGGCGTCCTGAAGATGCTGCCTTTCACTGCGGCGGAGAACAAAGTGCTCGCCGTAAACGCCTCGAATGTCGTTGCGCATCCAGGCTTTACCTTTGACCCCTGCGACACGGATGGTACTGGCAACGACGTCAACCCGAACAATCCCTGGTCCTTCAAGACCCTGATGTCGAATCTGAACCAGGGCACTGGCTTAACCGACCAGCAATTCATCCACGAGTGGCTTGGAACCTGGATGGTGAGTAGCACGGTCAACAGCTTTGAGCTCCCGGCGCGAACGGGCATCACGGACTACTTCGTTGGGTGGGACGGTTTGAACGCTTCCACGCTCGACATCGACAACCTGCCGTTTCGTTTGCTCGCGGTGGTGAACCGCATCGACCTTGCCAAGGTCAGCTACGCGAGCAGTAGCGAAGGTGAGATTCGTTTTGTCTTCGGGCTACTCAACCCAGTAACTTGCCTGCCCGCCGCCGGCGTCGACCAGATGACCGCGATTTTCGAGTATGCGGATACGGCCTCCAGCTGCGGTGCCATCAAGAACCGGGCCCAGGAGTGGTTGGACCTAGATACCCTCGCTCTGGGCTCGGTGGCCTACATGAATGCGCTCAAAGCGATCACCGATGACGTGACTGAGGCGCCACAGGCCGCTGCCCAGCTCAATCAGCTTCGTACCAATGACTTTGCCTTTGATGGAATCGGCTCCCTGAGTGACGATTGGAACCTCCGCGAGTTTGTCGTCAACGCCGGCAGTGGTCTGCTGACTCCGACGACCACGAAGCAGACGCCGGACATGAGCTTCAGAACTGGCAGCCCGGTCACGGCCCAGTACATGGAGGACAACGCGGTGCAGATCCTCTGCGAGACGCACGAGGTTCCCGAAAATTACGATGGTTCCCCGTTCCTCGGGGCGAACGTCGAGTACCTGAGCACCTTCTTCTGGTCGGCCCCTACGAACCAGGGGAATCTGCCGAACACCTTCCCGGGATGCCACAACAGCGACGCTTCGGCGGTCTCCGGTGCTGTCACTACGCCAACGCACATCCAGAGCGAGTTACGGCACAAGCTCTCGCTCAACACTTGCGATGATTGCCACGCACAAGAGACCGATACCTCCTTCACGCACGTCAACCCCGTGACGCGCGCGTTCTCCGGGTTCATGACCGGCATCACGGTTGGCGATCCCTTGCTCGGAGGCCTTGCGTCCGGTGGCATCGACCGCAGTTTTGACGACCTGCAGCGACGGGGACAGATTCTCGAGCAGCTGGCGGTAGATAGTTGTGGTCCCTTCATCTTCGCCTCGGACTTCTTCAGGCGCACGGTGCCACGAACGTTCGTTCACTGATTGTGCACCGAGACTCTCGCCCGGACACCAGGCGCGGCCACCGGGGTCTCCTCCTAACCGGTGGCCTCCCTGGTGTCATCGCGCGCGCCAGCTTGCTGCGACCCGTACGAGCGCGCCGGTGTCAGGGCCCGAACAGGCGCACCCGGGTCGCCGGCTAGCAGGCGCTTGCAGTGACGATCCACGCGCTGCTCGGCATCAACACGCCGTCTTCGCACATGTAGGGCTCGAGCGCCCGAGCCATGGCCGCCGTGACCGCCGGCGTGCGCGCCGCACCGAGTGCCCCCGCCTCGCGGATGATCTCGCCAGCCGGGCCGATCGCGAGCTGAAACGCGACCGCCTCCTCGACGGTGCGGCCGACCGGCGTCAGCGCGTGGCTCTCCGCAAGCCGAACGTCCGAAAAGCCTGCACGCGAGAGGATAGCGGTGACCACCTCGGAATCGTTGAGCGAGAACGGGCCGGGCCCGCAGGTGACCGCGCCATCTCCAGGCGGCGGTAGGTGGACCAGGGCCACCTCCTTGGCGACCTTGAGCCAGGGATTGTCGTCGAGGCTGCGCCAGGTCGTCATGGCGAGGCGCCCCCCCGGGCGGAGCATGCGCCGCAGGTTGCGAAACGCGGCAACCGGCCGCTCAAAAAACATTGTGCCAAAGCGCGAAAAGACCATGTCGGCCCGTTCGCCGGGCGCCTCCTGCTCGACGTCCATGGCCTCGAAGCGTGCATGCCCCACGCCCGCATCCCTCGCCGCTTCGCGCCCGAACGCGAGGAAGTCGGGCACGACATCGAGGCCAACCGCAAGCCCGCCAGGACCCACGGCCTCCGATAGCTCCAGGGTCGCGTCGCCGAACCCGCAGCCGACGTCGAAGACCGTGTCACCCCGGGCGGGACCCCATCGAGCGATGGCGCGCGCGCCGTGTGGCTGGGCGCCCGCGATCAGGACGTGCCGGAAGCGAATGAACTTCGGGGCGAGGACCTGGTTCCAGACCGCCGCGGGCGTCGAGGTTTCGCATGCCGCGCTCATGCTGCCCCCTGCTCGGTGGATCGGGGCGGCACCGGGGCGCCGATGGGCAGGAACTTCGGGGTCGAGGCCTGACACCGCATGTAGTTGACCGAGCGCGGCACGAAGGCCCCCGCGCTGAACCACGCGAAGTAGGTGAAGACCGCGAGAAACCCCGCGTATGAGATGACGCTGTAGAGAAATCCGATCTTGACATGCTCCTCGTTGGCCGGGACCACCCCGGCGTCGACGTCGAGGAGCCTGCCCGGGCTCCGGACCGGCAACTACTTCGAAGATCGAAGCGCGACGCGAGGCGCCATCGGGCGAGCTGCCACGGCGACGGCGAGAGGGCCCGCCAACGTTGGCGTTTCTCGCTGACGACACGCGACGGGGGGCGGACTCGCCCAGGACGCTACGAAAAAAGTAGTAGAGCGGGGGACGCGCCCGCAACGCCGCCTTGCTACGAAAAAAGAAGTTGAACTACCCTCCTCGGTCTACGGAGGTGTTTGCGATGAAGTACGGTCAGTTTTGCCCGATCGCCAAAGCGTCGGAGGTCCTGGGTGAGCGCTGGATGCTTCTGGTGCTACGGGAGCTGGTCTCGGGCGCGACCCGCTACGCAGAGCTCCAGCGTGGTCTCGGACGCATCTCGCCGAGCGTGCTGTCGTCGCGTCTCAAGACCCTCATGGACCACGGCATCATCGAGCGGGTCCAGGCCGACAAGGGCAACGGCTGGGCCTACCGCCTGACGGACTCCGGCGTCGAGCTCGCACCCATCATCGAGAGCATCGGCGTCTGGGGTCAGCGCTGGACGCGCAGTCGCATGACCCGCGACGAACTCGACGTGGAGCTGCTGATGCTGCACCTCCGCCGTAGCTTCGACGCCAGTGCCTTCGCCCAGGCCCACGGCGTGGTCTCGGTCGTGTTCGGCGACCTCCATGGCGAGACCCGGCGGTGGTGGCTACTCGTCGACGACGGCGAGGTCGAGCTGTGCGTGCAGCCACCCGGACGCCCGGAGGATGTGACGCTCACCTGCCGCCTCAAGACGCTGACCGAAGTCTTCGTGGGCGACTGCACGCTCAAGGAAGCCATCGGCGCCGGCCGCCTCGAGATCAAGGGCGCGGGCAAACTGACGCGGAACGTCCACAACTGGCTGCTCCCCTCCGCACTCGCGGAGGTGCCCCCGGCGGCCCACGCGAGCTAGTCTCTGAATGCCAGCCCCCGGCGAGCACGGCTTCTTCGGTCGTCTCATGTCGGTAGGCGAACAAGCGCGCGAGGCGCCTGTCTACGAACAGCCGCGCTGCCAGCTGCCCCACCGGGCCCAGCGGCAAGGCGTAGTCGATCTCGTCACGCAGCTGAGCGCTTCTTCCGGGTGTAGTGACAGATGGCTGCGAGTATTTTCGCCATGCCGCAAGGTCTTTGGCTCTGCTAGAGCTCATTCAAAGTGACGCGTGCGAGTGAGGTGCACGCCGCACGACGTCGGGACAAGCAACCAGCAGACTGGAGGACTGGCATGCCTACGAAGACAATGGCGGTACCCAACGCAGTCGCATGTGATGTGAGGAGACTTTCGCCTCTCGGTGCCTCGATCGAGCCCACGACGAATCAGCCACCAACAACTGCGGTTGAGACCTGGCGGGCGGCCGTGGCCGCGAGCGCGCTACTGTTTCTTGCCGTTGCCGGGTGCTCCGGCGAGGTGGCCGAGCAATCCGGTTCATTGAATCCGGATGTGATGGAGCAAGCCATGGAGTGGAAAGCCTCTCTGCTAGACAGCGACCTCCCCGAGAGCTTCAAACAGAATCTGATGGACGCACCCGTGTACGAGGCGACGTCGATCGATGACGAACAGCTGGTCGACAAGGGTGTTGTGCCACAGTTCGATGTCTCGACCAATTGCCGAGCGAACGACGGGGCCTCAGTGCTGTGGGTGATGGTCGGCGACGTCAATACTGGCGCGATCGCCGGCATTTGGCCGCTCTTTGACGTGCCCGGGTGCGCGACCAAGCGCTTCCGGCTCCAGGGCGAGTCGTTAGGCGGCGTGGTGAACGCGATGATCGCAGGACCCCCGCCCGACGAGACCATCCACCTAGACAGAGTCGTCACGTTGTCCCTGAGAGGCGGCAGCGCTGTCGCGGTGACCTGCAAGTACTTGCAGAAGATCTCGGGGTCTCAGGGCGGGGTGTTCACTCGCTGCAAACAATCCTAGTAGCTTCCGTTGGGCAGCAGGCAGCCGTCGGTCGGAGCCCCCGCTCGGACCGACCAGCTGGCCGACCAACGTGCCAGGGACGATTCAAAGCAGGGACGATTCAAAGCACCTGGACGACCAACGTGCCAAGGACGATTCAAAGCACCTGGCCGCGCGATCCGCCGATCGGTGAGCATGGCCACCACCACCAAGCCGAGGCGCCGTACCCGTCCTCTTCGAAAGGAGCGCAGCGACGTACTGCTGTTCGTCACTAGCCGCACCATCGAGGAGCGGTTCTGGTTGCGCCCTCTTGTGACCGCAGGGGCCGAGCCCCTCAATCGCAAGGCCAAGCGCGCCCTCAAGCGCTTGGACCGGCTATGCGACCGTCGCTACGAGAAGCTCGCAAAGCAGGCCAATGCGCCCAGCGGGCCGCGTTTCGCCCAAGTGGGCCGTCCAGGAAGTCAAGCGACTGTGCAAGTCCGTGGTCGGTGACGCGTTGCGCCGGACGCAGAATAACAACGACGTCCAAATCTTCGCGCTCATCGCTATGTCGAACCACATCCACATGGTCATCCGCACTCCGAAGTGCAACTGCGCCGCCTTCCTGCGCGATTTCAAGAAGCGTCCGCCGGGATGACTGGCTAGCCCGCATCCTTCACCAGGGCACGTGATGATCGGGCAAGTGATCGACTTCGC
>JAPPOR010000916.1 GCA_028817905.1 Myxococcales bacterium
GCTTTCGACGACCGACGGGAATACTGCCTGTATTTTCTAGGGCGGCGAAAGTCCGGTGGAGTCGAAGGACAAGCGAGGCGGCGTCGAAGTCATGAGTGATCCGGGCTAGCCCGGGCGTTCGAGCTTGCCGTCGGCATGGCGGGCAAAGCGCTCCGCCTCACCACCATGCACGGGATCGGCGCTGGCCCATGGCCAGCCGCCAAACTGGGTTCGCTGGTAGTCCGCGTAGGCGGCCTGGATTTCGGCCGGGCTGTTCATCACGAACGGACCATGTCGCGCGATCGGCTCGCCAATCGGTTGTCCCTGAAGCATCAGCACTTCACTGGACGCGGGGCCGTTGTCGAGCGCTGCCGGGCGCGTGGAATCGACCTCGACCTGGCGGTTGGCAGCGACCCGATGACCCTCGATCGAAAGACCCTCACCCGCAAATACGTACAGCGATCGGACCGTGCCAGGCCGCGCTTGGGGCAGCTCGAAGCGGGCGCCAGCAGCCATCCGAATGGTCCAAATCGCCACGTCGTGCTGCGCGTCGGCTGCCCACGAGTTGGGGGGAGGCTGCAGCCCGGCGGTCTGTCCGAGTCGCCCGGCGATCACCGTCACCTCGGTCGTACGCCCCTGCGAGTCCGCCAGCGACACGCTTGGGATGCGCTCCCGCCAGAACATGGAAAAGTGGGGGGAGACCATTTTCCGGTCGGAGGGCAGGTTGAGCCAGATTTGAAACAGCTCCACCGGATTGGGAGCATCACGCTGCAGCAGCGGAAACATCTCCGCATGCTGAATGCCGGAGCCGGCGGTCAGCCATTGCACGTCCCCTCCCCCATAGCGTGCCCCGGCACCCATCGAATCGGCGTGGTCTAACAACCCGCGCCGAACGATCGTCACGGTCTCGAAACCCCGGTGAGGGTGGCGAGGAAAGCCGGGTACCACTTCGCCGTGGTACATGCGGAACCCGTCTTTCAGGTCAAAATCCTGCCCCAAAGGGCGCCCCGCGAGCGACGCGGCGGGACCGAACCGCTCGTTTCCGGCGGGGTAGTGATCATCGTGGTGGACGCAAAACAGGAATGGATCACGCGTTTCCCACATGAACCCGAGCGGCGCCGTACGCAGCACTGGGCTGCTGGCATTGGGATCGCCGTGTTCGGATTGGCTGCCTTTTCTGTTGCCCATGCGCTCACCCTCACCGCCCCTGCCCCGCCTCCGAGGTCGCGACGAGCAATTGGCCGTCGAGGCCACGCCGGCTGCCGCCAGAAGCCGCAAGGCGCCGCGTCGGGTCACGGTCAGGGAGCTTCCCCGGCCGCTGGGCGGGGGTTGTTCGTCCATCTAAACAATGATTTAGGCAGGATCGCACCAAAAGCAATGGCCGCCACGGTGGGATCGTTCCCCAACTCACCACGGGGCGCACAAGGTGGGATGGGGGCCACCGCCCCCTTGAATATGGGGCCGGTGTCGTCTACGTTCCGCCACGATCTGTCATCCAATGATGGGGACGGCACGGCTCGTTTGCCAAATGTTGGCATTTGCTTCTGAATGCCGGTCCGGGAGCGCCGTCTACCCTGGAACTCAAGCCGTTTGAGAGGTGTGCTCATGCGATTAGCGGTTGTGATAGGAATGGTGATTGCGCTCGCTGCGGGGCTGCCGGGCAGCGCCCAGCTGGCCCAAGCCAAGGATGCCGGTGGGGCGATCCGGATCGCGACCCTAGCGCCGCGCACGAGCCTGCTAGTGAAGGGGTTCGTCAAGATCGACCGGAACCTGCAGGCAGTCACCAACGGTGCCTGGAAGTTGAAGATCTACGCGAGTGGCGTGGCCGGCGATGAGAATGACACGCTGCGCAAGATCCGCGTCGGACAGCTCGACTCAACCGTGGTTACCTCGGTTGGCCTGAGCCTCGTGCACAAGGAGCTGGCAGTCATGACCAGCCCCGGTGTGATCGAGAACTACAAGCAACTCGAGCGCGTCCAGAAGGCGTTCAACAAGGAATTCGAGCAGAAGCTCGCAGACAAGGGCTACGGCATCCTGGGCTGGGGTGAAATCGGCATGCTCCGGTACTTCACCAAGGGCCCCCTGACCTCCCCCATGGACCTGAAGGAGATGCGCCCCTGGGTGTGGCCGGTTAGCCACACGATGAAGTCCACCTTGAAGGCCATCGGCGCCACCGGCGTGCCGCTGGGTGTGCCGGAGGTCTACGGGGCCCTGCAGACCGGCATGATCGATGCGGTGATCTCCACCGCGCTGGCCGTGGTCGCACTCCAGTGGCACCCGAAGCTGAACCACGTGACCTTGAACACCCACGGCCCGCTCGTGGGCGCCATGGTCATCGACAACAAGCGCTGGAAGAGCGTGCCCGAGGACGTGCGCAAGCACCTCAAGAACGAGGTCGACAAGAACTACGAGGGAGCCAACGCCGACGCCCGCAAGGACGACGTCAAGTCCCTCAAGAAGCTGCTCAAGAGGGGCTACAAGGGCACGAAGTACTCCACGCAGGGCCAAAAGGACCTCAAGGCGATCGAAAAGCGTGCCCAGGACATGCTGATCGGCCGCGTCTACTCGCGGGAGCTCGTCGATCGGGTCATGAAGGCGGCCCGCGGCAGCTGAACCCCGTTCGTTGCGCGACGCTCCGGAAGCCGCGGTGGGTGACACTCACCGCGGCTTTTTCGTGGCCAGCTACCCTACGCAACCGTCCTGTCGACGCCGCGACCGACTGTGATGCCTTTTGCTACCCGTGGAAACAACCGCGTCGCGTGGCCCACGTGACACGCGAACCAAGCACCCAACCCTGGCCTGTCGCCAGCTAGCCCGCATCCATCACCAAGGCACGTGAGGGCGCGTGATTTGGTGATGGATGCGGGCCAGACCCTTGATGAAATGCACGTATAGGGGCTGCTTGTGCAGTGAAAACGTGCATTTCGTCCCTGGACGGGTCCTCACTCACGTGCTGGAGTCCTGTCTATGGAAACCGGTTCGCCATGCGGACGGGCCGCCGCCGCGGCCGCGGGAATGGGTGTGCTGCTGGTAGCGACCCTGACGGGCTTGGGCTGCGCGAGCGAGCAGGCCGGGGGCCAAACCGGCGATGAAGACGGGCTGCCACCGGCCAACCCACCGGTGGTGCAGCTTGGGATCCCGGCCGCGCAGTCGAATAGCGCCTGCGCGGCTTCGGATGCACCGGCGGTGCTGGCGTCGCTCGATGACGGCCGGGCCGGGTTCTCGGCGCGCGACGTGTTGGCCTTTGCCGAGGGAGCGTTCGATCTCCCAATAACCTGGCACCGGCAACCCCACGATGCGTGGGAACCTGCGCGCACGATCGTCCCCAGCGGCGAATCGGACACGATGCAGCTGACCATCGCGCATATGGACGGGGATGTGCGACACGTGCAGGGCGCGATGGGCCTCTGCAACCGGCTTGAGGTCGACGTGGAGGTGACCCTGAAGACCGACAGCGGCGCGCTCAACGAGTCGTCCAAGGGCGTGCTTCGCGCGTGGGGACCCCACCAAGCAAGGCTCGTGCTGCGCTTCCACAGCCAGCAGGTAAAGATCGAAGCACCCACGGGGTCGTATGATGGGCCGCCTTCGCCCGCGCCCGTCCCACTGGCGGGCGAACTCGCGATCACCGCAGAAGACGAGACCCGGTTGGCGATGGTGGAGATCGGCCTCAACACCAGTGCGCTCGGAGTCAACGGGGTAATCGATGCATGGCTGTACGCCACACAGGGAAACGAGGTCATGCGCATCCAGCGCGCCGCGGGTGTGGCGACGATCGGCGAACCATGCGGCAGCAGCCTCATCAGCACGATCAATACCCATGGCTACGGCCTTCCGGGTGATGCCTCACCTTTCGGAACCCTACCCTCCGCCATGGTAGTGATCGACCAAGTCGACGGCGTACACGCCCAAGCCATCCAGGATGACGGCACGCGCCAGGAGCTCGTGCTGGGTGTCGAGCTCGATGAGGCGACCACCTGCGCTCACCCCGACGACGGCGCACTTGGACTCGTTTCCGAAGGCACGCTACGCATCGAGGCGGGGCTCGGCCGTGGGCAAATCGACGGTCGTTGGCCGGTGCGCATCGCCGCGGGTCTCTCCGAACAGCACGGCCTCGAGCACGTCCGGATAAACCTCCGTGGTGATGTCTCACTGGAGAACCTGCACAGTACCTGGGGCATCACCGGCATCGACCTTGCCGGCTACGATCTCGTCGAGCTCACGCTACAACTCGAGCTGGACATGACCCCCAACACACCCGCCGTAGAAGGAGACCTGTTCCTTCGTGGATCCGCCCGGCCAAGCCAAGACGCCGCGCCGATCGCCTCCGGTAGCGGAGACCTACTGGGTCACATTCGCTTCGAGTAATGCCACTTGACTGGCTCATCGCTACCATCGATCGCGAAGTGCAAGGGTTCGTAGCGCAAGCGGGCCGTGGCCGAAGCTCATGACCGGCGGTTGGCCTGCGAACACCTACATAGTGGTAGTGACATGCATCACGTGCTCTTGACGTCTGCGCAGCGCGCCTGCCCGCCCTTGGGCACCCCTTCACGCATCCGCGGACGAGCGAGGTCGAGCATCAAGAACCCGGCCTGAAATGTCAGGTAGACTGCGATCCCAAACGAAGTGCTCGCGGTGACAGCGTAGCGCGCCGCGCCTGCTACCTGGGCGCCTTGCGTCACGACTTCGATCAGGAAAAGCAAGAACAGGCCTGCGCGGTGGCGATACTGGTCCCAATGCTCCAGATGCAGCAGGACGAGCAAGAGCCGGAGATTGTAGTAGTTGATCTGAGGGTTTGTCAGGACGAACAGAGGATAGACCCCCAGCCAAAGTAGCTTGTCGGGCGGCTGACGACTGCGTGCGACGAATACGACGAGCAGCGCGATCACCGCCACACCCAGCGCTTTCAGTCCCGAGTTGAGCTCCCACAGGCGATCCCGCTTGGCACGCATGCCGCCGTTTGCACGCAGGTCGCGGTCCGACCACTCCCCACGATACAGCAGCGCGTCACCAAGCCCGACCCGATGGGAGCTGAAGGAGTCGGGACTGGCATGGAGCTTGAGGTTCATCGCGCTCTGGACATAGGCATCCGGGCCATAGCGATAGAGCGAGCCACCAACAAGGAGCAGAGCCATGACGCCGGCGCCTACCGCGAAGCGGCGGTGAATCGGCGGCAAACGCCCCGCTCGCAGGATGTCGCGGATGGCCACAACGACGTACGGCAGAGCAAAGATTCCGGGAAAGATGCGGACGCAGGTGGCATAGGTAAGCAGCGCGCCTGCCCAGGCGTGACGTCGACGCCGTAGCATGAGCGCCGCGCCCACGAGCGCACACAACCAATCGAAGCGCAAGACGGCCTGACCCACCATCGGCCACCTCCCGCTGAAGGTACAGCAGAAGAACGTCAGGGCCATGCACATAGCGGCCGGAGAGACCACGCGCGCAATTCCCAGCATCACCGCCGCGACCAGGATGGTGTCGATGCTGGTCAAGAGCTTCATGTGCGCCACGGGAATCCATTGCGCGAGGGTGCCGCCAACCAACGTCCAGGGAGGTGGTGGGTTGTAACCGTGGTCGCTGAAGAAGTAGGACCAGCCGTGGTTCTGGCGCCGCGTGATGGCGGCCAGGTCGGCCTTGAATGCTTCCCAGCGCGCGGAAGAGAAGGCCTCCTTCACGGCGTCCGCGTCGCGCAGGGCCCGTTGACGGGGAAGCATATGCTCGTAGTCGACCAGGTCCCGAAAGCGCGACACATCGGCCAGGTCACCCGGCCCTTCGCTATCGGCGACGAGCATCGCGCGATATAGCTGCGTATAGCCGAGCTCTTCAAAGTACTTCGAGTTGAGGTAGTAGTAGGTGGCGTCGCCGTAGTCTGTGACGGTGCCCGTGGCGCGCCCGCTGAACTGATAGTAGTTGGCCACCGCGAAGACAGCGGCCGCGACCCAGGCCGTGAGCAGGCATCGCGCGGCGACCTTCCGGATGCCCGACGACGACGTGCGCAGGTTCAGTCCCAGCCCGGGATCCAGGAGCCGAAGCCGCCATGTGATATGGAGCAAAAGCAGCGCTCCCAGCGCCAGGACCATCCGTCCGAAATGGCTGTCCGACTGCGATGCCGCAGGATGACGCAGCACGCCGGCGACCACGAGCGCCAAGATGATTCCATAAGGTGATAGTTCGAGGCCTCGCGCCCCAAGCCTGCGTGCCAGCACTACAGCTCCCCGTTTGCCCGGGTCGGGCCTCCGCCCCCAACCCGACAATCGCAAGTGCGTTCTTCCTACGTGCTAGCCAAGCAGGTCGCGCCGCAGGACACAAGTCCTTCCGGCGCTAGCCGTATACGATCCCAGAATACACGGCCGTGCACACGGTATCTCGCTCGCAGTGCTTGGATGCGCCACTTCGGCCCAGGTCATTCGGGACTGCAAGCGCCGAGTGTGGGGTGGGCCGAATGTCGATGGCACCTGGTTGTGCGAGACCGAGAGTCCCCTCGCCGTGCCTCCTCGCGTCGGACGGATCGCACCCGAGCTGATAGCGAGGCTGATTGTGCGGTCGTGTTTGGAGCGCACCCTCGTCACGAGCCCGACGATGGCATGCAGCGCAGTGCCCAAGCACCATAGGGACCGCTCCTCACTCTCCGCCCCCACAAGGATTCGGTCACAGCACCAACCACTCTCTGCTAGCGAGCGGTCCCGAACCGGGAACTCCACGTCACCAACGAGGGCCTTGGCAACCGACGATTAGGCCCACGAAGAGTGTAGTTGGCCCGCATCCGACCGCACCCCGAACCAGCCGACCGGTCTCACCAACTGACCTCGGTTGGGAGTTGCGCTGTGCGCAAGTTTCTGCCCAGCTTCGGCCGCTGTGGGAGCGAATCACGGTGCCGGCATGTCAACGGGTGATGACGCCGCGCCGTGTTCGGGAGGTATCGAAATGAACTGGAACGAAGTCAATGTGGTCAACACGGTGGGCTTGTTGGCTGCCAGCATGTGCATCTACTCCTGTGCTGGAGATTCGCAAAGTGACACGAGACAACAGCAAGCCCTAGCGCCGGTCACGGCCCAGCTGACGCTGTGCTTCACCGACGAGGAGTGTCTAGCTGGACTTGTGTGCTATGGGCCGGGTCTGGGAGAGCCGGAAAGCGATGCTGGCTACTGCACACAAGCTTGCATGGCCGACGAGGAGTGCGAGCCAATGGAAGGGATGGCCGCAAGCTGCGCACCCGGTGGGCAGTGTCGCGTCGACTGCACTGGCAGTGGCCAAGGGGATGGACCGTGCCCCAGCGGGACCGTCTGCCGCGATGCCGACCCGAGACAAGAGGAGCTGGCGTATCGCTGCATGTTCCCGGAAGGAACGGGTGCGGGTTTCGAGCCCGAATGGGCCCAATGCAACCCAGAGCATGGGGACGCCGATTGCACCGATGGCCGCACATGCACCGGTTCAGCCTCTGGCAGCGACCTGCTCGGCTATTGCGCGACACCCTGTGAGGGCGACGATAGCTCTGGCTGCGTCGCACCGGCGGGCGTCACTGCGGTCCCCCTGTGCGCTTCCTTCTATTCGATTTGCTCGCTGGACTGCTCAGCGCCAGGCAGCACCTGCCCAGCGGGTATGCAGTGCGTCGACGCCGGATGGGGCAACCAAGTCGCGATGCGCTGCCGTTTCTTGGCGGCGGACGCGGTGGAAGAGTAAGCAAGCCTGGGCCCATTTGCCCGACGGTCGGCGCATCCTAGGATCTAAGCGCTTCGCATAGGGAGTACGCGCGGCCGCGCCGCAGCTCCGTGTCAGACGCGCGACGCGGCGGGCCCTTCAGGAGGGCCCGCCGCGGTCAAGGTCGAATCCATCGCCCCGTCAGCGGGCGGTGCATTGTCAACACTCGGTAGCCGATCAGTCGGGACCGCTGCCGAAGCTGTTGCGGACGTAGTCGGAACCGCTGAACGCGTAGACCTTGCCGTTGGGCACGTACACCGCGGCGTCCAAGGGGCGCGTGGGCGCCCAGCTGGAGGGAAAGCCAGTCCAGCCCAGGTGGGTCTTGACCGGGTAGCCAGCATCCGGGCCCTGACCAAACGTGTGCCGCACGTACTCATCACCGCTGAACGTGTAGATCTTCTTGTTCTCGGGCACGTAGACAATGGCGTCGATGCCCCGGTCAGCCGCCCAGGCACTTGGCCATCCGCTCCAGCCCCCTTGAATCTTGCGCGGGTAGCCGGCATCCGGGCCCTTGCCGAACGTGTGCCGAACGTACTCGTC
>JAPPOR010000562.1 GCA_028817905.1 Myxococcales bacterium
CTCAACGCACTCGCGGCGCCCGCCTTCGAAGCAGGGCCGTAGCAGCTAGCTAGTGACCAACTGCCCAAGCCAGCTGCGAGCAAAAAAAGACGCTCCGCGTCGAACGAGTCGGCGCGGAGCGTCGGGGTGGCGGCGACCGGTGGGGAAGCGGTAACAGGGGAAGGCCACCGGGCGCCGCGCTCTTACTGCGTTGCGAAGGAGCTACAGTACAGGGATGGAATTTCTTTACTCGCTTGGAGGGACAAGCACGGCATCAACCACGTGAATCACGCCATTGCTCGTGAGAATGTTGGCGGTCGCCACGGAGCTGTCGTTGATCATGACGCCGTCCGAGAGGTCGACGGTGAGCAGACCCCCGTTGAGCGCTTCCACCTCGCCCTCCATGAGGTCTCCGGAGCCGATCGCGCCGTCCACGACGTGATAGAGCAGGACATCGGTAAGATCATCCCCCTCGGGTAGCGTATCGAGCATGTCGAACGCGTCGTCGGTGGGCGCGAACACCGTGAACGGGCCCTCGCCCTGAAGCGTCTCCACCAGGTCTTGGTCCGTGAGGGCCCCCGCCAACGTCCCGAAGTCCCCCGCCGCGACGGCCGTCGCTACAATGTCATCCTGGGGCGGTACGATCACGGCATCGATCACGTGAATGACCCCGTTGCTAGCAACCACGTTGGTCACCGTGATCGTCGCGTCATTGATCTTGGCACCGTCCGAAAGGTCGAAGAGCACGGGCGCTCCGTTGACCGTCGTAGCCACGCCACCGTCCTTGAGATCGAGGGGACCTGCGATGCCGGGCAGAACGTGATAGGTCAACACCGCGGCCAGCGCGTCACCCGACGGTACCGAATCCAGAGCCTCGAACGCCGCATCGGTCGGTGCGAACACTGTAAAGGGGCCTTCTCCCTGAAGCGTCTCCACCAGGTCCGCGTCCGCAAGCGCGCCGGCCAGGGTCTCGAAATCGCCCGCAGCGGTGGCAACGTCGATGATGTCGCCGGGCGGCACAATGATGCTGTCGATCACGTGGATGACGCCGTTGCTCGCCTCGATGTCCGCCGTGACCACCGCGGCTTCATTGATTTTCGGCTCGTCGCCGGAGAGGTCGACCGCGAGCACCGGCCCGGCCAACGTGGCCGCCAGTTGGCCGTCCTCCAGATCAGAGGATTTCACGGCCGCGCCCTCGATCACGTGGTAGGTCAGAATCGAGGTAAGGTCTTCCACCGACAGGCCTTCCAAGACGCCCGGGTTTTCCTCTTCGAACGCCTCGAAAGCTTCGTCGCTCGGTGCGAATACGGTGAAGGGGCCCTCGCCGGAGAGCGCCTCTGCCAGGTCCGCCGTCGTGAGTGCATCCGCGAGCGAGGTGAAATCGCCCGCAGCAATGGCCGTCTCCACGATGTCCATGGCCATTTCACCGTCGCCGTCACCATCACCATCACCATCACCATCACCGTCGCCGTCGCCGTCGCCGTCGCCGTCGCCGCCCAAGTTTGTGGTCATACCGTCGTCATCGGCACAACCCAGTGCAAGTGTGAGCGATGCCGCCGCCATCACGAAAAGCAAGAATCTAATGGTCTTCATCACATATCCCTTTCACGCGACTGCGAGCTCACTCGCTACCGCTAGCGGAGACATGGTGATTCTGGCGGGCAGGGGTAGGCCCCAGCGGTGGTTTTTTTGCGACACCCGGGACTCGGCGGGCACGGAACCGCCTGGCGCAGGCGGGCGTATGCACGGTGGCGGGCCGCCCATGGACTGCTTTCCGTACTCGCCACATCCACGGGCGAACGACGTGCCCAACTGCAAGGCTGACCGCAGCAGAACAAATGACCATGGTCCAGCTCGGTCGAAGTGGTAGCAATGAAGTGAGCGCCTGGTCTCGTTAGCCCGGATCACGATCCGGGCTGTAGGGCGCTTGCCGGTCGTCACCCAAGGTGACCGCCTCGCGGCGCAAGGGTCGCCCGTATACCAAGAAAGGAGGAGATGGCATGCCGCATAGAGCAATGCGTCGATCGACGGTGGCTACGGTGATCTTCGCGCCCCTGCTCGCGTCTTTCGTGGTGGGCTGTGCTGGCGATGGACCCGTATGGAACGACGTCAGCGCCAGCTCGGCTCGCCTCAACAGTGACGACGAAGCCCAGGGGGCCGTTGCCGAAGGGTCGGTCGATGATGGCAGGGGTCAACCGGGGGTAGGCGAAGGCGGCGCCGCTGGAACCGATGATTGCATGAGCGGGCGGCAGGTAGGCGTGTGCGACTTCGGTTGTGGAGAAGGGGTCCTCCTGGACGACCCGTGCTGCGCCGAGAAATGCCTCGCGCCCAGGCCGCGTGCTGAGGTCTGCGACCACCGGGACAACGACTGCGACGGGCGAGTGGACGAGGGAACGCGACGCAACCGCTGCGACATCAGGTCCTGCGAAGCTACCCCAAAGGAGATATGCGATGGGCGCGACAACGATTGCGACCTGCTTGTGGACGAGGACTTCGACCTGAACACAGACGACCAGCACTGCGGAAAGTGTGACCAGCGGTGCGAGGAGCTACAGCGCTGCCAAGCAGGACGGTGCAAGCCCATCCCTGACTGTCCGTGGACGGATCCGAAATGCATCCGGTAGCCGCGACAGATGATCACCGAGGCCGGTTCGAGCGCTGGGCGCGCCAATCCTCGATGGTCAGGGCCCAACGATCGTGGTCGCGCCAGCGGCCACCGATCTTGAGGTAGCGGGGGGACCGACCCTCCAGCCTGAAGCCCAGTCTCTGGACAAGACGGGATGATGGCTCGTTTTCCGGGATGATGTTGGCTTCCATGCGATGAAGTTTCAGGCGCTGGAACCCGTACCGCAGTGCCAGACCGAGTCCCTCGGTCATGTAGCCCTGGCCAGCGTGGTCGGCGTGCACATAGTACCCCAGGTATGTGCTGCAAAAGACACCACGGACGATCTCGTTCATGTTGATGACCCCCGCGATGCGGGCATCGTCACGCCGGCATACAAGAAGCCCCTGCCTGCGCTCGGAGCGGATCTGCTTCAGATACGCCCGGTAGTCATCCGCCGTGGCAGGCGGCGCAACCCAAGGACGGTGCAACTTGTGGCTGACCCGCGCCAGTTCCCGACATTCCCCCCAGTCACGCCATGACGGCTCGCGGAGAACGACGCGTTTGGATCGGGCAAGGTACGGCCGCTGACCTGCCATGACCCGACCATAGCACCCACGGGTGGCTGCACGAGCCGGTTGACATATGAAAATCTGATCATATATTCATTTCATGTCAAAGCATCGGTCTCGCGCGCTCTCGCAGGCGGAAGCAGAACGGCTGGCGACGACCTTCAAAGCCCTCAGCGACCCGGGGCGGCTGACGCTGGTGAGCCTTCTAGCGAACGAAGAGCTGTGCGTTCACGAGCTGGCGGAGCGGGTTGGGCGCGAGCAGACCGCCGTCTCGCACCAGCTTCGGATCCTCCGCGATCGTCAGCTTGTCCAGACGCGCCGGAACGGGCGGCACATCTACTATGAACTCGCGGACAGCCACGTTAGGGACGTCTTCGAACTTGCGCTCGAACACATCCGAGAGGAGCGATGATGCGATTCTTTCTCCCCATCTACTTCCTCGTGGCAATGCTCACACTCGTGGCCTATCGCAGCCTTCGGCTTCGTCAGCAGACCGGCGCGAGCGCCCTCGCATTCACCCGTGACGATCCCCTGGACGGGTACATCGCCAAGGTGTTCCTACTCACGGAGCTAGCGGTGATGGTGAGCATCGCCGCGTATGCCATCGGGGGCGACTTTTACTCCGCGCTAGCACCTGTCGAATGGGTCGCCCACCCCGCGGCCCAATGGACAGCCGGCGGCGTGTTGGTGCTAGCGCTGATCTGGACGATGATCGCCCAGGCCCAAATGGGAGCGTCATGGCGGATCGGCATCGACCGCGAGCACCAGACAGACCTGGTAACCCACGGCGTGTTCCGGTTCAGTCGAAACCCGATCTTTCTTGCCATGCGGGTCTCGCTCCTTTCGTTCTTCTTCTGCACACCCAATGCCGTATCCCTCGCAACCGCACTGGTCGGCAACGCCCTGCTTCAAGTTCAGGTTCGTCTCGAGGAGAAACACCTGGAGGCGCTTCACGGAGACAGCTACCGCCGCTACAAGAGCATGGTGCGGCGCTGGCTTTGAACCATGCGTCACGACCACAACCACCACCCGACCCCGGGCATCCCGAGTCCGGTGCAAGCGCTCTGGGTCGCGATCCTGCTAAACGCCGGCTTCCTCGTCATCGAAGCAGCCGCTGGGTACTGGCTCGACTCGCTCGCCCTGCTCGCCGACGCCGGACACATGGTCTCGGACGTCGGTGCGCTGACCGTCGCTCTCCTGGCCGCGCGTCTGCGACATCACCGACCCAACGACGGCTACACGTTCGGTCTGCGGCGGGCGCCGGTTCTGGGGGGCCTAGTCAACGGGATCGCACTCGTGGTCGTCGTTGTGCTGATCTGTGTCGAGGCTCTAGAACGGTTCGCCACACCACCCACTCCCGACGGTGTCGGAGTCCTCGTCACCGGCGTAGTCGGCCTGGCGGTGAACCTTGGAAGCGCCTGGTACCTAGCGCGAAGTCGCGATCGATCCATCAACACCCGCGGGGCCGTACTGCATCTGCTGGCCGACGCGCTCGGATCGGTGGCGGCGATCGTCTCGGCGGTCGCAGTGCTCGCATGGGATGCACCCCTGGCCGACCCGGTCGCCAGCGTAGCCATCGCTTTCCTCATTCTGGCCGCCTCCATTCCATTGCTGCGCGACGCAGTGCGCATCTTGCTTCAGCGTGCGCCTCCAAACCTCGACATCCGCGAGATCAGCGCGGGCCTGCGCGAAGAGGCAAGCGTACGAGCGGTGCACGACCTCCATCTGTGGGAGCTAGACTCGGGTGAGCCGGTGCTGAGCGCCGTGCTGGTCGTCGACGAGGACAATCTCTTGGAAGCCAGCCGGCTCTGCGACCGGCTCAGAACTACCCTAAAAGAGCGCTTCCGCGTCAGCCACGCGACGCTGGAGTGCCGAACTGACGAGGGCTCCAGCTGCGAACTCTAGCCTCACCAATGGAGCCGCCAGCGGGGCGCGTTGCATCGCGCACGTCAACCAAGCGACTGCACCCACTCGGTAACAGTCGAAGCGAACAACTTCGGATCCTGTCCATGCAGGGAGTGGCCCATTTTGGGCAAAGACCGATACTCGAAGCGCTGGCCAGTATCTTCGACGGCCTTGCGCACGCGTTGGCTGCCGAGGTCGGATAGGGCCCCCATCAGGTTGCCGGTAGCCGCATCGACGGCGCGAAAGTGGTGGGTGAGCAGAACCGGAACCTTGACGGCGGAGAGCATGCTCGCGTGGTCGCAACTCGCGGAAACGCTTCCCGTCCAGAACGCTCGCGCCCACTCGGGGTCGTACTCCTTCAGGTTTTGCGGCGGTTCTGATCCCGGCTGTCTCCCTTCATAGCCGGCCGCTAGCCATCGCGGAAGCTCTCGGGGCGCGGCAGTTACCATGCCGTCCCAGTCGCCGATGGACCACTGGTCCCCCAGGTACTTGGACATCAGTGCGAACACCGGCCCAACCGCCTGGCGTAGGGATTGACCGGTCGAAGTGTTCACTTCCGAGTGGAACAAGGGTGGGTCCTCCCACATCGCTGCGGTGATCTGTCCAGGCTTAGCATAGGCGGACAACCAAGCGCCGAGCACACCACCAGACGACAGCCCGCTCACGACCGTAGGGCGGCCGATCACGCCGTCGATGAAGCGCACGAGATCGTTGCCCATGTTGTCCAACGTGTAGCGGCCGGGCGTGCGCGTGGACCGACCCTGGCCACGAAGATCCACGGCGTAGCACTGGAAGTGCTCGCTGAGGAGCGGCAGTGCCTTCTCGTAGCCCCACCAAGACTCGGTTTGACCGGGAATCAGAAGCAGCGCCGGCTTGTCGTGGCGGCCGAGAACTACGTGGTTGAGCTCAACCTCTCCCGCATCGAAGCGCCTCTCCTTGTGGGCGTGCTCGACATAGGTGCGTGCGGGCGCATGCGGCCCGAAGGCGTTTGCATAGGCTCCCATCGATGCTCCGATCAACGGTCGTAAAATGACGTTCCGGCCGTAGATGCTTTCCCTAACCCGGCACAACGGAAGACTCAAGGTGAACGATTGACCATTTTCGAACGACTGTTCATTATGTGGATCGTGGCGCAGCTCGAAACACTTCTCGAACGGGCGCGGGCCCGCCTGTTTGAAGATGCCGGGGCCCACGGTCTGTACCGGAGCTCACCCCTACAGCGCGCGTTCCGCGACCTCCATGCCCTTTCCAATCACGCATTCATTCATGCTGACACCTGCGGTGAGCTATTTGGTCGGATGCGCACGGGGCAGCCACTGGGAGCGGTGGTCTGATGGAAGTCGCAACGACAACGCGCAACGATCGACGGCGAGCGCGCACCCGGGAAGCGCTCATCGAGGCCGCCGTACGCGTGATGGCGACTAAGGGCGTAGATGCCACCTCGCTGCGCGACATCACGACCGCCGCCGACCTGGGGCTTGGCACCTTCTACAATCACTTCAAGTCCAAGGACGACTTGGTGGACGTCATCGCGAACCGGACGGTTGAACGTTTGGGGCAGGCCCTAGACCGTCTGACAGCGAATATGGATGACCCGGCCGAAGTATTCGCCATATCCTTTCGGCACTCGCTGCGTAGTGTGGATCGCGACCCGGTCTGGGGGTGGTTCGTGGTGCGCGTCCAGCGGGCCGAGGAGGTGCTCACGAAACACCTCGGGCACCGGGCACTCAGGGACGTCAGGCGTGGCGTGCGGCACGGACGATTTCGGAGCGTGCACCTGAGACCCTTCGGGATCGCCATCCAAGGCATACTGGTGGGCGCCATGCGCGCCAAACTGGAGAACCACGCCGGCACACGGGACGACCACGAGCTGACCGCCTACACGCTGGAATTGCTCGGAATCGAAGCGGACGAAGCCCGCGCGATCGCGCGTCGTCCGCTACCTGCGGTGCCGCTCGTGGCTGTTGACTGAGGAACCATGGGGATCCATTGCATCACGCATGTCGAGTTGGCCGTGCCCGACCTGGACGCGGGCCGCGATTTCTACCGTGAGTTCGGACTCGACGAGGTGAGCCCGGGCGAGCTCGCGACTGCTCGGGGGGGTAGGCAGTTGCGCTTGGATCGAGCCTCGAAGCGCGGGTTGGTCGAGTTGGGGCTCGGGGTCGATGCGGGGCTGGACATCAGCAGGCTGCAGGCTCGCCTATCGGCACTCGACGCCGTCTCCCAGCGTGACGGGGACACCTTGCGCGTCGTCGAGCCCGCAACCGGGTTGAGGGTATGGCTAACGGTCGCACCACGGATCCCGCCGCTGACCACCAAGCCCAGGGATCTCTCCGAACAGCGTGGCGCCCGCCGCGTTGACCCGCGGGACCGTCCAACCCCCGGCAAGCTTGGGCACGTTGTGATCGCATCCTCCGATGCGCCATCGACCCAGCGTTTCTTCGTCGAAGGGCTGGGCTTTCGGGTCAGCGACCGGTTGGCGAATGGGGCGGCCTTCCTGCGCTGCAGCCGCGATCATCACAACCTGCTCGTGCAGCCGGGGCCGCGCTACTTTCTCCATCACATGGCATGGGAGCTTCCCGACGTAGACACAGTGGGCCGCGCCGGGATGCGCATGACCAACCTGAACCCGGATCACCATACCTGGGGACTCGGCCGTCACCTGATCGGGTCCAACTACTTCTGGTACCTCCGGGACCCGGCAGGGAACTTCGCGGAGTACTACAGCGACATGGACGTCATCCAGGATGACGACAACTGGCAGGCCGGCGATCACCGCGTCCGGGACTCGTTCATGAGCTGGGGCCCTCCGCCGCCGATGGAGTTTCTGTTTCCGCCCGATGTGTTCCCGAATACGAACGAAATGCAACGCGGCCGGGCATCGGGTGCCACCTGATGGACAAGCTCAATAGCCAAGCAGAAAGTCTCCTAACTAGCTAGTTCCTGTTCAAGAACGCCGAGTTTCGATCTCGGGGTGCGTTGGAAAGAGCGGCAGATGGTGCCGGTGAGCCTTGTATACAGTGGTTTGGTGGCGCCAAGGGCGCAGAAGAGCCGCTGGACGGTGGTTCAGGGCGCAGGTCTCCATCACCGGCATCGCCGTCGCCGTC
>JAPPOR010000361.1 GCA_028817905.1 Myxococcales bacterium
GGTCCCGCCCCGCCGGAAAGCCGCGAAAACGAATATAGGGACAGGCCCTAGCCCGGATCCATCGCGAGATCGCATTCGATCTCCCGATCGCGGAACCCGATCAGGTAGAGAATCCCATCGAGTCCGGCGGTGCTTATCGACTGCTCGGCAGAAGCGCGCACCTTGGGCTTGGCATGGAAAGCGATACCCAGGCCCGCCACTTCGAGCATCGGCAGATCGTTCGCCCCATCGCCGACCGCCACCACCTGCTCGAGCCGGATCCCCTCCCGTTCCGCGAGGCCCTTCAGTAGGGCCGCCTTCCGGGGCCCATCCACGATATCGCCGCGCACACGGCCTGTCAGCCGCCCATCCTCGATCTCTAGCTCGTTGGCGTGCACGTAGTCGATCCCCAAGCGGTTGCGCAGGTACTCACCGAAGTAGGTGAAGCCACCAGAGAGGATCGCGGTCTTGTACCCCACCGAGCGCAGGGTCTTGATCAGCCGTTCTGCTCCCTCGGTGAGTGGTAGACGCGCCGCCACCTCGCGAAGCGCGGTCTCCGGCAAGCCTCGCAACAGTCCGAGTCGCTTCTCCAGACTCTCGCGAAAGCCGAGCTCACCGTTCATCGCGGCCTCCGTCACTGCCTGTACCCGATCCCCCACCCCAGCAAGCGCGGCCAGCTCATCGATGCACTCGGTTTGGATCAACGTGGAATCCATGTCGAAGCAAACCAAACGGCGGTTGCGACGGAAAACGTTGTCGACCTGGATGGCGATGTCGATGCCATCGCGCTGCGCGGCGACAAGCAAGTCGCGACGCAGCGCCGACGGGTCATCGGGCGCACCGCGCACTGCGAACTCGATACAAGCCCGCGGCACCCGCTGGTCAGATAGGGGCACACGTCCCGACAGGCGCGTGATTACAGCGATGTTGAGATTGTGGCCCCGCAGGATCCCGGTGATGTCGGCGAGTTGGTGCGCGTCGAAATCGACACCGAAGGTCGTGATGATGTACCGGGGCTCGCCTTGCTCGTTGACCCAGTGGTCATAGTCAGACTCCGACACCGGGCTGAAGTCGATGTGCAATCCCATCTCATGAGCGGCAAACAGCACGTCTTTGACGACCGCGGACGACTCCGTGCCTTCTGGCAGCTGAACTAGGATACCGAGGGCCAGGGAGCGGTGGATTACCGCCTGACCGATATCCAGAACGTGGGCATCATGGGCCGCAAGAAGCGTGGTCAAGCGACTGGTGATGCCAGGACGATCGATCCCGCCCACACTAATAAGAACGATTTCAGAGGGCATGCTTCGGGCTTCAGCACCAGCCCAGACCCCTACGAGCCTGGATCGTCGCTGGCGCGCGAAGTGTTTCACCGGCCAGGAGACGAAGCAACCCCGATGTCGCCGGCGGTCAGGAGAACGCGAGAAATCGCCCTACTGCAGATCGCAACCAAACGCGGTCGCCAGCAACGAGGTCAGGGTCATTTGCAGATCGTCCGGGTTCTGCGGCGAGAAGGGAGCGGCGGCTGGGTTGCCCGGCTGGCCCGCCGTGGCAACCTCCTGTAGGTGCGCCTGCAGGCCTGCGTCGTCCGCCAGACTAATCACAAAGGTAGTGATGCCGTTCATCCACGCACGCTCGACCGCCTCCACCACACCGGCCTGCTGGGCGCTCCCATCACCGCCAGCCCCTCCCACACACACGTCATTCGGCTGGCCATCGGTCGCGAGGATGATGTAAGGGGGGTTCTGTTCTAGATCCTGTCCCTCCAAGGAGGCGATCAGACTGTCTACGGCCTGGTTCATCGCGCGATCGGTCGGCGTCGACCCTCCGAGCTGCTGGCTCGGAAAGGCGTTGGCGATCGCGGTGTAGTTGGCGATCGCGGCGGGCACATCGACGACCTGCATGCAGCCCTGTTCCCCCATACCGCGGCGGCCAAATCCGCCGCGCAGACCATTGGCGCAGTCGGGCGCGGGTGGCCCGCTGGCCGTGCTCTGACCTACCAGCCCGACATCGATTGAGCCGTCGTACAGCAACATGCCAAAAGCTCCACGACTTTGTAGGACGGTAACCAGGCCAGACTGCTCATCCAGCAGCACGTTGCGCAGCTCCGTCCAGCGAGTGCTCGCACCAAAGGGGGCGCACATGCTGCCGGAGCCATCAATGACAAACAGAACCGTAGGCTTGAGGCACTCGTCTGGTGCCATCACACCCGTATTGATCTGCGGTGCGGGCCCCGAAACAGGCGCAGCATTGTCGAAGCCTCCGCTGCCCGGTCCACCCGTTCCCTCGGCACCAGCACCTCCGCTCTCTTCAAACGTCGGCGGCGGCCCCATGTAGCTCGCATTGTGCTGCCGCACACGCATCGAGTCGTCCGAACAGGCGACCGATGCCGCCACAACAAACGGCACCACGGCCCACCCAATCTCACCCAGATTGAAGCGCTGATGGTTCATCTTCCGACGTCCTTTCCACACCTGCCGGCACTTTACCGCTCCCATGAGCACCCCGCATGCCTGTAGCACTTCGGGTCGGGGCGTTCCGAGAGGCCAAACGGCGACCTACTCGGCCCACAACACGTCCCGATACGCCCGTCACGCCATGCCGAAAAGCCCTTCTATTTCAGGCACATACCGCAAATTAGCCCACGCACTAGCCGCAACTGCACCCACGACGTGTAGAAAAGTAGCAGATGTGGCCAAGATTTGCACAACGTCTCGCCAAGAAGATGGCACCAGCCTGGTGCGACCGCTCAGGCGGTAACCTGGCACCACCAACGGTATGCGGTACGGACCTTCATCTGCTGTGACGTACAGTGCGCCCCTACGGTTCCGCGCTTCCGGAGACCGCGTTGGCAGGCTCTCGGCCCGTCGGTGACCCGCTGTTTTCGAGCCCCCGATTGCAACGGCTTCACCGCAAGCAGGCAGCTACCCCAGCCGCCCAAGGGGGGACAAAGGGACAGATCACCCCCCTAGCGAGCGCCGACTGACTACAGCTGCCAGCATGGATCATTCACCAAAGCGCACGATGATCGCGCAAGTGATCGGCTTTGCAGCGGTTTCGGTGAAAGAGGGAGTACCAGACCGTACCTTCGACTGAAACGGAAGCGCTGCGGGGTCGAGCGGGTTTGAACGTTCCGGGCTAGCTCGCTAGCTCGGCTCCTGATGACCCGGACCCGGCTATTTCAATTCAGCGGAGGACTTGTTGAGCAGCCGGCGCGCCACGATGAGCAGCTGAATCTGCTGCGTCCCTTCGAAGATGTCGAGGATCTTCGAGTCGCGCGCCCATTTCTCCAACAGCTCCGTTTCGCTGTAGCCCATCGCCCCGCACAGCTCCACGCAGCGCAACGTGATGTAGTTGCCCACACGCCCGGCCTTCGCCTTGCACATGCTGGCTTCCATGGAGTTGGCCTGTTTGTTGTCGGACATCCAGGCAGCCTTCATCGTGAGTAGACGCGCGGCCTCCCAGTCGGTCTCCATGCGATAGAGCTCCGCCTGGATCGCGCTGGCTTGCCAGACGTCCTTTGCGTAGTCGGCCTTGATGCCCTCCTTCTCCAGGAGTTCGATCGTGAGATCGAGGGACGCGCGTGCGACCCCGATCGCCATCGCAGCTACGGTCGGGCGCGTGTTGTCGAACGTCTGCATGACGCCGCCGAAACTACCACCGCCCCGTTTGATCTCCGGATCGCCGAGCAAATTGTCCTTAGGCACGCGGCAGTTGTCAAAGCGAATCGTCGCGGTGTCCGATGCTCGCAGCCCCAGCTTGTTCTCGAGACCAACGAACTCCAATCCAGGCGCATCCTTAGGCACCACGAAAGACTTGATAGCGGCCTTGCCAGCGGACTTGTCGACCGTTGCCCAAACCACCACCGCGTCAGAGCGCTCGCCCGCCGTGATAAAGATCTTTTCCCCGTTGATCACCCATTCGTCGCCGTCCAGGAAGGCGGTGGCCTGGATGCCAGCGGAATCGGACCCGGCCGAAGGCTCGGTGATCGCCATGGATGCATACAGGTGGCCGAAACGCTCCTTCTGCTCGGGCGTCGCCACCGCGCTGATAGCCGCGTTGCCCAAGCCCGCCCCCGGTATCGACAGCATCAAGCCCACGTCACCCCAGCACATCTCGGCTACCGAAACGACGCCGTTGAGGTTGCTGCCATTGACGATCTTGCCCTCGTTCTGCTTCTCCTGGGCCTTGGCAAGCTTCTTGAGTTCCTCCGCCTCGCGAATCTCCTCGGCGGTTCTCTTTCGGCGCGGGCCTCCCAGGGCTTTGAGCTCCTCCGGGTAAGCATGTTCTTGCCTGTCGTACTTGCGCGAAATCGGCCGGAACAGGGCCTCGGCCAGCCCCCGCGTGGCCTTGCGAGTCTCTTCGAGGTTGGGCGTCAGTTCTAGGTTGATCATCGCTATACCTATTGCTTCAAAGTTCCATGCGGACTGCCGCCCCAAGGGACGAACCGACGGACAAACGTCCTGACCCGGGTCATACGATGGCGCACCCGGACAGGATGCCAATCGCGCGTAGATTGCGGTACCAAAGCTCCACCATGTGGTCGCGAATAAATCCGTGACCGCCGAGAAGCTGCACACCATCGGTACCGATCTTCATGCCCTTGTCGGCCGCCTGGAGGTGCGCCTGGTACGCCTGCTTGTGGAAGTCCAAGCCCTGCTCGGCGCGGGCAGCTGCCCGATAGGTGAGCATGCGCAGGCCCTCGAGCTCGATGGCAATGTCGGCGATCATGAAGGCCACCGACTGGCGGTTGGTAATAGGCTCGCCAAAGGCGACGCGCTCGTTGCAGTACTCCTTGACGTAGTCGAGGATCGCCTGGCAGGTCCCAACGGTGAGCGCGGACAGGCCGATCTTGCCGAGGTCGATGAGGCGCTGCAGATCGAAGCTCTCGCCCAACCTGGCGTCGGCGGGGACCGTGACCCCTTCGAGCTTAACGGTGTCCAGCGACAGGGCCCGTAACCCCATGTAGGGTTGGCGCTCGATGTGCATGCCGTCGGCCCCGGCCTGCACGAAGAAGGCCGCAGGACCCTCTCCTTCGAGCTTGGCCACGACCAGCATCACTTCGGAGGCAGACGCGAGCGGGACCATGCTCTTGGTGCCGGTCAGCTCGTAGCCTTGGTCGACACGCTTGGCGGTCGTTCGCATGGAACCCGGGTCGAAGCCCGCCTGCGATTCCAACAGAGCGACGGTCGCCTGGTGCAGGGTCTCCTCCGCGAAGCGGGGCAGCCAGGTCCTCTGCTGTGCCTGAGTCCCTTGATCGAGGACAGCATTAATGAAGCTCAGGGAGGAGAGTGCGCCGATCGCCAACGACATATCGCCGCTTGCAAGGTCCTCTGCGATCAGCATGTTGCCCACGGGCGAACGCGGCGCCCCCATGCCCCCGAGCGCCTCCGGCAACTGCACCATGTTGAACCCCAACTCGAGGGCCCGTTGGTAGAACCCTTCGGGTGGGTGCCCGGCCTCATCTGAGGTGCGCGACCTCTCTCGCATCTCGCTCTCGGCGAAGCGCGCGACAGTGTCACGCATCATCTGCTGCTCTTCGGTGAGCGTCAGGTCGAATAGAGCTGGTGGTTGCTGCTCGGGCATGTCCAATGTCCTGTCCTGCGAGGGGCACGGGGACCCCCATCCTGTCGAAAGCAAGACGACCGATCATCGGACAACCGACGACCCCGTCGGGCTCACTCAAGTAACCGGATGTCTAGAACGTTCTTGAGTAGGAGTCAAGTGCCAAGGTCGCACAAACGGTCACCTCTGTGAGCGGTAGCTCGTTGAAATCACGCCGATAACAATTAGCGTCAGGCATGTCAGCAATGGGTGAACACGGGGCCCATAGCGCCCATTCCCGAGGCCAAGAAAGGGAGCATTTCGGGCCATGCCGGCTTCGCAAGTGACGCGAAGAGATGCCGCCTACCGGTCGCGCGCGCCAAACCCGCGGACGCCAGCGCCTCATTGAAGGTCCCTGTCAAGCCACTCTGCGAGCCGCTCCGCCATCATCAGGGTTGGGAGATGAATGTTGCTGGAAGGGACGGTGGGCATCAGACTCGCATCCACCACGAAGAGTCCGTGCAATCCAAACACTCGCCCTCGACCGTCCGTTGCCGCGTCTGGACCGGGCCTGGACCCCATGGGCACTGTCCCACAAGGATGGTAGCCCGAGTCACACAGGACGCTGACCACGCGTTCAAGAGCTCGATCACCGCGTAACAGCCGGGGAAGCATGGGGCGCCCAATTCCCGACAGGGCCCGAGTGTCCAGGAGCTCGAGGCAGCGCTTGAGGGCTTCGCGTCCCAAACGTCGGTCATCCTGATGCTCAAAAAATCGCGACTGGATCCTCGGACGGACATGGGGATCGGCGCTCGGAAAGTGAAGCCGGCCGTGGCCCCGTGGTTTGCCCACCTGCGTGACCAGTCCGAACAGCGGCGCCCTACCGGGCAGCAGGGTATACGACGCCGGCTGCAACAACATGTCCGCAGGGTGGTCGAAAGCACCCGACGGAAATCTCAGCACCGTCTGCAGGATCGGCTGGCCGCGATCCACCTGAAGACCCCGGCGGGCGAGTACGAAGATGCCGGTTCCGGGGTGATCCAATAGCCGCCTGCCAACTGCGGGTGCGTCCAGCACAGGCTCGCACTGCAGTCGCCGCACCTCTGCGTCCGCACCCACCCCTGAGCGCAGCAGAATGCCGGGCGTGTTGATGGCGCCCGCGCAGAGAATCACGGTCGAAGCGTCGACGCGCTCCACCCTGCCGCGACGCTCGACCTCGACCCCGATGGCGCGCACGCCGGAGAACAGGACGCGCCGGGCGTGGCAGTCGGAGACGATGCGAAGGTTGTCACGCGCGCGCACCGCTGGGGTGAGGTACGCCTCGGCAGCGCTGATGCGCCGACCCTCGATCTTGTTCATTGCGTGGGGTCCATACCCGGCCTGCCCAGGAGCGTTGCTATCGTGGCAAGGCTCGTAGCCCCGCTCCGCGCAAGCTTCGAGGAACGCGGCCTGCACCGGAACGAGTTCACCTTGGGGGTGTCGCCGAATGGGCAGCGGTCCATCACGGCCATGGTAGCTATCGGAAAAATCTAGGTCCCGCTCCAGCCGGCAGAAGGCCGGCATGCACGCTTCGAAGGACCATTCCGACAACCCGCGGTCGGCCCACTCATCGAAGTCCGCCGGCTGGCCGCGCAGCGCGATGCATGTGTTGACCGCCGACGAGCCGCCCACCACCCGGCCACGTGGCAAGCGGCTCAACCGCGCGCGACGGCTAGGCTTGTGGCGGTAGCCCCAGTCATGGGCGGTCATGGAGTTCCGGCGACCATCCGACAAGTCCGGTGGAAGATCGCCGGTATCGTAGTCAGGCCCGGCCTCGAGCAGCCACACTTCTCGACTGGAGCGGCAGGTCAAACGGTTCGCAACCACGACCCCGCTGGAGCCCGCGCCAACGATCACGATCGGGGCAGCCACGCCCCGAACCATAGCCTACTTGGCTCGATAGACGATCATGCCGTGCGTCAGGTCGTACGGGGACAATGCCACGGTAACACGGTCGCCCAAGAGGACCCGGATGCGAAACTTGCGCATGCGCCCACACAATTGTGCGCGCACGGTTCCGCCATGATCCAGACCCACCTCGAATTGGCCACCGGCGTAGACCTGGCTGACCACGCCCTCGACCTGCACGTGGTCGCTGCGCTCTTCGCGCGGTCCATCAAACCTGCGACCCCTTCGTCCCTTTGCCACGTAGTTTCTTCCTTTCGCCAGGGCGAAAACCTGCCGGCGTCACCGGCCGATCGCCCGCCAAAGAGCAGCGCATCCTAGCGCAGCCCGTATAACTTGCCAGGGGCCCAATCCCCCAGTCCTAATGACCAATCTTCCGGTCACGCGCCGAGCGCCGCCGAAACACCTACATTTTCCAACGCATACCACCAGAGGGATGCGTTGAAATCGGGACCACTGCCGCGACCGCACGTACGTCCAACGACCCCAGCACGAACGAATTGTGCCGATCGCTGTCCGGGGCACAACCTCTGCTCGGCGTAAATATGGTCATTTCCAACCCTTTTGACAACCGCCCGCTTGCGACAACCCCGTCCTAGCCCGCATCCACCACCAACTCGCGCGCCCTCGCACAACCGCTCGAGCCCACAGCGCTTTCGCCTCGGTCGAAAA
>JAPPOR010000926.1 GCA_028817905.1 Myxococcales bacterium
CGCCCTCGCACAACTGCTCGACTCCGCAGGGCTTTCGCTTCAGTCGAAAATACAAGGAGGATCGCCTCCTTTACCGAAAGTCCAGCGAGGCCGATCACTTGCACGATCATCACGTGCCTTGGTGATGGATGCGGCCTAGCCGCGAAACTAGCGGGCGTGGAGCTAGGCTGTTGGCGTCAAACCGTGCGCTTCCGTCAATGATCTGCCGGCCACGGCCCGCAGACGTGAGCCGGTTCGCGGCTGTTCCGCCTACGGTTCACGCTGGCTCGGCAGTGCGAGGACTCGAGACTGACAGCGTTGGACCCACGTGGGGTGAGAGCGAGCTCCCTGGCTACTCGAACCCTGCGGGCATGCCGCCGAAGCCCACGACCGCAGCGGCGTAGGCGCCGAGCAGCGTGCCGCTCGGCGCGTCGGTCGCGTCCGCTTCGGGCAAGTTCCAGTCGCTCAGGGGCGCGCCATACAGCGCTCCGGCGCGCACGCCGAGCGTGAAGAAGCCCTGATAGCCCTCCTCGACCTCGCCGACGGGCAAGCGGCCGTCGAAACCCACGGTCAGCATGCCCAGGAAACCTCCGGTGGTCAGTTCGCTGCCGCGCGCCGGGTCGGCAAGCACGTCGTCGAAGGGAACGTCCTCGTCGCTGTCGATGGACAGGGACAGGCCGTAGCCGCCAAGTCCCGCGGTGACCGTCAAGAGCAGCGAGCGCGTGTGTATGAGCGCCATGCCGAGATCCAGGGCGATGAAACCACCGCGTAGGCGGGTGCGCGCCGCGCCCGGCCCATCGCCACTGGGGGGGATGAAGGCTGCGCCATGAATTCCGGCGACGAAACCGCTTTCGGTGACGCCGCGGGCTTCGCCGCCGATCAGGGTGATGGGACGTTCGTATTCCTCGTACCCCGCGGCCCGCAAGCGGTCGTTGAGTGAGGACAAGTCGAGGAACGCCGCCCCCAGCAAGAATCGCCCGGCGCCCTCGCCCTCCTTGTCCCCGCGCGGAGCACACTCGCACGGGTCCGTTTGCGGGGTCGGGGAGGGGGGCATTGAACCGGGTTCCGGCTGGAGCCGCCCGGCGGGCTCAGCTTTGGCTGGAGCTGGCTTCTGCGGGCTGGACCCCGGAGCCGACGCCGCTCGACCGGACGATGGCCGGGAGGAATCCGGGGACGTCGAGGTCGACGCGGGCAGCGGTCGTTCGGGTACGGCCACCTCGGGTGGTGGTGGCTCGGCCGGCACGCCTGTGGATGCTTGCGTCGGTGAGCCAGCATCCTGCTTGCTCTCGGTTGGCGCATCTTCGCTCGCCTGAGCGGCCGCGCGCGTACTCCATAGGGTGCATGCGAGCAGGCTGGAGACGACCAGCGCCCCGAAGCTTGAGCCTAGTGCTGGATAGGTGTCGGACATGACCGGCACCTAGGCGCCCGCCAGCGATGCGCAAGTGACAGGGCGATGAAGGCGCTGTGGAGTCGAGGGCCAGGTATGGAGGCGATGTGGGGTTGGTGAGTGAACGGGCCAAGCACCCAATCACCAACCACGTCGATCACCCTCGACCGACCAGTTGCTTCCTGGACCGATCCTCGCCCAAGGTCGCATAGAAGTGCTTGGCCCAGGCGGTCACCGCTTCCCAGTCGGTGTACTCGTAGTCCCGGCTGGTGTCCGTGTCTCCGCTCTCTTTCGCGGCGATGCGCTTCATCAGCATCCGCTTGAGCCAGCTGTATTCCGAGTAGCGCAACGCCCCTGCCACGACGGTGCGGTGGGGGGGCGCCCATCCGACCGACGCCGTGAAGTGGTCGGCGATCGCCTGGGCTTCCGCACGCTCCTCGGGATCGTCGCTCGCTATCGAGAGGCAGACCGAGAAAAAGGCGGAAGGGTGATCGCTTAGCCAGCGCGCCTGTCCCCGCGCCAGGTCCACCATGTACTGCTGGTGGCGTCCTTCATGGACCGAGGCGCCGAGGATGGCTGCATCGTAGGGGGCGAGCGAAAAGTCCGGGTCGAGCTCTGCAGCGTGCTGTAGGTCCACCTGGTGGCCGGCGTTGCGGCCGACGTCTGCGATGTGTTGCGCGATCTTGGCAGTCTGGCCTTCGGTTGTGCCATAGAAGATGACCACCCGGGACATGGAAGGCACCTACACACGGACTTCCAACGCTGCAAGTGCTGGCCTCATCCATCGTCAAATCACGCGACGGGCCCAACCTCCCATAAAGCCGCCTGGTGGATGACCGAAACCGCCGAGCACGAGCAGGCGCGCGCGGACCCCGTCAAGCGGCTCACCTGGGCGGGGCAACGGGCGTGCTTGTGTTGCGGATGCGGTTTCGAGTGCGCGACGTCCGTACTATCATCAGTCACAAGATGGGCCAGGTACCAACGCGGGGCAGTGCGGCCAGGCGGGGTGGGAGCGGGGCCGCGGCGCGGGTACAATGGCTTCCGCTTTATCCACTAGCGACCGGAGGACAAGTTGCAGACGAGTGCATTGGTCGTTCCCCTGGTGCTCGGCGCGGTGGCCGTGCTGCAGGCGACACTCAATCGACAGGTAGCCGGTACTTGGGGGCTTGCGCCCGCGAGTGTGCTGAACATGCTAGTCGGGTTGGCCTGGGCAGGCGCGTTCCTGCTGGTCGTCCACACGGGCCGGCTCGACCCGGAGCTTTCGCGGGTCGAAGTGCGGCTCGGTCAGATGCGATGGTGGTGGGTGCTGCCCGGGCTCTTTGGGTTCGGGCTGGTGACGGGCCTGCCCTGGGCGGTCGACAAGCTGGGCGCGCAACCCGTGTTCGTCGCGGTTGTGGGGGCACAGATGGTGACGAGCTTGCTCTGGGATGCCTACGTGGAAGGTGTGGGCGTCTCGGCACCGCGGTTGCTCGGCGGGTTGCTCGCGGTCGCCAGCGTAGGTCTGGTGTCGTGGAAGTAGCAGGCACGCCATGAACGACGTGATCCAGGCCATGGCCGAGGTTGTACGGCAGGGAGGGCTGGCGGCGGTGGCTACGGTGACTGCATCCGGTGGCTCGACCCCGCAGCGGGTGGGAGCGAAGTTGTTGCTCACGGCCGATGGCCGTACCGTGGGAACGGTTGGAGGAGGTCGCATCGAACGGGTGGTGCTGGAGGCGCTGGGCCAGTGCATCGAGGATGGCAAAGCCGTCGTGCGGCACTGGCACTTGGACGCCGACCTGGGCATGTGCTGCGGAGGGCGTATGGAGGTCTTCATCGAACCGGTGCGTTCTGGCGCCCCGCTGTGGTTGTTCGGCGCAGGCCACGTGGGGGCGGCCACAGCCGTCGCCGCTGCGGCCGTCGGGTTCGCGGTGACCGTCGTAGATGAGCGCCCCGAACTGAACACGGCGGAACGTTTCCCGGGTTGTCAGCGCCGGCTGGAGCCGCCCGACGAGGTACTTCGAGAAGCTCCCCGCAACGGGTCCGATTGGCTGCTCATCATCACCCACGACCACCGCCTGGACGAACAGCTCTTGTTGGCCTGCCTGCAACGCCCCCACCGCTACGTCGGGATGATCGGCAGCAAGCGCAAGGTGCTGCGCATTGTCGACCGCCTGCGCGCCCGTCACGGCGCGCTTGATACCTCACGGCTGTACGCACCGGTGGGTTTGGACCTGGGGGCACAGACGCCCGCGGAGATCGCCATCAGCATCGTCGCCGAGCTGGTGGCGCTGCGGCGCGACGCGCCCGGAGTGCACATGCGGCTGCCGCAGCTGGCTTCGGCGACTCAGCCGGTCTCGGACACGCAGGAGGCCGGGTCGTGAGGGCACCGCCGGAGCTGGTGGTGAACGGTCAGCCCACCCCGCTCGTGGAGCTCGAAGCGGGCACACGACTATTGGATGTGTTGCGATCGCTGGGTCTTCCCGGGGCCAAGGAAGGGTGCGGAGAGGGAGAGTGCGGTGCGTGCGCCGTGTTGTGCGCTCGACGCGACCGACAGGGCCGAACCCGTCTGGAGGCGGTCAACAGTTGCCTGGTCGTGGGCCCGTCGTTGCCGGGTCTACACGTTTGGACCTCTGAGGCGCTGGCTTCGGGCTCGGAGCTGCATCCTGTTCAGCGGGCCATGTGTCGGTTCGGGGGATCGCAGTGCGGCTATTGCACCCCCGGCTTTGTCATCAGCATGGCCGCAGAGTATTACCGACCCGATCGGAGCCCCGGGGAAGCGGACCCCGAGGCCATCGGCGGCAACCTGTGTCGCTGTACGGGGTATCGCCCGATCCGCGACGCGCTTGGTTCGCTCGGTGCGGTCGGTCCCAACGACGCGTTCATCCAGCGCCTCGCCCAGCCAACGCCTGCGGCTTTCGCATGGGCCGGCCCCGATGCAGAGGGTCCATTGCATCGACCCCTGGAACTGGATCAGGTCGTGGAACTGCTGCGCCGCTATCCCGATGCCAGGCTGGTGCACGGGGCGACCGACTTGGGGGTCGAGATGCACCACGGAAGGGCTCGTCCGGTGCAACTCATCTCCCTAGAGGCAGTGGCCGCGCTGCGGGTGTTCGAGGAGGATGCCCAGCACTTGCGCATCGGGGCGGGGCTGCCGCTATCGGAAGTGGAACAGCGGCTAGGCGGCGCGGTGCCCCTGCTCGAGCAGCTGTGGCCCCTGTTTTCCTCCCGGTTGATACGGGGCCGTGCCACCCTGGGGGGGAACCTCGCTACGGCCTCGCCCATCGGTGATGGCTCGCTGGCTCTACTGGCCCTCGATGCGGAGGCTGAGCTCCTTGGCCAGCAGGGCGTTCGCAGGTTGCCGCTATCTGAGTTCTTCGTGGGCTACCGCGAGACGCAGCTGGCAGCCACAGAGGTGATCGTATCCGTTCGCATACCGCTTCCGCTGGCTGGGGCCGCGCGCTTCTACAAAGTGTCCAAACGCAACCAGGATGATATCTCGATCGTGGCGGCGGCGTTCGCCGTTCACCTTCGACAAGGGGCCGTTGCAGGGGCACGCTTGGCCTACGGCGGCGTCGCTCCCACGCCGGTCCGCGCACTGGCCGCGGAGCGCGCACTTATTGGCAAGCCGTGGGGTCCGACTGCGATTGCCGATGCGTCTGCTGCGCTGCAGGGGGAGTTCACTCCACTCGGTGATCACCGCGGCAGCGCTGACTATCGGCGGGCGCTTGCGGCGGAGTTGCTGCAGAAATTCTGGTACGAGACGCGAGCGTGAGATTCACACCCAACGACAGTGCGCGCGAACACGTAACGGGTGCGGCCCTGTACACCGAGGACCTGGCACACGCGAGGCCCGGCGTGCTGTACGCCTGGCCGGTGCAATCCCGCCACGCCCACGCCCAGGTCGTCGACATACGGTCCGGCGGCGCCTGCGAGGTGGACGGTTTCGTGCGGCTACTGACCGCCCAGGACGTGCCGGGCGAAAACGAGGTGGGCACAACGCGCCCCGACGAGGCCCTGTTCCCCGCGGTCGTCCGCTACCACGGCCAGGCGCTTTCGTGGGTGTTGGCAAGCAACGAACGGGCCTCGCGCCTTGCCGCCGAGCGGGTCGAGGTCGAGTACGAACCCCTCCCGGCGGTACTGTGTCCGCGGCAGGCGGCACAGGCGGGGGACCTGCTGTGCGAGCCACAGCGTATCCAGCGGGGTTCACCTTCGGATGCCTTGCGCAGTGCCCCGCATAGGTTGCAGGGCGGTCTGGAACTGGGCGGCCAGGAGCACTTCTACCTTGAGCCGCACGGCGCCCTGGCGGTCCAGGACGAGGTGGGCGCCGTGCTGGTGCACTCCTCCACGCAGCATCCCACGGAGACGCAGGCGATCGTTGCCCGCGTCCTCGGACTTCCAAACGAGCGCATCGTCTGCCAGTCGCTGCGCATGGGCGGTGCCTTCGGAGGCAAGGAGCTGCAGGCCAATGCGTTCGCGGCGGTGGCGGCGGTCGGACTACACGCCACAGGCCGGCCGGTCTGCGTACGCCTGGAGCGCACCTGCGACATGACCATCAGCGGCAAACGACATCCTTTCGTGGCCCAGTTCGAAGTGGGCTTTGCGGACGACGGAAAGCTGTTGGCGCTCGAGGTCGATCTGCTCAGTGATGGGGGCTACAGCCTGGACCTGAGCGCGCCCATCATGGCGCGCGCGCTGTTCCACATCGACAACTGCTACTTCATCGAGCACCTGTCGGTGACCGGGCGGGTTGCGCGCACCAACCATCCATCCAATACCGCGTTTCGCGGCTTTGGCGGTCCACAGGCGATGGTGGTGATCGAGGACATCCTTGACCGCGTCGCCCGCACCCTAGGGCTCGATCCTCGAGAGGTTCGCGAGCGGAACTTCTACCGGGCGGGGGATACCACCCACTACGGTCAACCCGTGCGGGACGCGGAGCGGATCGAGCGCATCTGGGTCCAGTTGTTGGCGGACGCGGACGTTGAAGCTCGGGCGCAGGCCATCGCGGGACACAACGCTGGCAGTCAGCACCAAAAGCGCGGCATCGCCATCACACCCGTCAAGTTCGGCATCTCCTTTACGACCGCGTTCTTCAATCAGGCCGGGGCGCTGGTGCTGGTCTACCGCGACGGCTCCGTGCAGGTGAACCACGGTGGCACCGAAATGGGGCAGGGGCTGCACACCAAGATCCACGCGGTGGCGACCCGGGCATTGCAGGTGGACCCAAGTGCCGTGCGCGTCATGCCCACCAGGACGGACAAGGTGCCCAATACCTCTGCCACGGCCGCCTCCAGCGGCTCGGATCTCAATGGGGCAGCGGTGCACGACGCCTGTGCGCAGATCCGGGGGCGCTTGTTGCCGGTCGCGGCGGAGTTGCTGGGCTGCCCCGAGGACGAGGTGCACTTCGAGCGCGGTCGCGTGCAGGGGGGCGGCACCGAGCTTCCATTCTCCGAGCTGGTCGAGGCGGCATACCTGCGTCGCATCCCGCTGTTTGCCACGGGCTTTTACCGCACGCCCGGGCTCGACTACGACAGCGCGCGCGGTCGCGGCACGCCCTTTCACTACTTCGCCTACGGGGCGGCCGTGGCCGAAGTCGAGGTGGACACGTTTACGGGTCAGTACCGCGTCTGCCGCGTAGATATCCTGCACGACGTTGGGGATTCCCTATCGGAGCAGGTTGACCGTGGCCAAATCGAGGGCGGGTTTGTCCAGGGCATGGGGTGGTTGACCAGCGAAGAGCTGTGCTGGGGCGAGCAGGGGCAGCTACTCACGCGCGGACCCTCGACCTACAAGGTACCGAGCGCGGCTGACTGTCCGCCAATCTTCAACGTGCACCTGCTCGAACGCGCCCATCAACCGGACGTCATCTACGGCAGCAAGGCCGTCGGCGAACCGCCCTTCATGCTAGCGATGGCCGTGCGAGAGGCACTGCGCGCGGCCGTGGCCGCAGCTCGAGGCGGAGGACCCGTGGAGCTCGGCTCGCCGGCGACGCCAGAACAAGTCTACTGGGCACTGCGAGGGGGCCGGTCGGCGGCGCAGAGCTCAAGCCAGCCTTGATCCGGGCTAGTCGGCTGCGACGCAGTAGAAGCTCCCGGAGCCTGGGTCTCTGTCGTTGAGCCGTTGTGCGACGGCGCGGTGCCGCTTTGCGCGGTGTCTCTTGGATCCGCATCGTCGGCGCAGGCGATTCCGAACAGCGCTGAACTCGCTAAGGCGAAGGCTACAAGGTCACGTCGCATGGCGGTCCTCCCGTAGTTGGGGCACGGGTGCAAAACCAGGGATTCCTACTGAGGGGGAGTCCCCCGGTCTGTCGCGCTCGTGGCGATGCCTCGTGTCTCGCTCCCGAAGTGGAGGCCAGTCTTCGCAATGGCGATGGCATACCGATGAAGAGTCCGGGAGCTACCCCACAACCATTGCCGAATCCTGCGGTCGACCGAGCCCGGATGACCCGGGCTAGCGCACCGAGATCCCCGCGTCGGCACTTCCTCGCCCTCAGTTTGCTCGCCTAAAGAATCGCGTTCGCTCAGACGTTCCCTGAGCATCGGGCCGGACCACAATCCCTAGCTCCACGAAGCTCTTTCTGTGAGGCAATCGCTGTCATGAAGAACCGAACTGTCGTCATGTGTACCTGGACACTTGCAAGTGCCCTACTCGCGTGCACTCCCTCTGACCCCACAGCCGAGGCAAAGCCTGGCGTCGCGGTCAACGATCCGGTCGGCCTACCCCTCACAGCGCCCGAGGAGGAAAGCGCGGCGACCGGCGAAA
>JAPPOR010000986.1 GCA_028817905.1 Myxococcales bacterium
GCCTGGGGTCGGCGAGCGCCCCAGCGACCACTTCGGCGACCCCCAGTCCGACAGCCAGGGTCAAGGGAGGCAACTGGCTGACGGTGAGTGCGGGTCGGTCCACGATCGAGAAGTAGAGGTCCGTGCCGGAGGGGGAGCACCAGGTGCGCCCGTGGGAGCCGCGTCCCGAGGACTGCCCGTCGGCCAACACCACGTGTCCTCGGACCGCCCCCGATAGCGCTGCCGCGCGCGCATCGTCATTCGTCGAGGCCGTTTTTGCCTTGAGCTCCAGCGACCTGCCGTAGCGTTCAGTCTCGAGCAATTGGGCGATGCGCGCTGGCGACATCGTCGCGCGTGCTTGGGCTTCGTTGTCTTCCGCCACATGGCCTTGGCGGTTCACGATGTTGTCCAGTCGAGCCCGATGTCGACGCTGCCCGCTGAGTGGGTGAGGGCCCCGATGCTGATGACGTCGGCCCCGGCCTCCGAAAGCTTCCGTACGCGATCGGGTGTGATGCCTCCGGACACTTCGATCAGTGCCTTGCCAAGGGCGGCCTCCACTCCGCGTGCCAGGGCCTCGTCGCTGAAGTTGTCGAGCATGACGACATCGGCGCGGGCTGCCAGCGCCTCCTCCAGCTGCTCGAGCGTGTCGACCTCGCATGTGATACGCGCCGTGTGCGGCGCGCGCGCGCGGGCCTGGTCGATGGCGTGCCTGACCGAACCAGCCGCAGCGATGTGATTGTCCTTGATCAGTACGGCGGCCGCGAGATCTTCGCGATGGTTGTGCCCGCCACCGACTCTCACCGCGTAGCGCTCCAGCGCCCGCAACCCGGGCGTCGTCTTGCGAGTGTCCGTGATACGCGTGTGACTTCCCGGCGGCAGCGCGTCGACGCAGGTGCGGGTAATGGTCGCGACCGCACTCATGCGCTGCACGAAGTTCAGGGCTACCCGCTCGCCCATTAGAACCGAGCGCGCGGATCCGTGGATCTCCATTAGGGCGGTTCCCGCCGATACGCGTGCACCCTCGGGGCCGAGGGGGTGCGTTGCGACGCTCGGGTCGATGCGCGCGTACACCTGGGTGACGACGTCCGCGCCGCACCAGACCAGCTCCTCTCGGGCGACCATCTGTGTGCGAGCGACGGCGTCCGCCGGCACGCAGGCCTCGGTCGTGATGTCTCCTCGGCCGAGGTCTTCGTGCAGGGCCGCGTCGACGATCTGCAAGAGCGAGGGGTGCGCAATCATCATACACCTGCTTAGCACATGCCGCGCTGCCCTACAGCCAGCCCCGCACCAGGATGTCGCTCAATAGATTGGACAGCGCGTGCAAGACGATCGCCGCTCCGATCCCTCCCCGCCACGCGCGCGCCCAGCCAAACAGAAGGCCGGGAAAGAAGACCGCAAGACGCACGGGATTGAGATCGACCGCGAAGTGAAGCAGGGCAAACAGGGCCGCCTGGGCGACGAGTGCGCCGACCGACACGTGGGCCCAGAACAGGCGTCGTCGTCCCGGGAAGAGGTATGCCAGGCGCGTCTGAAAGTAGCCCCGGAATAGGGCTTCCTCAGGTAGGCCCACGACCAGGAGCTGCGACAGTCCGTAGTTGAAGAGGTCGGCGGGGAGGTGGAAGGTGAATGGGTGGGTGGGTTGGTGGAACAGGTAGAAGCCCAGGCAAAAGGGCGGGAAGATCACCGCTGAGACCATCAGTGCGACTCGGATCTCGCGTGCGGCCGAGGGCAATGCCCGAAACACGGCTTCGGCTAGATCGAAGAGGGCACCGAGGGGACCCTGCCGTCGCGGCTCATCCGCGGCGGGCTCCAGCAATCCCCCCAGCTCCAGACCGTGGGCAGCGAGCCCGCCGGGGCTGCGCTGGGCCAGCTGGATGGCTGTCACCAGAAAGAGAAGGGCCAGCGCCACCTGCGTGTAGTTTCCAAGGCCGGGCAAGCGGGTGAAGCGGTCTATGGCGACTGTCGCCAGCGTGATGCCGAGGTAGGCCAGCGCCACTTCGCGCGCGGCCGGTGCCCGGGCTCCGGGCGGAGCCTGGCTGGGGCCCCGGGCCGGTGCCGGGCTTGCGAGCCGGCCGGCCTGGTCGGGTCTGCACGGGTGCTGCTGCTTCGGTTCTTCCATGTTTCGCCTGGTCCTCGCGCGGGACCCGCCGTCGGTCGCGCGGCGACCCCGGACCCACGCCTTGACCGTTCGGGGCCACAGCCTACACTGCAGCCACCGCCAAGACAGTGATCCGCACCCACATCTGGCTCGCTTGTGGGTCGCTTGCTGGGGGCTTTCGCCCACGATGTGGCACCTCGCAGGGCGCGTGCCGGCGGGGTCGGTAGGGAGCAGGTGAAGGCACGGTGATCCCGGAAGAGTGCATCGCGGAGATCCGACAGCGGGTCGACATCCTCGAGTTGATCGGGGAGTACGTTCGGCTCAAGAAGCGAGGGGTCAACCACGTCGGGCTGTGTCCTTTTCACGACGAAAAATCGCCGTCGTTCAACGTGCACGGGGTGCGGCGCTTCTTCCATTGCTTCGGCTGTCAGGCCTCGGGCGACGCGATCGGCTTTCTGATGCGGTTGGAGGGCCTGTCGTTTCCTGAGGCCGCTGGACGCCTGGCCGAACGCGTTGGGATCGAGCTTCCCGAGACCGATTCACGTCAGGACGATCGCAGTCGTCGTGAGCGTGAACGCAAGGAGCGGCTCTACGCGTTGATGGAGGCTGCGGCCGACTTCTATGAGCGGCAGCTGTGGGGGCATCCAGCACGCACCTCCGCGCACACGGAGCTCAAGCGCCGCGGCGTGGCGGAGGCGACCTCTCGGACGTTTCGCCTGGGCTTTGCTCCGCCCGGATGGGATGGGCTCGTTCAGCACTTGGAACGGCGCGATTGGTCGCTCTCGGATGCGGAGAGTCTGGGGCTCATTGCGCGCCGGCGCGACGGCGATGGCTACTACGACCGCTTCCGCAATCGATTGCAGTTCCCCGTCAGTGACCAGGCGGGTAGGGTGGTCGCTTTCAGCGGTCGGATCCTGACGGGTGGCCCCGGAGGCTCCGAGTTGCGCCCGCAGCCGGACGCGCCCAAGTACGTCAATAGCCCCGAAGGACCCCTGTACCACAAGGGATCCCTCCTGTTCGGCCTGCACCAGGCCCGGGTGGCCATTCGTCGGCTTGGGTGGGCGGTTCTTTGCGAAGGAAACTTCGACCTCATCGCCTTGCATCAGGCGGGCATCGAACATGTGCTCGCGCCGCTGGGTACGGCCTTTACGGAGGCCCAAGCCCGTGCGGTGGCCCGGTTCGCTGAGCGCGTGACCCTACTGTTCGATGGCGACGCGGCCGGCGCGAAGGCGGTCGTGGCGGCCCATCCGCTGCTTGCGAAGGCAGGCGTTGCAGCGCGCGTGGCCGCACTGCCCAGTGGCCACGACCCTGACAGTTTCATTCGGGCGCAGGGCCAGGGGGCGATCTCGGAGCTCCTCGATCAGGCACCAGGCATCGTAGAGTATTTGATAGATAGTGCAGTTATTGGGGCCCACGGTGCATCCGAGCGCGCCCGGGCGGTGGAGGGTCTAGGTCCGGTGCTAGCCGCCGTTAGTAATCCGGTAGAGATTCAGTTGTACATTCAGCGCGTTGGCCAGAGATTCGAGATATCGGATCTGGGTGCCGTGAAGCGTCAGTTACGCAAGGGGGCGCTCGCCAGTCGACGCCGCCGTACGGAAAATGCCCCAGATTCGGGAGTGGTCAGACCGCCAGAGCATGTTAAACTACCGAAGTTGCAGGCGGAGCTGGTGGGGCTGCTACTAGATCAGCCCGAACTTTTTCAGTCCGCTGAGGCAAAAAACCTGGAGGAGCTTTTGACCAGCCCCGAACTTCAGTGCATCTTCCGCTCCGCTGCGGAACTCGTTCGGGAAAACACGGTTGTAGACGCTTCGGCGCTTCTTTCCCGCGTGGAGTCGGGAGGGGGCTCGGAAAGGGCGTCCGTTTGGTTGCGCGAGCGCTTATCTGTGGACACGTATCAAGATAAGGGCGAGGCACAGAGCTTGCTCAGCCGGGGAGTGGAAAGGTTGGCGATAGAGAACATCCAGCGTGAGCTCCCGCGGCTCGCGCAAGAAATCAGCTTGGCGCGACGCAGCGGAGATGACGACCTCGCTGTCCGCCTGACACGACAACGAGACGAGCTAGCCCTGAGTGCCCACCGCTTGGTGGCGCGCGGCCAGAGGTAAATGATGCCCTCCAAGAGCACCGGTAAGACGTCACGTACGACGAGCGACAAGGCCAAGGCTCCAACCAAGGCGGCGGCCAGCAGGGGTGACAGCGCCAACGGCGCAAAAAAGAGTACAAGCGCGAGCAGGAAGTCTGCTGGCACCGCCAAGTCAGCCAAGCCCGCCAAGAAGGGCGCTCCCCAGGCGGCGGCGCCGGCCAAGGTCGCCAAGGCTTCGAAGGCTGCAGGGAGTGCGGCCAAGTCGACCACACGCAAGACCAGCACCAAGAACGGTTCGGCGAAGGCGAAGACCGAGGCAAAGACCCCGGCGAGGAGCAAGGCAAGCGCGAAGGCGGGCGCGAGCGCGGCTTCGAAGAAAGCGTCGTCTTCCGGTAGCGCCAAGCGCGGTACCGGCAGCAGTGCCAAGACCACCAGCGGAGGCAAGAGCAACTCGGTGAGTACGAAAAAGCCCGTCAACGGTGTCAAGGCGAGCGCGTCGCGCAGCAGCCGCCCACCGGCAGCCAAATCCACGGCCAAGCGAGGTAGCAGCGCCACGGCTTCCAAGGCCAGTGCTAGGAAGCCGGCCAGCCCATCCCCTGCGGAGGCGGATGCGGAGGTTCAGGCGCCGGAGACCGAAGGGAACGGGGCGGCTGCCAGCAAGCGCAAGGAGCTGAACCGCCTGATCGCGACCGGCAAGGCCAAGGGCTTCCTGACCTATGACGAGGTCAACGACGCTCTTCCCCCGGAGATGGTCACCTCCGAGCAGATCGACGACCTCGTCATGGTTCTCGGTTCCGAGAACATCGAGGTGGTCGTATCGGCATCGCAGGCGAGTTCGCGGCGCGAGCTGCACGGTGCTGCGGCCCGTTCGGCCGAAAAGGCTGCCCAAAAGGCCCGCACGAGCGGCTATCCAACCATGCCACCTGCAGGTGCCGAGGAGGGCGAAGTCGCCAAATCGAGTGACCCGGTGCGGATGTATCTCCGCAAGATGGGTTCGGTTTCGCTGCTGACCCGCGAGGGCGAGGTCGAGATCGCCAAGCGGATCGAGGACGGCGAGGGGGTGGTCTTCTCGGTGCTTATCAACTCAAGGGTCGGAATCTCTGAGTTGCTTTCTATCGGGGAGAACCTGCGCAAGGGGACCCTGCGCGTGAAGGACGTTGTGCGCGATTTCGAGGCCGCCGAAGATCCAGAGCAGGCTGCCGCGCACGAGGAGGACGCGGTCAAGCGGGTTCAAAAGCTGCTCGATAAGGTTCGCAAGCTGGAAGCGCAGGGTCTGAAGCTGCGTGAGGAGTTGGCGGCCCTTAAGCGCCCGACCAAGAAGGCCAAGGAAGCGGTCGAGTTTCAGATCGAAGCGAACACGCGGGATATCGTGCGGACGCTGCATGACGCCAAGCTCACAAAAAAGGTGATCGACGAGATCGTCCAGCGTATCAAGGGCTACGCGCGGCGGGTGGAGCTGGCCGAGGCCGAGGTTGCGGAAGCCGAGCGGTCGGTTCGCGGGTTGCGTTCCGTGGACATGGCCAAGACGCTCGAGCAGATCGAGACCAACAAGAACGCCGAAAAGCGACTGGTGCGCCGCTATGGTTCCGGGGATGACATTCGCGGCGCGATCGAAGTGGTCGATGAGGCCATGCAGTCCATTCGTCGTGTGGAAGAAGACATGGGCCAGCCGGTGGAAGCGCTGCGCCAGACCTATCGACGTCTGAATCAGGGCGAGCGCACCGCGGAGCGGGCGAAGGCAGAGCTTGTGGAGGCAAACCTGCGCCTGGTCGTGTCGATCGCCAAGAAGTACACGAACCGCGGCCTGCAGTTTCTGGACCTGATCCAGGAGGGCAACATCGGTCTGATGAAGGCGGTCGACAAGTTCGAGTACCGACGCGGATACAAGTTCTCGACCTATGCGACCTGGTGGATACGCCAGGCCATCACCCGCGCGATCGCGGACCAGGCTCGAACCATCCGCATTCCGGTCCACATGATCGAAACGATCAACAAGCTGATCCGCACTTCGCGCTACCTGGTCCAGGAGTTGGGGCGTGAGCCCAACCCGGAGGAGATCGCGGCCAAAATGGAGATGCCGCTCGACAAGGTACGCAAGGTGCTACGTATCGCAAAGGAGCCGATCTCCCTGGAGACGCCGATCGGCGAAGAGGAAGACAGTCATCTCGGGGACTTCATCGAAGACAAGTCGGTGGTGTCGCCCGTCGAGACCGTCATCAACAACAATCTCGAGGACCAAACGAGACGCGTGCTGAAAACGCTTACGCCTCGCGAGGAGAAGGTGTTGCGCATGCGCTTCGGGATCGGCGAAAAGAGCGACCACACGCTCGAGGAAGTCGGTCAGGACTTCGAAGTGACTCGGGAGCGCATCAGGCAGATCGAAGCCAAGGCGCTCCGTAAGCTTCGCCACCCAAGCCGTTCGAAGCAGCTACGCAGCTTCGTCGACGGTTAGTCGATCGCTTGGGGGCTGTCGCAACGTCTGGCGCCGTCGGCGTCTTGCGTTCCGGGCCTATAGCTCAATTGGTTAGAGTCCCCGGCTCATAACCGGGTTGTTGCTGGTTCGAGCCCAGCTGGGCCCACCCTTCGGTTCGGGAGGGGCACAGGCGCCCCTCCCGCCGTGCCTCTGATTGCGGGGTGGCTCCCGGATGGTGCCTGTTGTGGGGAGGATCACAGGTCTCGACCTCACAGCGTTGTTCGGTGTGCGACCGGTCGCGGGGCCGAGGTTCGGCCGGGCAGTGGCGGACTATTCACGAACTTCACATCGCCTCGCTCATTTGTCGGACTTCACGCGGCGTTCGCCGCCCGAGACACGCGCGCTGAGCATTCCCATCGATCGCCGAAAGCCGTGTGAAGCCGAATCCCTGCGCGTCCGGGCTGGCGTTCGCAAACCCTCCGGGACGGGTCCAGAATCTGGACCGGGGCCTGCTAACGCCCCGTGGCCATGAAAGCGTCTCCCGCTCCGCGGTCGCGCCGACGTTTGTTCTCTTGGTGCTGCAAGCTGGTGGCGCTCGTGAATCCCGGGCACCATTGGGGAATCTGGTACAGAGGCTTGCGCTGTGGGCGATAGCGAGCTACAGCGCACGCGCTCAGGAGGCTTTCGTGCTCGAAGAGTTGGATGCGCTGATCAGGATCTCAGAAATCGATGCAAAGGCGTTCCGGGCCGACACGGAGTTGAAGGAAATCCCCGAGCGCATGGGTGAGCTCCAGGGGGATGTCTCCAAATTGGGTGAGCTGCTCGAGTCAGAGCGGCAGGAGTTGGCGGAGGCTGACCGTCTGCTGACCGCCCAGGAAGAGGAGATCAACCGCCAGAGTCAGGCCCTGGCCAAGTCGAAGGCCAAGGGCGCGCGCGCTAGCAATATTCGCGAGGCCGACGCTGTCGAGCGCGAACTGGAGGCGATCCGTCGCAGCATGCGGGATCGTGAAGCGGAGCGAGAGACGCTCAAGGCTGCGATTGAGAAGCGCCGCAAGTCCTTCGAGAAGCACGAGAAGGAGTTTGGCGAGCTTAAGGCGTTTGCGGCCAAGGAACAGGAAAAGGCCGACTCCCGTTTGGCCGAGTTGGAGGCTGAACGCAGCACAGCCCTGGCGGGTCGCGAGGAGTTTGCCGCCAAGATCAGCGGGGCGGTGGCTCGCCGCTACGATCTCATCCGGACACGGCGTGGCGGCAGTGCGGTTTCCGAGATCAAGGGAGGGTGTTGTTCCGGGTGCAACATGGCGATCGCACCCCAGCAGGGGATCCGCGTGCAGCGCGCCGAGACGCTCGAGCAGTGCCCGAATTGCCAGCGCTGGCTCTACTCCCGGCAGGCGCTCGCAGACGAGGCGAGCGAAGCTAGCGCCGATCATTGATGACTACGCCGCCGCCTCGCTTGATCTTCGACTTCACACGCCTTTCGTCGCCCTCGCAAATACAGGCAGTATGTGGGT
>JAPPOR010001016.1 GCA_028817905.1 Myxococcales bacterium
GGCCCACCCACGCGCCTTCCGAGGCCGCTTCACGACTGCCGCTCCTGGCCCGTGATGGGGCTTGCATCTTTCGGCGTGTTGAGTGCGGGGGGAAATCCGTTGAATTGCCGCCAGAGCTCGAAACCCAGGGACACCCGGTTGAGCAACACCCAGCCGTTGGCGCGGACGCCCTGTCTCAAGTAGCGACCCTCGGGCCACGCCTCGCCGTCCGGAACCACCACCACGCGAAAGCGTCCGTAGCCATCATCATGGGCGTCCAGGAAGGCCACCTTTGCCTGGAAGGTCCCCACGGCCACCCCGGGCCAACCGACGAATTGCACCGCGGGCCACCCCTCGAACTGAAGGCGAACCAGGCGCCCGGGTTCGATCAGCGGAGCGTCATTGCCGTCGACGAACAGTTCCACGGCCCGGGACTCGGCGTCCGGCACCAGCACCACCAGTGCATCGCCGGCCTTGACCATTTCCGCGCCCTGCTTGGCGATCAGCCGCAAGATCGTTCCGGCGCGCGGGGCTTGCACGCGCATCTGCTGCTGTCGCGCCAGGCGCACCTCGACCTTGGCCAGCTCGGCTTCGGCTTTTGCCTGGTCCGCCCGGCCCTTTTCCAGCGATGCCCGCGAAGACTCGATACCCGCATTGTTCGACGACGCGACGCGGGCCCGCTCGGCCTGCAGGGCCTCGACTTCGGAGCGAGCGACCCGGAGCGAGGCCCGGGCGCGGTCGAGACCGGTACGCGCGGTCTGCTCGGCCAACTCGGCCAGCTCCAGCTCCCGCTGGGAGACGAGTCCCTTGTCGTGCAGCTTGCGCTGGCGCACCAGGTTGAGCGCGGCGGTCTGGAACGCGGCCCGGGCGGCATCGACCGAGCGCTCGCCGGCGGTCTTGCGGTCGACAGCCATCTGCACTTTCAGCCGTGCGCTGTCGATCGCCGCGTCGCGCGCTGCTTCCAGGGACGCGATCCGTGTTTCTGTCAGCGTGATCGAGAGACCGGCGGCCTGCACCTGGGCGCGGGCGGCGTCTCGCTCACGGCGCAAGCGCTGTACGATTTCGGGATCGTTGTCCGACAGGTCTGCGATCGGGTCGCCACGCTGGACCCGGTCGCCCTCCTGCACATGCCAGTGCGTGACCCGTCCATCGATGGGGGCTTCGACCTCCTGCTGGCGCTCGAGCGGTGCGTAGGCGATGACGCGCCCGCTGCCGCGTACCGACTGCTGCCAGGGCACCCAGGCAAGACTTCCCGCACAGAGGAGCGCGACGGTGGCCAGGATTCGGACCGACAGGCGCAGCGTGCCGATGCGCCCGGCAGCCGAAAGCGCCGACGAGGGCATCTCGATCGAAGTCACGAGCTAGCCTCCCCGTTCAGATCGATGGTGCCGGTGAGGCGCGCTCGAACCTTTGGGTCGTCGCTCGTCGCAATCACCGTCCAGGGCGCTTTCGGCGACAGGAAGCGATCCAGGACTTCCTGATGCTCACCGCCGTCGAGGCCGATGGCATCGAGCGCGTGGTCGAGCACCAGTAGGCCCGGTGAAGCGACCAGCGCGCGCGCGAGGGCCAGCCGGGCGACCTCTGACGGCGTGAAAGGCGAGCCCACTGACAGCACTTGCGTCCGCAGGCCAGCCGGGAGCTCCGCCACGCGCTCGGATAGCCGGACGGCACGCAGGGCGTTCATCGCGGCGTCCTCGTCGAGACTCGGGTCCACCACCCGGAGGTTGTCGAGCACGGTGCCTGCGACGAGGTCGCCGGGACTCACCAGCAGCGCGCACTCGCGAAGCTGGGCCGGGTGCCAGACATCCGCCGGCATCCCCAACGCGCGCAGTACGCCGGCCTCACTCGCGACAATTCCTGCGAGCAACTCCAGCAGTACGCGGCGCTGCCTTTCGGTGCCGCCGGTCAAGCGTACACGTGCGCCCGGTTCGATGCGCGCATGGACACCCTCAAGAGCTGCGCGAGGATCGGCTTGCACGGTGACGCCACACAGCTCCAGGCCTAGCGGGTCTTGTGGCGACTGCGCGTGGGCACGGACATCGCGTGGCAGGTCCAAGACGTGCCCCAGCTTGTCGAGCGCTGCCAGCAGATCGTAACCGGTCTCGAACTGCCGGCCTAGCTTGGCGAAGCCCGCCACGATCATGCCGACCACGAGCTCGGCCGCCACCAGTTGTCCCAACGTCAGCTCGCCTTCGATCACGAGCCATCCACCCAATCCAAGCAGGGCCACCAGTGTCAAGACTTGAACGCCGACGCCGCCGATCAACTGCCTGAGCACCCGTCGGTAGTGACGCCTCCGGGTGCCCAGATACGCGCGCGTGAGCGCGTCCGCCCGCACGGATGCGAACACTGCTCCGGAGGCCCGCTTGAACAGCAGCGGCTGAGCGGCAACCGTCTGCAACCAGGCGGCCGTGCGGTACTTTGCGGCCGACTCATCTACCGCGGTGGAGACCGCCCCGTAGCCCAGCCCCACGACGGCCGAAAGGGCGAGCAGCAAGGCGACGTCGAACGCCAGCAGAAGCGGATGGTAGAACCCCAGCAGCAGGAGACCGACGGCGGTTTGCAGTGCGAGCGTGAGGCCATCGAGCAGTAGCTTGCCCATGGACTTCTGCACGGACACGACCTCGAAGAAGCGGGTGGCGAGCTCCCGGATGTTCTGTTCGCCGTACACTTGATAGGTGGCTTCTGGCAGGCGCCGCGCGAAGTCCTCGGCCACGCGCACAAACATCCGCCGCTGCAAGACCTCCGCCGCATAGGACTCGATCACCTGCACCGTGCCGGAGACCGTCAGTACGCCGAGTAGGAGCGCTGCCAGCACGACAAGCGGCTGCAGCAGAGAACCGAGTGCGATCGTGTTGACCAACACCTGGACGGCGATCGGCACAGCCAGCGAAGCAGCCCCCAGGATGACGGCATACAGGACGAGTCCACCAAGCTCGGAAGCCTCGAGCGCCATCAGGGCTCGCAGGCGTGCCCAGGGGCTTCCCGTTCCGGTGGCCGAGCGGCTGAGCGGCTCCAGCTGCAGTCGTGGCTCGAGGGTGATGGTCTGGATCGGCCCGGTACCCAGCAGCTGCTTCACCTCCTGGGACCCGAGCCCCAGGCGGCGCTCCCGGCCACCTGAGACGAGAACGGGTCGTCGGCCGCGGCCCACCGCCAGCCAGCCGCTGTCCCCCAGGTGCGCCAGCAGGGCGGTCTGAGCCTTGGCGGCTTGCTTGAACTCCTCGCGCGTGTAGGCGCGCACGCGCGCCAACATCCCGGTGTGCTCCCCCAGACGCTCGGCCGTCTGGGAGATCCCAAGACAACCTGCCGCTGCAATTTCGGGGGGATCCAGCACGCCCGACCGGCCGAGGCCCTCGACCGTCAGCTCCACCGCCCGTAGCAGGGCGCCCGAATCTATCGGAATATCACCGTTACGGCGAAGTCTCTTGTATGATTCTTTATACTGGATTTCCATTGCAAGAACTACAACACTAGAACTATAGTTCTTGTAATCTGCTTCGGTCGATAAAGCAAGGAGGGAGTGACATGGCTGCGTCCCACGGGCAATCCGGTGATCGCCGGGGATCCTGGACATTCCTGAGCAACCACGCCCACGTGTTGGTGTGCCTGGCACGGGACCCCGATGCCCGCCTGCGCGATGTGGCCGAACTGGTGGGCATCACCGAACGGGGCGTGTTCAAGATCGTCGGTGAGCTTGAAGAGGCGGGCGTGGTCACGCGTGTGCGCGAGGGCCGCCGCAATCACTATGAGATCGACACGACTGTCACGCTGCGCCATCCGCTGGAGTCGGACCGCACTGTGGGCAGTCTACTGTCGATGCTGCTCGCGCCGGCGGACGCCAAGCGCCTGGGCCTGCGCGCCGCGCGCCGTCCCTAGCTAGCTACGCGTCGGGTCTAGCTAGCTACGCGTCGGGTCTTCGGTGCGTTCCGGTTGCTCGTAGTGCCACTGGTGGCCGCGGACCGTGATGCGGTGGCGCGGGCCTTCGGCGTGCGGGTTCCGCTCGGGGTAGCCGGCATCCTCTTCATATAGGAACACGAGCGTCTCTTCGGTCTGGATTGGGCGCGGAGCGAAGCGTTGGACGGCGCCCTGCGCTAGGGAGTCGTAGGCGGACTCGGCGCTCACGAAGGGCTTCAGTTGCGAAAGCGTGACGAAGGTGGGGGGAGGCAGCTCGATCTCGCCTCGGCCGTGCGCCGCCAGGGCGGCGGCTGGGCTAAGCCAGCGGTGGGCATCGATCTCACCCTGATCGACCTGGATGCCGGAGGCGCGAGGGCCGACGCCCTGGCCGCGTGCCGCGCGTGCCGCAAAGAACCAGGTATCGAAGCGGCGCGTGCGGCCGGGAGGTGTCAACCATTGGGCAAAGTGAACAAGTTCGGCCACCGGCAGGGTCAAGCCAGCTTCCTCGAAGGTTTCGCGGACCCCGGCGCGGACCGCGGCTCCGATGTGGTCGAGTCGGTCACCGTCCAGGCAGTCTTCCGGGTCGATGCGACCGCCGGGGAAGACCCAGGCGCCGCCGTAAAACGCGAGCTTGCTGTTGCGACGGAGCATCAACACTTCCAGGCCAGCGCTCCCCGCGTGGACCGCGTCGCGCAACACCACCACAGTGGCGGCGGGTCGCACCGGGGCGTCGTCTGCGGACGCTGCGCCGTCCTGGTCCGGGTGGCCGTCGGTCATTGGGCCTTGTCTGCCCGTTTGCTCATGGCTTGCGGCCCCCGACGAGCAGCTTGGCGGCTTCGAGGGCGCCGTAGGTGAAGAGGATGTCGGCGCCGGCGCGCCGCAGACACATCAGGCTTTCCAGTAGGCACTTGTCGTAGTCGAGCCAGCCCTTTTCCGCCGCGGCCTTGAGCATCGCGTACTCCCCGCTGACGTGGTAGGCGGCCACGGGCAGCGCGGTGGCCTGGCGCACGCGGTAGATCACGTCGGCGTAGGGCAGGCCGGGCTTGACCAGGAGCCAGTCCGCACCCTCGGCTTCGTCCAGGGTGACCTCGCGCAGGCCCTCGCGGGCGTTGCGGGGATCCATCTGGTAGGTCTTCTTGTCCCCGCCGCGGGGCTCCGAGTCGAGGGCGTCTCGAAATGGACCGTACAAGGCGGAAGCATACTTCGTGCAGTAGCTGCAGATGCCGACCTTGGTATGGCCTGCGTCGTCGAGGGCGTCCCGGATGGCTCCCACGCGGCCATCCATCATGTCGGAGGGCGCCACCATGTCGGCGCCAGCCTCCGCCTGGACGACCGCCATGGCGGCCAGAATGGCGACCGTCTCATCGTTGACGATTTCGCCGTCGACGACCACGCCGTCGTGCCCATCGGACGAATAGGGATCGAGGGCCACGTCGGTGATCACCAAAAGGTCGGGTGTCGCTTCCTTGAGCGCCTTTATCGCCCGTTGCAGCAGCCCGTTCGGATTCACCCCTTCCTGTCCGCGCGGATCCTTGAGGTCGTCGGCGATCGCCGGAAACAGAGCCACGCCGGTGATCCCGAGGCTGTCGGCCTCCCGGGCGAGTCCCACGAGCCGGTCCACGCTGAGCCGGGCATGGCCCGGCATGGAAGGTATCGGGGTCGCCGCGTCCTTGCCTTCCTGAACGAAGGCGGGAAGCACCAGGTTCGCTGGGCTCAGGTGGGTTTCGGCGACGGCGTCGCGCATGCGGGCGCTGACGCGATTGCGCCGCGGGCGTTCCATCATCGTCATCATGGTCGGGTTGTAACCCAATCGGGGGCTCCACAACAGGCCTGGACGCCGAACGGCATGGGGCCCTTCGGGTCTCGGCTTTCCCTTAGGATTCGGCCCCGCGCGGGCGCGTTCGGGCCCGTCCTGAGCCCGCCGGGCGTTCGGTACGATCGGTGGTGGCCCTCGCCAAGCGCTCCGGCGGCATACACCATCGTTGTACGGACCACATGTGCGGTCCTGCGTTGACCTAAAGCCGGGCTGTGGGGCGGTCGTTATCCTTGCGTGGGCGAAACACCGGATGGCAGCAGGGGACTGATCGGTGAGCGACTCGGGAACTACCGACTCATCGAGATGCTGGGGTTTGGGTCGATGGGTCAGGTCTACCTGGCCAAGCACGACCTCATGGGCCGCAAGGCCGCCATCAAGGTGCTGAACGAGGAATTATCGGCCAACGGAGACGTGGTCGAGCGCTTCCTGAACGAGGCCCGGGCAGTCAACGAAATCCGCCACCCACACGTCGTCGAGATCACCGACTTCGGGCAGGTTGAGGGCCGCTACTATCTGATCATGGAGCTTCTGGAGGGCGAGACGCTCGCCAGCTGTTTGGAGCAATGCGCCCGGCTTGAAGCGCCCCAGGCGGTCCACATCGCGGGCCAGGTTGCCTCGGCCTTGCAGGCCGCCCACGAGCGAGGGATCGTCCATCGCGATCTCAAGCCCGACAACATCTTTCTTTCGGCCCATGCCGCCTACCCGGACTACGTGAAGGTGCTCGACTTTGGCGTGGCCAAGCTCATGTCGAAGCGGCAAGACGTGCGCGTTCGCAAGACCGAGATCGGCACGCTCCTGGGCACGCCCCACTATATGTCTCCAGAGCAATGCCTGGGTGAGCAGGAGGTGGGCCCCGCGAGCGACGTGTATGCGCTCGGCGTACTGCTCTACGAGATGACCACCGGTGAGCTGCCGTTCGATGCCGAGAACCTTTCCCAGTTGTTGCTCGCCCAGGTGAACGAGCGGCCTGTGCCGCCCAGTCAGCGGGCGATGGATCTTCCGCGTTTCGTTGAGAACGCGATTCTGCGAGCCCTGGAAAAGCGCCCTGAGGACCGCTTCGCCACCATGCGGGCCATGCGGGCGGCATTGCTGTGTGAACCCGAGCTGTCCTCGGAGCCTGAGCCTGCGGCGCGGCCAGAGCCAAGCGTCCCGCCACAGCTCGCGGACGAGGAACCGGCAACCATCAGCCTTGCTCCAGCGGACCAGGCGACCAAGAAGGGCCTGGGAGCGGCCGCCACGCTGGCCGCGCCTCCGCCCAGGCAGTATGCGGCGGTCGTGGCGCCCACGCCGGTACCCATCGTTCCCGCCGAGGACCATGACGACGAGTGCGGACTCAGCGCTGGCGACGAAGAGCGTCCCCAGCGCGTCGGCCACAAGCTGGCGCGCATCCTGATGGAGCGTGTGCAGTCCAAAAACCTGGTGCTGCCCATGATGCCCCAGGTGGCCGTCGAGTGTATGCAGCAGATCGGCGACCAGCAGGCGACCTTCTCTCACCTGGCCAAAACCCTGGAGAAGGATCCAATGCTGGCCACGCAGGTGCTGCGGGTGGCCAACAACGTGGCGTTTGCCAGCGCCGAGAAGGCTCGCACGTTGGAGCAGGCGGTCAGTCGTTTGGGGGGGCGCCAGCTACGTACCCTGCTGATCGAACTCTCGGCCCACCAGGTGTTTCAATCCCGTGAGCGCCGCATTCGCGATGCGTTCAATGGGATTTGGGAGCACTCCATGGCCGTCGCGCTCCTGAGTCGCGCCATCAGCAAGCAGGTTGGAAAGGGCGATGCGGAGCTCGCTCACCTGGCGGGTCTACTGCACGACCTGGGCAAGCCGATGGTGGGCAGCATGCTGCTTGAAGCAGAGCGTCAGCTGAGCAAGCGCGAAGAGCGCTTCATGACTCCTGGTCTGTGGATGAAGGTGGTCGAGGATTCCCATCGGGACGTCGGCATCGCGATCGTACAGGCATGGAAGATGCCCGAAGAAGTTGTGGAGACCGTGGAGCGGTGTGGCGAACTGGACGAGGCGTACCCCTACCGGATCTGCAACTTCGTGACCGTGGCCAATGCGCTGGCCAAGCAGGCCGGGCACGTGACGGGTACGGCCATCCTCGACGGCAACGAGGCGCTTTTGACCCGTGGTCTGGACATGTATGACATCGACCCGCAAGGAGCCGAGGCGCTGATTGCTTCGCTCACCACGCAGGTCGGCGGAAGTGGGCATGGTAAGGCCCGCGCGGCGGGCTAGCCCGGATCTGATCATTGATCACAAGTGGTTTCAATGACAGCGGACGCGCCCTGTTCCATGACGAGAAGGTCCACGAAGCCGCGGGCCAGGACCTGCCATCCGGGTCGTTTGTTGTGCTTGAGGAAGCCACCAAGGC
>JAPPOR010000329.1 GCA_028817905.1 Myxococcales bacterium
GCGACCTTACCCGTGAAATCAATTCCCATGTCTGCTGCCTCCTCTGCGCCGCCGGCGCGCGCGCGAAGGTACATCCGCGGCGAGCCTCGTTCAATCGCACCCCCTCAACCGTGCAAGGTCGCGGATTCATGGCTCTAGCGGCCCCCTGAAGCATCGATGGCGTCTGGTTTCAATGGCAGCGGACGCGACCTGTCTGTGACTGGACCGCGCAGCGGTCCGGCGCATGCAGATGTGCTTCGCCCTGCCGGGCGTGGCAGGCGACCGGGGTCGGCGCGTGCTCTAGGTCGAAAAAGTTCGTATGATCGATCCAATGCGCATTGGAGTTCCGCGTGAGATCAAAGCGCAGGAGTTTCGCGTAGGTGCGACTCCCGCGTGTGTGACCGGATATGTGGCAGATGGCCACGAAGTATTGGTGGAGAGTGCCGCGGGGGAGGGGGCCGGCTTTTCCGACGCCGCCTACGTCGCCGCCGGGGCGCACGTGACCAAGGATGCAGGTGAAACCTGGGCCCAGGATATGGTGATCAAGGTCAAGGAGCCGCTCCCCGCCGAGTATCCGTACCTGCGGCAGGACCAACTGCTTTTCACGTACTTGCACCTGGCGGCGGTCCCGGCCCTGGCGGATGCACTCATGCAGGCGGGCACTTCGGCGATTGCCTATGAGACCGTGGAGGGCCAGTCCGGCGAGTTCGTCTGTCTCAGTCCGATGAGTGCCATCGCCGGGCGCCTGTCGATCCAGCAAGGCGCCAAGTACCTGGAGCGGCCCTTTGGAGGCCGTGGCGTCCTGCTCGGTGGGGTGCCCGGGGTGCCACGCGGACATGTGATCATCTTGGGTGGCGGAGTGGTGGGAACGCAGGCGGCGCGCATGGCGGTGGGCCTCGGCGCAGATGTGACGATCTTGGATGTCTCACCCAGGCGTTTGGCGGACCTGGAAGAGCTCTTTGGCGGCCGGGTGCAGACGCTGTTTGCGACCGCCGACAATCTGGCCACCTGTCTGTGCCGAGCTGATCTCGTCGTCGGCGCTGTGCTAGTGCCGGGCGCGGCGGCTCCCAAGCTCATCCGCCGGGAGCACCTAGGGTTGATGCAGTCGGGCGCGCTGATCGTCGACGTTGCGGTGGATCAAGGTGGCTGTGTGGAGACGACCCAACCGACCAGTCACGTCGAGCCGGTATTCACGGTCGACGGCATCCAGCACTACTGTGTCGCGAACATGCCGTCTGCTGTCGCGCGAACGGCGACGCAGGCGCTCGTCAGCGTCACGACGCCCTACGGGCGTAGGTTGGCGGGTCAGGGCTTGCTGGCAGCCATCGCTGCCGATCCCGGTCTTGAGCGGGGCCTCAACGTGCATGCGGGTGGTGTGACTCATCCCGCCGTGGCGAGGGCGCTTGGAGTTCCCCAGCGCCCGCTGGCCGCCTAGGTCAGCTTTCACCCCGTGCCCGCGCAAGCGCGTGCCCGTGCCCCAGCCCGTGCCCGGTCGTTGAGCCCCATCCCGAGTTGGAACCGCCGAAATCAGAGGTGCGTGGGGGGCTGTGGGTACCGCCTTGCAGGGAGCGAGCGCAGCGCAGTTGCGCTTTCAGGGTAGGTACCCGTCGCCCATCACCACATGTCTATCTTTGCCCACGGTGAAGGCGCGATACTGGAGGTCCTTGCTAACGCATTCGGGGCTTGTCAGTGATGAATGGATTCCTATCGAGGTCAGCGGCTGCGACGGTGTGCGTAGGCGTATCAACGCTTACGCTCGCTTGTGCGTATTCCGCGTCCTGTCCGGTTGCCGTCTCGGCACAGTTGGCGGGGCCAAGCGCTCCGGGCAGCGAGTCCCTCGGGGCAGCATCCACCGCCTCCGCGGACGCCCCCAGCCCGGCCAGTTCGGCCAAGAGCGGTGCCAAGCGCAAGGCCGCGGCTACGAGCACCCGCAGTGCGGCTCCCATCGGCAAGGCGAACCGATTGAAGCACGCTTTGCGCGAGCTGGCCTGTGATGATGCGGCACGTGTCCAGGAGGCGCTTCGACTGCTTCGGGAAGACGGCTCGCGGGCGGTCGGAAGGCCGGTCGCGGCCCGGATTCGCGATGGCTTGCCGCCCTCGTTGCTCCTGCAGGCTATCGGGGTGCTGGTGGAAACGGGACAGCGGCAGGTCGCGGGCAAGTTGGTCGAGCTCTTGCGGCACCGCCGGTCCGAAATACGGAGGGCCGCGCTCGAGGCCCTCGGGTCCCTGCGCTACCGGCGGGCGCAGACGCAACTCTTGGCGGCCCTCCGCGACCCGGCCGAAGAGGTTCGAGTGACGGCCGCAGCGACGCTGGCTGTTGTCGGTGTGCCGCGCGCGGTTCCCGCGCTGTTGGCCGCCCATGACAATGGCGTCGAGGGTGCGATCGGCGCTGTCGGCCAGCTAGTGGGACACGCTCACCTGGAATTGCTGCTGGAACGCGCACGTGGGAGTGGTCTCGACGCAGTCTTGCCGGCTCTCGAGGCCAGCTTGCAGCGCCCGAGGCTGCCGGCGCATGTGAAGGTGCGTATTATCCGGGCGGTGTCGGAGTCGTCGAGCGCGAGTGCAAGCCACCACCTTGCTCGCTGGCTAGAAAGCGGTGTTCACGGAGTCCAGGCCCGGCTGGCCCGCGAGCTGATCGCAGGCATCGCGCGGGCGGAAAAGCGCGTCGTCGATGGTGCCTTGCCCGCTGAAAAGAAGGAAACGGCGGCCCAGGCGAAGCTGACCCAGAGGCCGCCCCAATGAATGTGGGAGTTGCGTTTCGGAGTCGTGCCGCTGGGGTGGCCGCGCTTGCGCTCTGGCTCCTGCCGGCTTGTGTGACGCGCACCTTGTCGCCGTCGTTCCCGGAGCCAAAGGCGCCCACTGCCGAAGAGGTGCTTGCAGCGCTGCTGGCTTCAGAGCGTCCCGGAGAGGCCTCGGTTGCGGTCGGGGTGGGGGCCGACGGCGGTGAGCTCCTCTGTTGGGATCTGACGTCGGGCCAGCTTCGCTGGCGCCTGGCTGCTGCTCCCACGACCGCGCCCATCCTTGCGGGCGAGCAAGTCGTCACGCAGGAGGGTGACAGGATTGTCCTGCGCTCCGTGTCAAACGGCCGGACCCAGCTCGTGTTGGATGCTGACGGTGTGCTGGTCGGTGCTGACGGTGCTGGTCCGCGAAGCGTCATTTCGATCTTGCACGATGAGGATGGTCCCCGCGCCAGTGTCGTGATGGTGGAGGCGGGACGCGTGCGCTGGCGGGTGGCACTGAACTTGCCCGCGGGTAGGCCTGCCCTCATCGGCAGCTACGTGGTGACGCCGTGGGCCACGCATCGCATCTCCATTCTCGACGCCGCCGACGGGGCGGAACGTGTTCGCTGGTTCTTCACCGGTACGGTACTCGGGCATGCGCAGGTGCAGGACGGTCGGGTATACGTCGGGCAGCACGGGTGGATTCCGGTGACCCGCGATCTGCTGGCGCTGCAAGCCGGGGATATTCGGCCGCTGGCGCCCGCTCCTCGCCAGCTACCAGGGCACCCTTCGCTCTTGCGGGATGGGTACAGTCCGTTGCCGGCACCGGACAGTGCCGAGCACCGCCTTCGCCTGCATTGGCAGGTTGGGCCGTCCGCTGAGGAGCCGGTGCTCGGTGACCGCGCGTACCTGCGGTTCTACCGGATGGTCTTCGGTTTGCGCGCCAGTGCGGACGAGCTGGTTTGGGTGCGGCACTTTGATCGGGATCTGGTAGGCGCCTCTCAGACAGCGCACGGACTGTGGATCGCGGACACGGAAGGGGTACTGCAGTTCGTTGCGCACGACGGCAGCCTCGGAAAGCAGCAGCTACCACTGGGGGCTCAGCTGTCCACGTTGACGATGCGGGGTGCGCCGGCGCCTGAAGCGCTGACCCCCCAAGGCGACGAAAGCGTCCCAGCAGGCGACCTCACGGCGCAGCTGACCGCGGCGGCTACATTGGACGATACCCGGTTGGGCGCGGCCCGCGCCTACGCCGTCGCGTGGCTTTCCAGGCAATCAGGGCTCGAAATCACGCGAATTCTGGTCGAGCTGTGCGTGCAGGGCAATGCCCCTGAGCCCGTTCATCGTAGCGCGTGCCAGGCGCTCGAAGAGCGCCCGAGCGGGCACCACTTGGTAGTCGCTGCCCTCAAGGCACAGGCCCGTGAGACGGCGTCGCGCGGCCATGTTGGCGCGCTCGCGCTGGTGGCCAGCAAGTTGGGGCTCCGGGGGGCCGTGCCCGCCATGTTGGCGCACTTCGACGACCTTCGTACGAGCACCCGCGACCTTGTGGCCATTGTCGAGGCGCTCGATCGGCTTGCAGCGCCCCAGGCGGCGCCCACCTTGGAGCGGTTCGTGCGCATGCATCACGGGGAGCCGAACGGCTCCGAAGTGCTGCCCGTCGTGACGCGCAGTATCGAGACGCTCGGCGGTCTGCGCGCGAGGCGCTCGAAGCCCTTGCTGACGCGCCTCGTGGAAGACGGACTGTCGCATGAGTCGGTGCGGCAGGCCGCCAGCGAAGCCCTGCGTGAAATCAGCACGCCCCGCCCTAAAAAGCCTGCGCCGACGCCCGCGGTGGCCAAGGCGGCGCCCGCACCTGCGGCGAAGCCCCCCGCGGATACTCGCCCCGAGCGACTCTCGCCGGGCCTGGTCAGGGCAGCACTGAAGCCCGCGGGCCGCAGCCTTCGGAGGTGCCTGAACGGGGAAGCGGTGCAGGCGCGGATCGCGATGGTGGTCGACGGGGCGGGGGAGGTCGAAGGGGTGTTCGTTACGCCGAGCGAGCTGCAGTCATGCATCGAGCCGCTGGTGCGCGCTCAGACCTTTCCCGCAACCAAACTCGGCCGGCAGCGGGTGACGCACGTTGTCCAGCGCTTGCGTGCCAGAGGCAGCAAGCGCTAGGGGATTCCCCGCGACCCGTTGAACCAGTTGCCTCGCCTCGCGGGGCTGGAGCGCCTGTGGACAAGGGGGCTACTGGCCCCGTGCGGTTGCGACCACGCGGTCGAGTAGCTCCTTGGGGTAGATCCGTCCCGTCAGTCGACCTCGGACCGTCGCGGCCATGGTTTCGTACTCCTTGACCGCAGCCGCGTCCCACTTCGTCGGCTTGAGTCCCAGCTTGACCAAACGCTTGTACGTGAGCAGGTCGTCCTTGCGGGTCGGCGCGATGTTCTTTTCAGTCGCGCGATGCACTTCCTTGCGGAGGATTTCCTGAACGTCTGGGGGGATACCCTTCCAGCGCTTGTCGGTGATGACGACTCCCATCAGCATCACGCCGGCGGTTTGGGCCGTCACGTGCTTGGCCTTGCTCCACCACTGCAGGCCCGATGCGCCGACGGAGGTGTTGATCGCAGCGTCCACCATGCCCGTCTGGAGAGCGCCGTAGACCTCGGGGACCCCCAGCGGGACGCCCGTGGCGCCGACCGCCCGGAAGATTTCCTTGAGGACCTGGCTCGACGGCCATAGCCATGGGCGCATCTTCTTGAGATCCGAGATGCGCTGAATCGGGCGTTTCGAGAAGTAGCGGTACTGCCCGGCCTCTCCCCAGCCCAGCAGCTCCATTCCCTGTTTGCGGAACGTCTGCTGCCATTCCTGCCGCAGGCCCGTCTTGACCCGGTCGAGCTCCTTGTAGCTGTTGATGACACCCGGGGCGTCGAGCACGGCCACTTCACGAACGATCTGACTGAGCCCCGTGGTCGTCACGATCGAAGCGTCAAGCTGGCCGACCCGCATCTTGCGGATCACGTCTTTTTCGTCCCCAGCGACCCCGCTGGGAAACAGCTTGATCTTCCACTTGCCGCCGGTGGCGTTGCGGACGAGCTTGTTGATCTTCTGGAAGTCGCGCTCGGTTCCCGAACCTCGGGGTACGAGCGTCGCCATCTTGATGGTCGTCCCTCCCGCCGCCTGGGCGGTCCGTCCGCTGCTGGGAAGACTGAGTGCGATCGCACCCAGGAACGCGGAGCAGGCTAGTTTTCGCAGCATCATCTCACCTGTGTCTACCGGACAATGATAGCTTTCGACGCGGGGAGAATCGCGCTATTCAGCCTCCTGGACAACCCAGCGTGCCGGAAAGTGGGCGGAAAACGAGTTGAGGGTGGGGTGCGACAAGCCCCCCGTGTGTGTCCGTCGGACTGTTCCGCCTCACCTGCATGGGTCCTGCTTCGCGCGGCGCTGCTTCGGCGTCCAGGACTCGGTCGGGTGGTGCTGGCAGCACTGCTGCTCTGCGAGGCCGGGCTGCCGCACGCGCTCGCGAACGATCGGGAACGCCCGGAGACCTACGAGGACAAGCGCCTGGACGGGGTTCTGGTCGCACGATCCCTCCGCCCGCACCCCGATCCGGAAGGCAAACGGATCGCCTACATTCGGATCGCCCGGGAGGACGTGTTCCAGCCGGGTGAGTTGGTTCCTGACTGGTTCGAGGATTGGTGGCCCCAGTGGTACACCTGGGGCAACTATTTTCACTTCCTGACCGTTGAGGACACGGTCAGGCGGGAGCACCGTTTTTCGGTTGGAGAGCCGTTTCGCGCTTCTGCTGCGGCGGAAACCGCTCGAAACCTCCGCTCCTTGGGAATTTTTGCGCTGGTGCGGGTGGTGCCGGTCGTGACCGAGGATCCGACCCAGGTCGGAGTCGTGGTGTATACGCGGGACATCTGGAGTCTGCGTCTCGAGACGGTCCCCGAGGTCACGGACAGCGCCTTCTATCTGAGGGCGCAGCTCGTAGAGCGCAATCTGTTCGGTCGCAACAAGCGTGCGTCCGTGCGCCTGGATATACGTCCCCTTTCGCTCAGCATCGGCCAGCAGTACTTCGACTATCGACTCGGTGGTGGGCGCTTGAGCCTCAGCGAGGAGGCCGATGTGATTCTCAACGCCGACACCGGCGAACCGGAGGGGGGGATCGCCAAGATCCGCTTGGAGCGCCCGTTCTACAATCTGGACCAGCGGTGGAGCTATGGACTACGCGCCGGCTATCTCGACCTGATCTACCGCCGTCTCCAGGGCAGCCAGGTGGTTCGCAAGAACCTGGAAGGGGAAGGAGCGTGCGATCCGGAGCTGCCCACCTGTGTTCCCTGGATGTACGACTTCCGGCAGGGCAACTTCACCCTGACCGTTCGCCGTCGCGTCGGGTACGCGTACAAGCAGACCGTCTATGGTGGGCTATCCTACACCGATAGCGACGCTGAGCCGAGTTCCGAGGCGGGGCTAGCCCCGGAGCTCGAGGCGGCCTTCGCCGAGCAGGTGCTGCCCAAGACCCGTCGTGAGATCGGTCCGTTTCTCGGCTATCAGCTCTCGCTGCCTCGCTTTGCGGGCTTCCGAAACCTCGGCAGCTACGGGCGCACCGAAACCGTGCGAGTCGGGCCATCCGTGGACTCGGTCATCACCTTTCCGCTCGCCGCGTTTGGTTCATCGACCGATGGCTTCCGGGTGTCGGGCACGGTGGGCTACGTGCTGGCAGGGCGCAACGCATTGCTGGATGTGACGGCCCAGGCGGGCGCGCGCCTCGAGCATGGCCGCGTGGTCGATCAGTTTGCCTATGGTCGCATCCGAGGCGCTACACCGCCGTGGTTTTTGGGCCGGCTGGTGTGGAGCGGTCGCGTGACCCTCAGGCGCCGCGACACCGCACAGACTCCCGTCGCGCTGGGCAACGACAACGTCCTGAGGGGCTATCTCGCGGGCAGCGTCCCGGGGGCAGGTATGGGTAGCCTGATCTCCAATCTGGAGCTTCGCTCGTTGCCAGTGGAGATCCTGTCCGTGCATCTTGGGGTGGTGTTCTTTCATGACGCTGGTGGGCTGTTCACCCATCTGCGACACGTTCCACTGCATCACAGTGTCGGGATGGGTCTGCGCGTCCTGTTTCCCCAGCTCAATAGCTACCCGTTTCGGCTAGACGTTGGCTTGCCGGTCGGCCCGCGTGCGCCCGGCCTGCGGTTGCGCATGTCCTTTGGGGGAGACCAGGTAGTGCCCCTGTCACCGGCAGAGGATCGGCTGGGGCGAGATGACTTGCGGTCGCTATAGGGCGGTGCCACGCATCATGCGCTGCATGAAGCTGAGCAGTAGCAGCACGATCAAAGGGGCCAGGTCGAAGCCTCCGGTGGCGCGCG
>JAPPOR010000623.1 GCA_028817905.1 Myxococcales bacterium
AAGCCGTGTGAAGCCGAATCCCTGCGCGATCCGACGCAGTGTTCATGAATAATCCGGGCTAGCCCGCATCCATCACCAAATCACGCGCCCTCGCACAACTGCTCGACTCCGCAGGGCTTTCGCTTCAGTCGAAAATACGGGCTAGTATTGCCTCCTTCACCGAAAGCCCTGCGAAGCCGATCACTTGCACGAACATCACGTGCCTTGGTGATGGATGCGGGCCAGAGGTTTCCACCCCCGAATGCGCCGGTGGCGAAGAGCGCGCAGTTTACTACAGCTCGGACTCCATGGCCTCGACCCTCCGCTCGAGGCTTTCGATTTCCAGGCGCCTCCACCTCCGAACGCGCAGCATCGCGTTCATACAGATTTCCGGGTCCTCAGCTGGAACGCCCATGTCACGCAGCTGACGGATCATGCGAGCTTGCCCATTGTAGTAGTTGGCGTGGCCACCATCGGGCCGATAGAGCTCGAAGAGGCACCGGATGGCCGGGTCGGGCGTAGGGTGGTCGTGTTGGGTGATGCGGCACGCCAGGTAGTTGATGAAATCGTCCCCCTATCAGCGGTCCTTGAGTCGGCCGAGGGCGCGATTGTACTTCTGTTGGAAGCCCTTGCCGTACAAGGCCTTTTCGTAGTGACGCCCGCTGATGAGGGTTTCATGGAGCCTCACGTATCTGCGCCAAAGCGCGACCTCGGGGGCATCGGAGCCGGTGAGGCGGCGCAGCAGGCCTGGAGCGCGGCCGTCGCGTTCGGGGCGCTTGTCCCTTGTCACCTGTTGCCTGACCGTTTCGGGCGAAAGCGAGTCCAGCAGCTCGTGGGCGCCTGCACTGATGGCTTGAAGCAGGGCGGTCTGGTGGTTGAACAACTGCTGCATCGCCGCCACCAGTTCCTGCTTGCGCGCGCTCCATTCCGCGCTGGGGTTGAGCAGGTAGGCCAGCACGACGTTCGTATCGTCCTCGTGGAGCAAGCTCTCGCGGGGTGGCAACTTGAACACGCGTTCGCGGATGCGTTCCTGGTCGGCGGTGATCATCGAAACACCGGCGGCAAGCGCCTCGACCACGTCCAGCAGGCGACGCAGGCTGAACCCCGACTCCAACTTCATGCCGGCGGGCAGTACTTGATGGCCGATCGTCTGAAGCCACGCCTCGAGCTCCGGGATCCCGGGTTTGTTCGGGGACAGGCCCCGCGCCTCGAGATACGCCCTGAACTCCGGTTCATACACGAGCTGCCGATACTCGCGCTGCAGGGCCCGGGCGCGTGTGGCGCGCGTGTCGGCGGGTAGCGCGTCGAGTTCCCGCTTGAGTTCGGCCATCAGCAGAGCCCAGCTCTCACGGTAGGCAGCGTGGAGCTCACGTAGGGTCGCGTTCGGCGCGGGCGCCCCCTTCGTGTGCGCCCGCCGGTCGATGGGGGTTGTGACTGGCTCGTCCGATACTACGTCCGGCGCGTTCTGCGGTCCCTGGCGGTCTGTGCGCTGTGCGGGCTGGTCGCTTGGCTTGCGTGCTCGCGGGCGTTTCGCGCCGGAATCCAGCTTGGCTCCTGTCGGCCCGGACTCGCATGGGACAACGGGGTCGGAGCCACCGGCTTGCCAGGCGCTGGTGGGACCGGCGCCCGATGCGACCTCCGGCCCCGGTTCGGGGCGCTTTGCGATGACGCCCGGATCGTCCGCTCGCACGTCGCGCAGCTTGAACTGTAGACGTACGTCACCGATGCGGAGCTCCGACGCTTCGTCGAGCGTGGCGCCGTTGTGAAACCCCAGCGGCTCGCCGTTGACCCGGCATTTGTCCCCGCTGCCAACGTTCAAGTATGTGATTGAGGACGCGTCGAACGTGATGCTGCCCTCGGCATTCGACACCCACGGCTGCTGAAGGCGCATCTGGCACAGCGGCGAGCGGCCCACCAGCACAGGGCTGAAGCCGAAAGTGGCGACCCGGCGGGCCCCATCGGGTTCGGTGACTCGTATTTCCAGTGCTAGCACAAGGCGAATCCTGGCGACCGCGGTGGGCCCCCAACCTGGATTGTTTGTGTACCTTGCGGCGGCTCGCACAGGGATTCCGCTTCACAGGGCCTTCGGCGAGCGACCGAAATTGCTCGCCGGATGCGCGAGTGGGGCGAAAAGCCCTGCGAAGTCGAACACCAAGCGAGGCGCCGCAAGGTTGGTGAGATATCGGGCGGACCCCCGATACGAGCGTTGGCATAGGCCTTGGCAGCGGGATGTGCAAGGGGGCCGCATCTCCCGCGCGGGATTCACGAAACCGCGGCGGCCATCGGGCGATAGGTGGGCATGCAACAGGCAGAGCTCCAGGTAGTACGGCGGTGGCGCGAAAGCCGACGGTCGGGGCGGTTGGTGAAACCGCCCGACGAGGAGCGCCAGAAGGGGCGCCCTGCGGCGGAGGGATGTGCGGGCCAGTGGATCGACCCACTCGTGTTTGCCGCGATGCGCTTGCAGCGTGACGGCGACCGCAAGGGGCGCCCTGGCGGCGAGATCGATGAGGAGCTCTTCGGGCGCCTGCAGGACCTTCGGGAAGGGCTGTCGCGCGTGCAGGGCATCGTGGGTGAGGATCTGCGCGATGTGACCTACGCCTTGGTCGGGTTCGTGGACGAGCGTTTGACGCGTGCGCAGGACCCCCTTGGTACCTATTGGCGCGAAGCCTTCTGGGAGCGGCGTCTGTTCAAGAGCGCGGACGCGGGCGTTCAGTTCTTCTCGCTGCTCGAAAAGCACCTCGCCGCCCGCAACCTGCCGGTTCTCGAGGTCTACTATCGCTGTCTCATGCTGGGGTTTGCGGGCCAGTATCGCGGAGGAGGGGAGCACGAGCTCGACGCCATCACCAGGCGGCTGACCGAGGTCCTGGACGCGGAGCTGGGGCTCGCGCAGGCGGTGCTCTCCCCCCACGCGAAGCCGCCCCGCGAGCCGGAGTTCAGCCGCTCCCGCCACACCTGGCTGTCGGCCCTGGTGTTGGGGTTCGCAGGCCTGGCCGTCTCGTCCTACGCGGCTTCGTGCGCCAGTCTGCGAGCGAACGCCGACGACCTGGTCCTATGCGCACCGATCGGGCGTGGTGACAGCGGACTGTGCCGTTCCGAATGGCAGGTGGACCGGTGACGAGCCCGGAACAGCGACAGGTGCGCGTCCTGATGGTGATGCTAGGGCTGGTCGCCGGGATCCTTTCGTGCTTCGCCTGGTGGATCACGCTCACGGACGAGTCCGGTCGCATCGGCTGGTGGCTGCCCGTCGCATGCACGGCGGTTCCCATCGTTGCGGGAGTCGGCTTCGTCGTGTACCGGCGCGTGCAGGCGAGGCGTGCTGCGGGACGCCTGGAGCAGGTCATGTCCAGCCCCCCGTCCGACCGGGAGAGCCCCGAAGTCATGCGCCTGCGCAGCGAGTTCGACCGTGCGGTGACGGCTCTCAAGGCATCCAAGCTGGGGCGCGCCGCCGGGCGCAACGCACTCTACCATTTGCCGTGGTATGCGGTGATCGGTCCGGCGGGCTGCGGCAAGTCGACGCTGCTACAGCAATCTGGCTTGCACTTTCCCCATCTTGACGGCACGGGCGCGCGCCCCAATCTGAAGGGCCGCGGTGGCACCAGGAATTGCGATTGGTTTCTGACCCAGGACGCGATCCTGATCGACACGGCGGGTCGCTGGTCCACCGACCAGGCGCGTGAGGACAGGCAGGAATGGCGGGCGTTTCTCAAGGAGCTGCGCAAGAACCGACCTGCCGCTCCGCTCAACGGTATCCTCGTCGCGGTCAGCTTGGCGGACGACGCCGAAGAAGGGGTCGAGCCGACCCTGGACGACTTTCCTTCGATCGCTGGTCTGGACGATCCGGAGTTGGAGACGCTTGCTGCCAGGATCCGCGAGCGGTTGGACGAAATCAGTCAGGTCCTGGGTGTCATTGTCCCCGTGTACGTGCTGCTGACAAAATGCGATCTCGTCAGCGGGTTCAGCGACACCTTCGGCGGCCTCAGCGAACAGGAGCGCCGGCAGATCTGGGGCTTCAGTGCGCGCGTGGGGGAAGCGGGTGCGGAGCCCGGTGGGCTCGTCCGGCGGCGCCTGCAGGCGCTCGAGCGACAGCTCGACAGACGGACGCTACTGCGCATGTCCGAGCTGGTGGGTGACGAAGCCCTGGCGCGTGCTAGCGCGTTCCCGCAGCAGTTCCGGGCGCTCCGTCCCAAGATCGTGCGCTTCGTCGACGCGCTGCTCAGGCCCAATCCGTTTACCGAGCAGCCCGTCCTCCGGGGTGTGTACTTCACCTGCGGCACCCAAGAAGGCACACCTGTGAGTCTCATCGCCGAGGAGCTGGGCGTGGACCCAGACGGGGAGGACGGTGACGGAGTGCGCAAGGGCTACTTCGTCTACGATCTGCTTCGGTCGGTCGTGTTTCGTGATCGGGACCTGGTCGCTGCAACCGGTCGCGAGGCCGCGCGCAGGCGGCTCATTCGGCGCACGTGGATGTCCATCACCACGGTGGCAGCCTCCATGCTGCTTGCAGTCGCGGTGTTCGGCTTCAACGACAATGGGTTCGCGCTTGCCCAGACGCGCCAGGTCGTCCACGCGCTTGATGCCGCGCGCAGTCGCGCTGCAACGCCATTTTCGGCACTCGACGCATTGGGCGCGCTCGAGAGGGAACTCGAGCGCTACGAGCGCGGACAGGAACGCGTGTGGAGCGCTGCCCTCGACCAGGGGAGCCGTGTGACGCCCGGCCTCGAGGGCTACTTCGCGCGCGAGGTTGCGCGGCACATCATCACGCCGCTGTACAGCAAGAACAACGGCGCCCTCCACTTGGCCCGGCCATCCGACAACAGCGCGGACACCGTCCAGGTGATCGCCAACGCGCTCCAAGTGGCCCTCAAGCTTGCCAACCGTGACCAGCTTGCCCTGATCGACGCGGGTTACGGCGGTGGTGACAGTTGTGGCGATTGCCAGATCCCCTCCGTGGGCGAAGACGACGTGTTGCTCGGCCAACTTCTCGCCCTCTGGGATCGTTGCTTTCCGCCACCCGCGCAGACTGCGCAAGCGGCCGACGCACCCCGGTCGTGCAGTCGGGTAGCGGATTTCGCGAGCTTGGATCCGGCGGCGGCCACGGACCTGGCTGCCCAGGGGCGCAAACGCAACGGTCGTCGATACCGCGTGCTCAAGCGGTACCTGCAGATCGTTAGCCCCTCCCGCGACCGACCCCCCATCCCCGGCTACGCAATGCGGCCGGACGCCGGGATCCAACGGGCACGCCGGGCCCTCATGGCGGAGGATCCCGCCCAGCGCGCGCTGATGGGCCTTCGTTCGCGGGAGGGGCTCGCCGGCGACATCACGTTGCAGTCCTGGCCCTCTGCGGGGCCCCTGACCTTGCCCAGGGTGTACGTTGCGAGGGGCCGTCAAGCCGCGTTGTCGGCCGCGCACGGCGGGGGCATTCTGAGCAGTCGGTTCGAGCAGGCCAGGTGGGTTCTGGGGTGCGGGTGCCAGGGCGCCATCAGTAGCCCACAGGCGACGCGCGATCAGCTTCTGTCCACCTATTTTCAGCAGCGTGAGCGGGCCTGGCGGGAAGCGCTCGCAGCGCTTGAGGTTGCGCCCCCGGCTAGCCTCGCGCAGGCTGCACGGCAGCTGCAGGAGCTTGCGGTGGGCTCGTCCCTGCGTCGTTTCTTCGATCAGTTAAAGGAGCACACCCAACCCAGGCCGCCGCCACCCCGACTCCCGGAAGGGGCGGATGAGCTCAAGAAGCGCGCGCAGGCGTTGGTAGACGCTCCTGCGCCCCCGCCTGACCCGTTTGCTGGCCTCAAGGCCTTCGGCGATCAGCAGGCGACCGCCTATCAGAATACCGCTGCCGGCGTGCTGGCGAAGCTGCAGGCGTACCAAGAGGACGGCACGGACGCGAACCTGCGGGCCCTGCGGGATGCTACTAGCCAGGCGCTCCATTCCGTGGAAGCCCAGGGGCTGGTGGCCGATGGTTGGACGGATGTCCTGGAGCGCTGGCTTCTTCCCCCCTTCCGAGGTCTTCACATGCTGCTGGGGGCCGAGGACGTCAGGATCGAGCGGCGGGGCCGGGCGGAGCTCGTCGAACGCCTCCAGGCAGCCTGGTGCGCCGAGTTCTATGCGGACTACCGCGACTACATCGCTGGAAGATTTCCGTTCGAACGCCACTTCATCGGCCCGCAGGGCCGCCGGCTCCCGCTCGGTTCGGTTCCACAAGCTAGCTTCAGGAAGTTTGAAGCGCTGTTTGGAAAGGGCGGCACACTGGAGCGGCTTGTCGAGGCTGGTCCCCTCGCAGGCTACGTGAAGCGCCAAGGCAGGTACTATCGCGCCGCCGGCGCATCCGGCTTGATCTCGGCCGACCTGCTGAGGTTCTTGACGGACACCGCGGTGGTACGCGACGCCATCTTCGAAAGCGGCGTCCGCTTTTCCGTCGGCATCGCGTCTGAAGCGCCAGCGAAACTCATGCTCGGGGACCGGCCGGTTTCCAGCGGAGGGACGGGCACGTGGCCTTCCAACGGCGTCCAGGTGGTCACGGAAGCAGGAGAGAAGTGGACCATGGCGGGTCCCTGGGGGCTCCTTCTGCTGATGGATGGCTTCGGGTGTGCAGATACGAATGACGCGCTGTGCGAGTTGACCGGACGTTGCGAGCAGGGGTGTTCGTCTGAGCTCGCACGTGTTTCTACAACATCGAGTCAGGACAGTCCCTGCGGCACGCGCGCCTGCTACTATGGGCTCCACGAGCGTGGCCGCATTGTTACCCGGACGCCTCACGAGGTGCGCATCGGACTTGTGCCGCGGCACGGCAGGCGAACGTACATTTCGTTGCAGTTCGCGGGCGACCCGGACGCTGATCCTCTGACGACGCCCGGGTACTTCTCGCGTCTGTCGCCGCCGGAGCGGATCGTGGCGGGAGGTGGGGCATGCCGATGACTGATGGTTGTGGTCAGAAGCCTGGCCGTTGGACGGCAGGGGGTGCAGCATGAATGGTCCATCGCTGCTGGGCAAGGTACCGTCCGTGCGCGACTTCGCCCGTGTCGACCTTCACCATGAAGCTGCGCTCGAGCTCGACCTGTGGCTATCGCGAGGCCTTGAGGCGCTCGCGGAGCGGGGCCTCGAGCAGCCCCCCCACCGGACCCGCTTCGTGCTCCCCTTTGACCATGGTCGGCTCGTGGGTGTCCTCGCGCCTAGCCGCGATCAAGCACGCCGCAGGTACCCGGTGCTGGTCTTTCGGCGCGTTGCCTCGCATGGCGTGACCCATGTGGGCCTGGCCAGGGCTGCCGAAGCCTTCCTGGGTGCTGCCGAGGCGCTCCTGGAAAGCTCGCAAACCTTGCCCTTCGCGATGTTGGAGCAAGGGGTTCGGAAGCTGCCAGCCGTGCAGCAGCAAGCATTGCAGCCAGCGGCCGAGCTGGCACGCGTGTCCGCGTCGCGGCTACTGGACCAGCTGTTCGGGTCCCGCAAGCAGGCTGTCCAGGAGCTGTCGCGAGTGCTTCAGTGGCTTGCCGACGCGGGTGAGCAAGGACCGGCTTCCCCCCTGCAGTGCCCGGTGGCGTCGCCTGCTTCGATCGACCTGTGGTTCGGCCTCATGGACATGCACGGTCCGGCTGCCCCGTTGAGTGCCTTTGTTTGCAGTGGAGTACTGCTCGTCGCCTGGGGCCGGCCCAATCCATCCCTACTGCTTCAGCTCGCTCGCCTGCAGCGAAGTCCGCCGGGCGTGACTGCGCCTCGCGCGTCCGCTCCGCTTACAGCGCGGGTGCAAGAGGTGCTCGCTGGGCTGGAACAGGATGCGGTCCTCGACCAACTGCTGTCGCGGCTGCCCTCCGGGCGCGGCTGGGCTGCCTGGGCCGATGGATGAGTTCGGGCCCTCCGAGGCGCCCAACCCCTCGGGCGGTGGTGAATGATGGGAAGCTTGGATCCCACGGACAAGGGCCTCGCGCGGCGCACTCGGCCGGGTCGACCTCGTCAGCCGAACCGGCCTCGCCAGTCGAGCCGACTCCCGCCTTCCCCTTGGCTGGGCAAGTATTCGATCGGAAGTACCGCATCGTCGAGTTCCTCGGTGGGGGGC
>JAPPOR010000973.1 GCA_028817905.1 Myxococcales bacterium
TGGTCCAATCCTGGTATGGTTTGAGAAAAGACAAGCCGATCGGTGCGGCAATACAACTCCACAAACACCGCCCTTTCGGCGGCTGCGAAGTGAATCTGGCGGCGCACGCGCAAGACCGATGCGCCCGCGGACAGCCCCAAGGCGCGCGCCCTCGCGCCGCTGACCTCAGCAATGTCGAAGTACTGATCGGCCGCCCGGGGCGTCAGATGCAAGCGCTCTCTTACCAGCGTCGAAAGCCCCTCGACCGCCAGGTCCTCCCCAACAAGCCCGCGGAACAAGTCCAAATGCAGGTAGAAGCGCTCAAGCAGAACAGGTCGCCGTCGCACACGACTGAGGCGCTCGAAGTGCAGCGCTCCATGGCCAACAAATGGGTTGAGTCCGCTGTCCTCCGCTTCAACAAGAACCTCGTTCAACGGGGTCAGCAGCTCAGGCTCAACCGCTATCCCACTCTGCTCGAAACTGTGCATGGTGCCTGCAAGCGTGAAGAGGTCCACCAGGGGCGCCGCTTCGCGAACGAACGTGCCTGACCCGCGCCGGCGCTGCAGGACGCGCTTGCGCACCAGTAGATCAGTCGCCTGGCGAACGGTCGGTCGACCGATGCCGTACCGCCGACACAGGGCGTGCTCGGAGGGAATGCGCTGCCCGACCACATAGCGGCCCGCGCGGATGTCCTCGGACAAGATGTCCGCCAACTGCCGGTACAGGGGCACCGGAGAGTCGCTGTTCAGCATGGTCGACCTTGATGCGGCATCAACAATTTGTCAAGACATATTTACAACTATGGAAGCGGCCCGGAGCAGTCAGAGGTGGCGTCCGGGTCTCCCGTGACCAAGCGGTTCCACCCCAGCTGCCAGCAAGGCGCCGCGAGGTTGGTCAAATATTTGGGCCAAGCTCGGCTATGCTCCCACTAGCCCGGGGTGCACCTGTTCAACGCGGAGAAGGTATGGCCGAGACAGTACTGGTCGTCGACGATGAGGTAGATCTGGTAGAGACCCTGTCCTTCAACCTGCAACAGGCGGGGTACGCAACACGCACCGCGACCAACGGAAAGCAAGCGCTGCAGACCTTGGCATCGCCGCCGCGACCCGATCTGGTGATCCTTGATCTGATGCTCCCGGACATGTCCGGCAACGACATCTGCAAGCATCTGCGCAGCGACCCCGCCACGCGGGAGCTCCCCGTCATCATGCTGACCGCCCGCGGGGACGAAATCGACCGTGTGCTCGGCCTGGAGCTGGGTGCGGACGACTACGTCGTCAAGCCCTTCAGCGTTCGGGAGCTGCTATTGCGCGTCAAAGCTGTCCTGCGACGCGGCACCTCACCCGAGGGGGCCGCTGGGACGCGCTCCTTCGGCTGCCTCAAACTCGACACGGATGCGCACCGGATCTGGGTCGAAGGCGAAGAGATCACGCTGACCGCGCTGGAGTTTCGGCTTGTGACTACCCTGCTCGACCGCAAAGGTCGGGTTCAGAGTCGCGAAGGCCTGCTCGAAGAAGTCTGGCACATGCCAGCCGAGCTTACGACGCGCACGGTGGACACACACGTAAAGCGCCTGCGGCAGAAGTTGAAAGCCGCGGGACCCTACATCCAAACCGTGCGCGGCGTCGGCTACCGCTTCGTCGACCACCCTGACAAGCTGGACTAGGGCCTGTCCCTATATTCGTTTTCAGCGGGTTTCCGAGCGCGGCGGGGCCGGATGCAAGGACGCTTCGCGCAGGCATACTGTCTGTATTTCAAGCGGAGCGGACGCCGCAGACGGTCCCGCCCCGCCGGAAAGCCGCGAAAACGAATATAGGGACAGGCCCTAGCTAGCTAGCTCTGCGAGCCGCGGGCGGCGGCTACCTCTAGCTTGATCAGGACGTCATCCTTGATCAGGTCGTCGGGCATGCCGGGATAGACGATCCCGAAGTCCTTGCGATTGATCACGAACTCCGCCTTCACAGTCACCTTGCCGTCCGCCACGGTGATCGTCGCTGGAAACGTCACCTCCTTGGTCACCCCATGAAGGTCCAGGTTGCCTGTCACCGTGTGGCTCGCACCGTCGGCGCCCCCTGCCTTGATCACAGTCGACTTGAACGACGCCTTGGGAATCTCCTCCACGTGGAAGAAGTCCTTCGACTTGAGGTGCTTGGTTAGCTTCTCCTGGTCGGCCTTCAACGATGCGGTTTCGATCTCGACCGCCACGCTACCCTGAGTCGGATCTTCCCCGGGCAGCTCAATCTTTCCGACGAACCGCTCGAAAGCGCCGTCGTGTTTGCCTGTCACCTTCGCGCCAACGAAGGCAATGGTCGATCCCTCCTGACTGAAGGTGTAGGGGCTGCCTTCCGCCTTCTCCGCCGCGCCTGCAGCCGGCTTGGCCGGTTCTGCTTCGGCCTTGACTGCTTTGTCGGCTGACGGCGCGGACGCCTTCTCAGACGCGGGTTCAGCAACCGCCGCCTTCGGCTTGCCCTCTCCGGGCTCGTTGTCGCAGGCATACAAGCTTCCAAGGACAGCGCTGATAAGAACAAGTCGCGTCATCGCTTCACCTCTCTTCTGTGTGCGGGGAAAACCACGCTGCTACAGCGCAAGGGCGGTCAAGGTTGGCGCCTATCGCCCTGTTGCGCAACCATGAGCCTGCCCCGACTGCCTCAATCCCAGGTCCCTGCACCATCCCATGGGTGCAGTTCGTTTGCACGTTGCCACCCGCACTGTGTAAGGCTCCGTGCACCGACCCGTCGACCCGAGCACGCGGCTCACGTCAGATGGCGATACTTGATGCGGTGGGGCCGCTCGGCCGCGTCGCCAAGTCGCCGTTTCCGATCGGCTTCATAGTCCTGGTAGCTGCCCTCAAAGAACACGACCTGACTGTCCCCTTCAAAGGCCAGAATATGCGTGCAAATGCGGTCCAGGAACCACCGATCGTGGGAGATCACGATCGCGCACCCTGCAAACTCGAGCAACGCCTCCTCAAGGGACCGCAACGTCTCCACATCGAGATCGTTGGTGGGCTCGTCTAGCAGCAACACGTTGCCGCCGCTCTTGAGCAGCTTGGCAAGGTGCACGCGGTTGCGCTCGCCACCCGAAAGATTCTTGACCAACTTCTGCTGATCGCTGCCGCGAAAGTTGAACAAGGACACGTAGGCACGCGACGCCACACTTTGCTTGCCAACGTCGACGGAATCACGGCCTTCCGCGATCTCATCCCATACGGTCTTGTCGCCATCGAGCGCATCGCGGCTCTGGTCAACGTAGGCGATCCTGACCGTATCGCCAATCGTGAGCTCACCGGCTTCCGGCTGCTCCTGTCCGACCAACAGACGGAATAGAGTTGTCTTTCCCGCACCGTTCGGGCCCACGATGCCCATCAAACCGCCCTTCGGCAGGCTGAAGTCAAGCCCCTCGAACAATAGCTTGTCGCCGAAGGCCATACGCAATCCGCGCGCCTCGATCACGAGGTCACCGAGACGCGGGCCGGCAGGGATGAAGATCTCATTGAGGTCTCGCTTGTCGCGACCAGCCCGATTGAGCAACTCCTGATAGCGATTCAAGCGAGCCTTGCCCTTGGCCTGGCGCGCCTTCTGAGCGCTCTGCACCCATTCCAGCTCATGCTTTATCTTGCGCTGACGCGCGGACTCCTGTTTTTCCTCCTGGTGCAAGCGTTCACGCTTGTGCTCGAGCCAAGCACTGTAGTTGCCCTTGAAGGGAAGGGCACGGCCTCGGTCCAGCTCTAGAATCCATTCGGCCACGTTGTCGAGAAAGTACCGGTCATGGGTAACCGCGACGACACAACCCGGATACTGGTCAAGGTGCTGCTCGAGCCAGGCAACCGACTCAGCGTCGAGGTGGTTTGTTGGCTCGTCCAACAACAGGAGGTCCGCCCTGCGTAGCAGAACCTGACATAGTGCGACGCGCCGCCGTTCACCACCTGACAGCACGTCCACGACCGCGTCCGGAGGGGGCAAACGCAACGCGTCCATGGCGACCTCGAGAGTATGGTCGAGGCTCCATCCATCGCACGCTTCGATCGCGTCCTGAACCTGCCCATGCGCGTCGATGACCTTGTTCATCTCGTCATCGGACAGCGACTCGCCCAGCTTCATGCTCAGTTCTTCAAAGCGAGACAGCAACGCACGCGTCTCCGCGACAGCCTCGTCGACACACTCGCGCACGGTGGCCCCCTCGGTGAGGGTAGGCTCCTGGGGCAAGTAGCTCACTGAAGCACCTGGCTTGGCCCAGGCTTCACCGTTGAAGCTCTTGTCAGCGCCCGCCATGATTCTCAGAACGGAGCTCTTGCCAGCCCCGTTGGCGCCGAGCACACCGATCTTCGCGCCCGGAAGGAACGAAAGATAGACGTCTGTCAGAATCTTCTTGTCCGGAGGGTGAACCTTCGAAACGTCCTGCAACGTGTAGATATACTCGGCCATGGGGTATTCACGGAGTCAGCAAACGACGAGCTCAATACGTCCCAAACACGTGGTCCCACATGGTGCAGGACACGCCGAACTTGCGCTCGTTCGCGAGGTTGGGACTGTGATGGACCAGGTGGTGCTTCCGCAAGCGCTTGACCCACCCCCAGCTGGGATGCCCGTGATGCATGTAGTAGTGCATCAAGTCGTAGAAGACGTAGCCGGCCACGAAGCCAGCGTGAAACGCATAGGCCGCATCGCCCATGAGCGCAGTCCATAGGCTTAGAAACAGCCAGTAAAGCATCAAACTGACGGCCGGCGGCATCACCAAACGATACCGGTCGCGCGGCCACTTGTGATGAACACCATGCAGCACGAAATGCATGCGCTCCCCAAGAGCACCCGCAGGCTGCCAATGGAACAGCGTCCGGTGCAGCCAATACTCAACGAACGTCCATGCCAAGACCCCCGCGGCCACCAGGCCAAGCGTGGCGGACCAGGTTACGCCGGTGGCCGCCGCGCTGTAACCAAGTACCGCCACAATGCCGGGAACGTAGAGCAGCGGCACCGCCAACCAGTGAACGCGTGAGAAGCGGTCGACCAAGGGCGAGTCGAACATCGGCGGCGATGTTCGCGACGGCGGCGGCATGAACGGGTTGACCATCAGGTGGCGGTTCCAGGAGCAGGCGCGCGCGTGTTTGTAGCGCCGCCGGCGCTAGCCGGCAAGGCACAAATTTCCAGTGCGCTGCCCGACAGTCGCGACCAGGCACTCTTTTTAGAGCTCACTATCGAAATATGACAAGCATCCGCTTCAACCGTTGACGGACTTACCCTGCACCTACCCTGCACCCCTTGCGCGGCCAACGGCCCCAAACGCCCCAGTGGCCCGGCGTCCACGATCTCTCTCCGACGTCGCCACACCTCGCTGGTCTTCGACTTCGCTGCCCCCCCGCTTGAGGTCGGAATTACAGCACAGTCAAACAAGGATCCCCATAGTATCCGAGCACGTGCGGTGCTCGACCTTGCGACACCTATCCCAGCATGGTGAGCCAAACAGTGGGCGAAGCGGGCCCGGCGTGCTACCGACAGTAGATGCGATGGTGGTTTCTGTGGGCTTTGCCACTTGTTGGCCTGCTGGAGGGCTGCCTTGAGGGCAAGACCCGGGCGCTGGATGGGGGCGCGCCAGGGATGGACAACGGCATGGAGGTGCAGATCGGCATCCCCGACCCGGAGATCGGAGCCGGCTTTCTACCCCTTGAGCGCGATGGGGACATTGTCCTGGACACCTTCGGACAGGGCGGCAGTCACGCCGAGCTAGCCCTCGCCTGCCGCGGTTTCGGCACGTCGGTTTTTCCACAATTTGCGGTGGAAAACCTAGCGGACGGCTCGACCATCATGACGGCCCGCTTCTCGGCACCGCAGCCTTTGCTGTGCGACGACGAGGAGCTGTGCATCGACTCGCCGAACTTCGTCATGCTCGGCGGCCTGGCAGACCCTGATGAACTGGACGGCCTCCACGTACGCGTAACGGCGCGGGTGGAGAGCGCGAGCGGCGAGCAGGGCGAAGCGAGCCAGACGGGCTACCTGCGGCGGGAGTAGCTAGCGGGAGCACCTGCGCGTGTTCCCGTGCCGCCCCACTCGAGCGAGAAACTGGAGCTGGGCGCCCTAAGCGCACGCGACCCGCGGCAGAGGGGGGGGCCCGACGGCTTCCGCCCTCTCCGTACACAAAGAACCTGGCCTGGAGCTTCCCGAAGGGAAGCTTCAGCGCGCGCGGGCCAGCAGCCGGACGGCCGCAACAAGCTCGGACTCATCGTGGCGGGTGAAGCCCAGGCGCAGATACGGCCGCTTGCGCCCATCGATATGACAGTGCCGTCCCGGCACAACCCACACCCGTCGAGCCAGCGCGCGCGCCGCCCACGCGTCCGCGTCCAAGCCCTGTTCGACGCGTGCCCACATGGCCAGCCCTCCTGGAGGCACCGTAAACGTGAGAGCCCCCGGCAGCTGTTCTCGAAGGGCTACGACAAAGGCGTCCCGGCGGGCCTGATAGACCCGCGCCGTGCGCCAGATGTGGCGCTGTACATCGCCGTCCTCGAACAGCTCCGCCAGCGCCGCCTCGGTCGTCAGATCCCCCTGCCGGTCGATCATCACACGCATGCGCGCCATGCGCTCTAACAGTGGTGCGGGCGCGACGACGTAGCCGATCCGGAGTCCCGGTGCGAGGACCTTCGAGAGGCTGCCCACATAGATCACGTTGTGCCCATCGTCAGCGCTGGCAACAGGCGGCACGGGCCGCCCTTCATAGTGGTACTCGTAGTCGTAGTCGTCCTCCACCACCGCGACGCGATGACGGCGAGCGAATTCGAGCAGCGCGATGCGCCGGGCCGCCGGCAACGTGGTGGTGGTTGGGTACTGGTGGTGAGGAGTCAGGTACACACAGCGCAGGGGACCCTTGGCCTGCAAAGACTCGAGCCGATCGACGCACATGCCCGCGTCGTCGACGCGAACGGGACAAAGCTGCGCACCATGCCTGCGCATCGCCGCCCAGGCGGGCGGATAGCCGTAGGCTTCCACAGCAACCCGATCACCAGGACGGATGAGGGCACCGAACACGAGGTCAAGCCCCATCTGGCTGCCACGCGTGACGAGCACCCCATCGAGATCGACCGCGAGCGAGCGGACCTTGGTCAACATGTCTGCCAGGGCGTGGCGTAGCCGCGGGTGGCCCATCGCGTCGCCGTAGTCGAGCACGCGCCTGCCTTCGCGCCTGAGGACCCTTCGATAGGCACGGGCCACCAGAGCGGCAGGAAACAGCCGCGGATCCGGCCTGCCCCCCGTGAGGAAGTACGTGCCGGGCTCAGGCTCCTGAGTGCCCGCGATGCGAGACAGGGGAAGTCCAAAGCGATCGTCGGCCGCATGCGGAAGGTCGAAGCCGATGCCGGACGTAGACGCGCGACGCGAGCTGTGCGCTCTATGCACCTGGCTGTCACCCCTCTTCATGGGACGGCGGGAAGAACCGGCCTCCAGCGCCAACCCCAGGTCCGCATGCACGAACGTTCCGCGGGCCGGATCGGTACGGAGAAAGCCCTGCGCCGTCAGCTCAGCGTAGGCGGCCACGACCGTGTTCCGATGAACCCCGACTTGCTCGGCCAACGCCCGAGAGCCCGGCATGCGCTCTCCGGGCGCGAGGCGCCCGCGCCTGATCTCGTCGACGATCGCCGCAGCGATTTGTACGAATAGTGGTCGCCTGCTGCGGTCGTCGCCTCGGGCAAGCGGGGCTGGCAACGAGAGCTGCCACCGTCCCGAAGGCATGCGCGCAGAGGTCCGCCGCCGGGCGTCCGTGGGCCGAACGGAAGCCACCTCACCCCCCTTTTGGTCTCGCCGCTACCGACGCATGGGCGATCCCGATCTCCTCGCGGGAGCCCGTCGGACGGCCTTTCACCACGGAAGGATGAAACGAGCCTGTGGGATGGATTCGTATGGAGGTCACAAATGCTTGGTGCCTCGTCCGCATTGCCGACGGGAGCACCCCAGCGCGCGCAGCGGGTCCCAGGCAACTGGACTAGTAAAAATATGACAAATGGTCCTTTTCGACAGTCCGTATGTGGACCACAATTTTGGGCCATGATCAAG
>JAPPOR010000168.1 GCA_028817905.1 Myxococcales bacterium
CCCTACCCATCTGGGACGAGCTCAACCAACGCCTTTCCGGGACTTCGTCCAGCTAACCGTTGAAGCGGGCCTGCCGCTCCGGTGGAGCCTCCAGGGTGAAATCGCCGAGGTCGGCATAGGCGGCAGTGAAGGCCGGGCGCTTCGTGAACCTGGACACATACCCGGAAAACACCTCGTTCTGGCACAGGCCATATGCCTTGGCCCACAGGACCGTCTGCCCCATCAGACAGTCCGCAGCGGTGAACGCTTCTCCGCAGATGTAGCCACCGGGTCGCAGACGCTCGATCAGCTGCGGCTCCACCTCCGCCTTGAATTTTTTGCGGTAGCGCTCGACCGTCCGCTCGTCGCGCGCAGCCGGCGGCAGCAAGTGCGTGTGCACCCGGATCTGCCACAGCATCATGTCCATCCATGAGCCCCCGAAATGCACCATCTGCAGGTAGCGGGCGCGCGCGGGACCGAGTGGCAAGGGAGGTGGAGCCAAACCCTTTTCGGGAAAGGCGTCCGCAAGCATCGTCACCATCGCACCACTCTCGAGCATGACGACCCGCTCACCGTCGTCCATCAACATCTCGAGTGTCGGAACGTTGTGGTTCGGGTTGAGTTCCAAGTATTTGGCCTCGTGCTGAGCGCCCTCATACAGGGGCACAACCTCCACGTCGAAGTCGTCCCCCAACAGCTCATGCAAGAGCCACTTGACGCGCGCGCTGCGCGTCGCTGGGTAGTGGTAGAGCTTGAATCGCTTGACGCCCATGGCTGCCGCTCCCGCTCGGAAATGCTGGCGTAGCATATGCACAACGCATCACCCACAGGCAAGGCAGGGCCAGGGCGATCACCTCGCCAGACCGCGTTCCCGCGGGAACGTCTTTCTGCTGGGTCGGCGTGCCCGCATAAGGAGGCGCGCGTACCTGGGAGGATCCCCGGGACCGGTGCGCCACGGGCTGTGCTCCTTGGATGGATCTCTCGCTCCTATTGGGTCCGAGCGCACAAGGGACAACTAGGGCATGGGTCGGGCGCGTGGACTCGGAATCTGGCACAGGATGACACAGCCAGCACCGGGTGAACCGCCGCAGATGGCAACGGGAGTCTGGCCTGGTGTTTGCTTATCCCCGGGTAGTTGCTCGCTACGTCGTGCGCAGTTCGCGCTTGGATGGCGAGCCGCCAGCGAACAGAGACGCAGTGGCGCTTGCTTCGCTCGCGCTCAGATGGAGGAGGTCGGACATGGAACGAAGGGTGCGATGGAGGCGGCTGCGGGGATACCTGTGCGTGCTTGCGATAGGCGGATGCGCCGGCACCGAGGACGGTCCAGGAGACGAGAAGGCGAGCCGGGCCCCGCTTGGCCAGGTCGCTGCGGCCCTGACAGCTGCCAGCGACTGCGAAGACCTGCTGGGGAAGCTACAGAATGATGCCATCGCCAAGGTGGACTTGACCGTCGAGGCCTACAAGCGTGGTTTCGAGGCTTACCGAGAGCACGGTGAGCACAGCCATCTTGACGGACCCAATGACAATTCCCTCGGCGGCTTCGCACGGGCGGAGGACGACCAGCCCGCGGCCTTTGAACCGGCCTCATCGCAGACGGCGGGCTCCCCAGCCAACGGGGATGCTGGCGGTGACGGCGACGGGAACTCGGGCGGTCGCGACTTCGAGGAGCGAGGCAAGGCTGGGCCGACCGGCTTCTCCGAGACCAACACCCAGGTGGCGGAGGTGGACGAGGCCGACATCGTCAAGCTCAGCGACGACGGCCAGCGGTTGTACCTGCTGCACGGCAGCCAGCTCTTCACCTTCAACGCCTGGCCTGCGAGCGAGGTCAGCATGGTCGGCGGCCCGTTGGACATCGAGGGCTCGCCCCGGGAGATGTTCGTGTACGACGGCAAGGCGGTCATCTTCTCGAGCGTCGAAGACTACGACGGAGACCGGTTCCCGCGCGCCGCTTCGACCGCGCGCCGCGGCCACGACTGGCGACCGTTCACCAAGGTGACGGTCGTCGATGTGGAAGGCGACGCGCGAAACGTCCTTCGCGAGCTCTATTACGAAGGCCACTACACCTCGTCTCGCCGCCACGACGCGGTCGTGCGGATCGTGATGCAGGCAGACCGCGAGTACCATGGATTGTTCTCACCGGACATCGAGGCGTACGACGCCTGGGGCCGGCCCTATGAGCCAGAAGTCATCGACCAGCAGTTGGCTGATTGGCGGGCGCGCACCGTCTCGGCGATTCCCACCACCGAGCTGAGCGACTGGCTGCCCGACACCTACGAGGCGGTTGACAAGCAAGTGGAGCGCCTCGCCCCGAAGTGTGACCGCTACCGGATCCCCCCCGAGGGTCTTGCGGGCTTTGGCCTGACCCGGCTAGTGGGTCTCGACCTGTCAGCCCCCATGGACACCCTCGCGGGCGTCACGGTGATGGGCCAGGCTAGCATCGTCTACGCCAACCGCGATGCACTCGTGTTGGCCCAACCCGACTACCGTGGCCGGAACGCCGACCTCGGATTCGTGGAACGGGAGCAGACGATGCTGCACGTTTTCGAGATCGACGGCGCGGACAACCGCTACCAGAGCTCGGGGTGGGTCGACGGGCACCCGCTCAACCAGTTCGCCCTCGACGAGCGCAACGGGGTCATCCGCGTGGCGACCACCGGCTGGCAGCGCCGCAACCCCGATGCCGAACCCTTCACGGACCGCTTTTGGGACCGGGAGCCGGTCAACCAGGTGCTCGCACTGCGAGACGATGGCGGCACGCTCGAGGTCACAAGCACCACCGGGCCCATCGGTCACGAAAACGAGACCATTCACTCGACCCGCTTCCTCGGGGACCGCGCCTACGTGGTGACATTCGAACGCACCGACCCGCTGATCGTCGTTGACGTCTCGGACCCAAACGACTTCACGGCGCTGGGAGAGGTCGAGATCCCCGGCTTCAGCACCTACATGCATCCGCTGGATGACAACCATTTGCTCACGATCGGCGAGAGCGGGAGCTGGGGCGTCCAGATGCAGATCTTCGACGTTTCCGACGACCTCAACCCGAAGCGAACGCATGTGCACGACTACGGGGAAAGCAACTCCGAAGCCCAGCGCAACCACAAGGCGTTCACCTTCTACGCGGCGCAGAACCTGCTAGCGATTCCCATCGAGTCCTACGGGTATGATGGGGGCCGGTATGAAAGTGGACTCGATGTCTTACGCGTCACGCCCGAAGACGGCTTCACGCCCCTTGGCATGGCAGACCATAGCGCCTTCGCAGACGTTGAGTGCGAGACCTGGCGGGACGGCGACCAGGTTTACCAGGAGTGCTGGACGTCCCGCAGCGCGAACGTGCGACGCGGTATCTTCATCGGCGATGATGACGACACCTATGTCTACTCGATCGGTGAGGCCGGCATTCTCGTCCACAACCTGGACGACTTCGAGACCGCGATGTCCAGCGTGATGCTGCCGAGGGCACGCCACCACAGGCATCATGGCGACGACGAGTGGTTTGAGGGCGGTGACGGCGACGGCGACGGCGACGGCGACGACTTCATCGAATCCGAGCCCGACCCAGGCCGGGACGGCGACCGTGAGGGTGCCGCCGAAGTGGACGCCGGCGTCGCGGACACCGCTGAAGGCAGCAGCGCGTCACACGGCTCCGACGAGCCCGATGCCGAGGACGCGACCGAAGTCGCCGACGCGGGAGCCTCGGACTCGGAGGGCTGACCGGCGCCCGGATCGGCGGCCGGCCCGTGCAGGCGGTCCAGGATGACGACATGCGCGAGCAGCCCATGCTGGAGGCTGTAGAACGCCTGAACACTCGACCCCGTCTCTGCCCCGTGGAACTTGAAAGCGTGTGGCACGAGGCATCCGCCGCTGTGGGTCATCAGGAACGCTCGGTAGCCCGGCGGCACAGTCGGCGTCGCGTACACAGCAGGACCGCGACGCCGGCCAAGCATAGCGCGTGGGCCGAACGCCCGGAGGTCGGCGCTTCTGGGCCTACTGCTTGGGGGGCCGTTACGCCGCGATCGCCAGACCCAACCGGCCCGCCACCCGCAACGCCACCCGCCACGCGGCAGGAGCAGCTGGCGGGGCGAGCCGCTGCCTGAGCGCGCGAAATGGATCCGTCATCGCGCCCCCTGCTTTCGTCCATTGCTGGGCCGGGTCGCTCGTTGCCTGCGTCGGGCGGACCATCGGGGTAGGGCCCCATCGCGGCATCCGGAGGGAGGCTACCGTTGCCATTCGACGTCCCCCAGTTCACGCCGAGCTGCTCGATAGTCCAGTCGCGCCAGGGCGCCTCGCACGTCGCATGGGTAGCGCCAGCCGGATCGCAGGAAAGCGGCATGTCCACGTCGGTGAAGAGCATCCAGGGGTCGACAGCCATCTTGGTCGCGGCGTTGCGCAGACCGACCCCGGGAACCACCAGCTCGCGCTTCCGGTAGGAGCCGCATACGTAGAGTCCGTCTCCGTCCGCGAGGCCACAGCTGGCGCCCGCCATGTCCCAAACGAGCGCGAGCTCCCCACCGCCCTGAGGTGACGGTGACTCAAACAGGCCATTGCCAGAGGTCGCCCACAGGCGGCCGTCGGAGTGGTATCCAGCGTCCGTGATGTTGACGTCCTGCAACACTTGCACGAACGTGTCACCGGCATCGGTGCTTCGCACCAGGCGCGACGGGTCATCCAGCACAGAGAGTGCCTCGCTGCTGACCAGGATGCCATCCGGGTTGGCCGGGTCCACCGCCCGCACGAGCAGGCGGTAGTCCAAGTCCTGCTTGGGCAACGGGAGGCGGTCCCAGCTCCCACCGCCGTCCATGCTCCGCAACAAGAACGGCGCCACGCTGGCGCCGCTGATGTCCATGCCGGCGGCGTAGATCCGAGTCCTGTCGCTTGGCGATACCACGATGGAGTTCAGTAGATCGGTTTCCGGAAGCGCGACTAGAGACTCAAACTCCCTCCCACCGTCATGGGAGACATGGATGCCACTGCCCCCGTTCCCGAACGCGGTCGCGTAGATGGTCTCGCCCGCACCGGGAGCCACCACAAGGTCGGAAACCGCGGTACCCGCCAAAGCCGCCACCGGCTCCCAAACGCATCCGCCATCGTCACTCGCGAGCAAGCCGTGCCTGGTGCCGGCAAGCAGTCGCCCACCGCCCAGGAGAGCCACGCGCGGGACCTGGGTAGCATCAATGCCGAGCGCCTCCACACAAAGCAGGCGAAACGTGGCGGCTTCCGGGTCCCGAAAGATCAGGCCGCGGTTGGTCACGATCACTGCGACACGGCCGTCCTCGTCCTTGAGAATGCTCGCGCCCTTTGGGGGCGCGTGGGCCGCGACCAACTCGCTCGAAAGTGCGACCTGCGCAAGAACCACCAATAGCCGACCACAATGCAGCCAGGTAGCTCGCCCGATCTTGCTAGCCCAGAACACTTGTCGTCACTTTGTTGAACTCCGGTGAATCGAAGGGAAAGGCCGCCGTGTCCGGCTTCGCGCACTCCGACCCGCAGTTATCGCAGATTCGCGGGCTTCCGCCAGCCTGGGTATGCTAAGGCGGTCAATAGCCCTGCGACAAGCATACCTCGGGAATGTTGGCATGAGAAAACACCACACACGAGGGGCAGGAACACAGAAGTGGACCTGGCTTCTGCACGTGGCCGCATGTGCGGGCCAGGCGGTGGCCGTCTCGGGCCCAGCGCAGGCGCAGCTGCAGGTGGATGGCGACACCTGGTACACCTCGGACATCCATCTGCATGCCAATGGCTGCAAGAACGATGACCGATCTTCGAGCGAGATCCTCGAGCTCATGAAAGCGGGGGGCGTCAACATTGGCAGCGCGTTGGCCTGGAGTGGTGGCGAACCGCTCAACCGGGACGCGCCGAAGCTGCGTGGTCAACAGGACGACCCCGTCTCCGAGGAGCACTTCATCCTGCATTGGGATGTGGAGATATCCGGCCTGCCAGGGGATTGGCATGGACACATGGACTTCCTGAACGCCTCGAGAACCGACATCTTCGTTGAAAGCGGCGGCAGCTATATCGCCGCCTACCCGGGCCAGGATTATCTGCTGCCGAACTACGACTTCATCCAAGCAGGGGGTGGGCTGGTTGGGTACGGCCATGGGCACGCCTGGACGGCGGGGGTTCGTACCGTTGCCGGATGGCGCCCGCAGCGCGAGCTTCCCCTGGATGTGGTTCTTGCTCGGGTTGATTTCTACGCAACCGAGTACCTGAACGAGGGCTGGGAGTGGTTGTGGTATCAGATGTTTGATGCTGGCTTCCAGATACCGGGCCTAGGAACGTCGGACCTTGGGTGCATCCACGACTCGGCCGGCGCCTACACGGGCGACTTCTTTCTCCCACGGGACCAACCGCTGTCGTACGCGACGTTCATCCAAGCGGTTCGCGCGGGGCGCACGGTCGTAAAACGAAAGATCGGCCTGGCAGAGCGAGACTTTCTTGACCTGAGAGTCAACGACGCACGCATCGGAGCACAGGTCGAGCTGGCTGCGAGCGAGCCCACCGTGGAGGTCCAAGCCACCGCCCGGAGCGTGACCGCCAATGCGACGCTGCAACTGATCCAAAATGGAGAAGTGATCCGTGCCCACCCCATTACCGGTGCGCTTGAGACCGTCACCTGGACGGTGTCCGTCGATCGGAGCGGGTGGCTGGCTGCCAAGACCCTCAATGACCAGACGGTAAACGCCCACACCTCCGCCATCTTTGTGATCAAAGAAGGCTGTCCGGTGAGAAACGACCCAGCAGGAGCCAGGGCGTGGGGCGACTATCTGGAGGAATACTTCGAGGTAGGGGCCGCCACGGGCGTGTTTGGAGACAGCATCGCGGAGGTCCGCCAGAAAGTGGATGAGGCCAAGAGAATCTGGACGAGGATCGCTGAGGAAGGCGAAGGCAAGGCGCCTATGCCCTGCAAGGCCGCACCGCCACGAAGTGGCGCAAGCGACCCCTCCGCCGGAGGGGGCTGCGCAACCCATGCGGCGCCGCACGGCGACTGTGGCGCGCCAGGCGTCCTCGTACTGGCGGCGCTCGCGCTGCTGCGCCGTTGGCAACGTATCTGATCGGCCGACTCCTCACTGGCAGTGTCGCACGGTCTCGCGTTGCGCTCCCGCGCGGGTGCTGCGTGCCCCTCCTCGATTCGCATCCACAGGCAAGGTCTGGCCGAAGGGCGTGGACTCCCTTGTTGCCTCCGCATCGCTGGCTCCAGAACCGTGGGCTCGAGGTTCGGGGCTATCGACCCAGATCGAGCAGTTGCGCACAGTACAGGCCCACCCGCTCGGCGGGAGCGGAGGCCGCGATCGGCTCCTGCATGGCCCTCACGTAGCTCATGTGAAGCGTGTGCAGGCGCTCGAGGTCCGCCTGGAGACCGCAAACAGGCTGTAGCCGAAGCCCGTGGGCACGGGTATGGCAAGCGGCTCATGAACGCGCTGCTCGCCCGCGCCCGCGCCGATGGCTCTCGTCGGATGTTTCTTGAGACGCAACAATCCTGGTCATCGGCTGTCGCGCTCTACGAAGCCTTCGGCTTCGCTCCATGCGACAAGCCATCGTTCTACCGCGGGCACGCAGTGTGCAATGCGTACTACGACAAGCGCCTGTAGACCTCAGGCAGCGAGCAACGGGTGATTGGGGACGGTTTTTCGGAAGTTTGGAAACGTTCTCCCATGCCGCGGAGGTGACGTTGCGCGAGTTTCCGAATACCGAAGACCCTCGCCACAAACCACTTGTCCCGCAGCATGATTGCGTGACCGCTGTACCCTGGAGGTGGCTCGCAGGGGTGAAGTCACTCGCAGGGGTGAAGTCACTCGCAGGGGTGAAGTCACTCGCAGGGGTTGAAGTAGAAGGCTTGGTACAGGGCCACGGCCGACCCCAGGCGCGTTGGGCTTCGAAGAGCATTTCTTGAACAGAGCTATTGCGACCTGCGCGTTCACCGGCCAATGTAGCGATCTTGACTGAGCCAGTCGAACGTCGAGGGCCGACGACGCGGCCTAGGTCTTCCTCGGGGGATCTCGACACACTTGAAAGGACCTGCGCGAT
>JAPPOR010000702.1 GCA_028817905.1 Myxococcales bacterium
GCATGCAGCCCGATGGGATGCAGCCCGACGGCATGCAGCCCGACGGCATGCAGCCTGTCGAAGCCGACTACTCCCAGTACCATGACCCCGGCACTGGAGCGTGGGAGATGGGGACTCCCGAGGAGTGCAAGTTCGATCCGAGCATGGTTCGTGGATCGCAGAACCTTGCGGTCTTCCGCTATGGCAAGCTCTGCCATATTCAAGGCGGCAACACGCGTATCCAGAACTACTCGGCAACCAAGACGCTTGGGGGGGTGCTGGCGGGCCGAGCGGCGTACCTGGTCAAGGACGTGGAGCGCACGGGTCCAGGCACGGGTCCGATCCTACACGAAGACAAGGTGACCGACTGGATCTCCACGTCTGGCTATCAAATCAACCGGGAGGCGCTGTTGAGTCACGTGATGTCCATGACGGCTTACAACAGCAACCTGGCGCACGGTTCGAAGAACTTCTCCTATGACACCCTGGGCACTCGCGAGATCAGCGCCATTGTGGATGTGTCGATGGTTGCGGTCGAGCAGCTGGATTCCGTCCCAACCGAAGAGCGTGCGTTCATGCGGCAGGAGGTCTTCGAACGGTTGGGCATGACAGACTCGTCCTGGCCGGGCAGTACGATCGGCACCGGATGGACGGGGTCCCTGGAAGACATGGGGCGTGTCGGCGTCATGCTCCTGCATGACGGGTGGTATGGCGGCGAGCCCTTTATGGAACCCAGCTGGGTCTATCGCATGTCCCACGCTGCCCACGAGGATGCGAACAGGAACTATGGGCAGTTGGCGTGGCTGAATTCCACCGACTCCTGCGCTCCGAGGGCATACTGGTCCGAGTACCCGCATGTGGGCTCGGGAGCCACGGACTGTGGGGCTGGCTCTTGTGATCAGGAACATGACGTCGGGAGCTTCAGCGCGCAGGGGTTGGGGGGGCAGATGATCATCATGCATCCGGGTCTGGATCTGGTGATTGCCGTTCACAATGGCAACAGCTGGCGCGGCGTGTGGACCGACGTCAGGCCCGGAGTCGTCGCCATGGACCCGATGTACAAGGGCGACGACGCTGCCTTTTGCGAGGCATACGGATCGGGGAGCTACGCGCCCGATCTGCTCGTCCCGCGCGTGGCTCCGAAGGAGTGAACCCCGGGGGCAGCCTCACGTGGGAGGGGTCAGAGGGGCGCCTTCGATCACGGCGAGGTTGCCTTTTCCCGGGACGAAATTGGCTTCCAGGCGGATCCCGTCGGGATCCTCGAAGAGTATGGAGTAGTAGCCGGGCGCCCAGGGCCCGTCTTCGGGCGGGTGCACGATGGTTGCGTCCATCGCGACCAACATCTCGTGGAGTCGGTCGATAGCCTGGCGCGAGCGCGCGCGAAAGCACAGGTGGTGCAGACCGACGCGGCGTTGATGAAATGGCTCCGACAACGACGGGTCTCGGGGTGTAATCAGCAGTCCGGTACGCGCCCCGATGCAGTAGAACACGTCCGGCGCATCGTATTGGACCGTCATGCCGAACGCATCGACGAGCAGACGACGGTAGAACCCGCGACTGTCGTCCATGTTTCGGACTGACAGCTGGATGTGTGCAATCCCGTTGATCTCGACTTCCGCCATCTTGACCTCTTCAGACCGGCTTGGCCCGCTCGGCTTCGGCCCGCAGCTCCGCATCGTCGGGCGCGCGCGCGCACAGCTCGGCATAGATGGCGCGGGCCTGCTCCGGCTTGCCCTGCGAGAGCAGAAGGCGGGCCATGGTACGGGTCCGGAAGGGCAGGTCGATGGGCGATGCGTCCGTGCCCGGGCTGCGGGTCCCCTGGGTGCTTTCGGCTGGGGTGTCCGATGCCTCCCTGGGCGAGCAAGTCTGGGCTGCTGGTGCAGCCTCGGTGGGCGGGGCTGGTGGGCCTGCCGGTAGGCGCATCGGGGGGCTACTCGGCTGCGGGCTCGTGATGATCACGGCTTCATCGATATCTCGTGGCGCATTGAAGCCCGCTGCGACGGGGACACCGGGTGCTGGGCAGGTTTCATCTGATGGTGCGCAGGGTTCGTGTGCTTCGAGCAGTGCCCGGTCGCGCTCGATCACTTCTGATAGTCGGTTGCGTGCGCCGCTGTGGCTGCGTGCCACCCCCTCATCCCAACGGGGCGCTGAAGTCCATCGGAGGGCATCCGGTCTTCCGCCCGGAGGTCGCGGGCGGGGCATCGCGGACCCGCTGGTCAGGGGGCCAACCCGTACGTTGAGCCAGTGACGCACGACCCCGCGTGCCGTCTGGACTCCCTTGTGCAATCGCTCTGTAGCCTCCATCGACCCTCCACCGATCCGGCGCGCGGCCCCAGCCGACCGGCGCTGTGGGCAACGTTGCCCCGATGTCGGCCGGTGCACCAGAAAACGGCAAGGATCCACCGCTCCGTCGTACCGCCCTCCATCGGTGGGGACGGCCGAGCGGGATCACGATGTCACTTCCACTACAATCGGCCGCCCAGACTTGACGCGCTTGGGGCTGTCCAGTGCGAGCCGGCCCGAGCAACTATGATCCGGATGACCGCCTTGCCGATGATTTCCCCATCGCACATGCGCTGCATGGCCTCGGGCGCCTGGCTTCCAGTCGCAGTACATCGGGGGCACCGTATTCCCGGTATACGATCGCCTTCATGACCTAGTTCTTTGCCATCCAGGCCGCTGCGATCAGGGCGCGCAGCCGAGCAGGGTCTGTGGCAGAGGTCTTACACATGAAGCCGCTCTTGTGTGCGAAGCGCACGTCCTGCTCGGCTGCCACGCGCGCGAAGTCCAGCTGGGGGTGGTCCTGGTAGCGGCTGAGGCCATAGCCCTCGCCACGCCGGTCCGGGTACACCAGGGCGGCTACCACCTCTTCTAGGCCCCGATCGCGCACATAGTTGGCCACCGCGCTGCTCGGCTCTTCGGCCGGTGGCTCGGTCCGCGGGAGAAAGACCGCTTCGATGACGTCTCCCGCGTGTTCGATCGACCAGCGCTCGGCATGCGCCGCCACGAAGTCCATGTGCGTGCGTGCCACGCGCAGGTACTCCAGCAGGTCCAGCCCCACGAAACGCATGTACTCGTAGAGCGGGTCACCCGCCGAGAGTTCGCCTTTCGCTGCAAAACGCCGCAGGAGCGTCACGTCGATGGGTGAGTTGAGCTGCGAGACGGCCCGTCGAGGCACTTGCAGCCACTCCGCCGTCTTGACCGGCCCGCGGGAGTCAAACCACTCGGCCGGCTCCAGCCAGTCGCACAGCTGCAGCGCATCCCTATATAGCCCCATGTGGTCCAGGACCAGGCTGAGGGCGCAGGTCGGCGCGTGCTCGCGCGGGAAGTGGTGGTGATCGAAGTTCATGCGCTCGGGTGCGTGCTCACCGCCCACATCCACCACCGCTACGCGCGGGTTCGCAAGTTCCTCGGTGGTCGGCTCCCGCCGCGCCACCGGCACGCCGTGCTCGGCGATCAGCACACAAACCGCCAGCAGATCATCCTTGTGGGCCCCTCCGGGGTGGGTAACAACCAGCTCGATCATGTTCGCCCCTTATCACAAGTTGGGCTCGGAGGCGCCCGGGACAGGAGCTCCGCCCCGTGACTGCGCGGCTACGCGGGCTAGACGCTATCGGTGTGGGCGCGGGCAGGCTATCCTGAGATGATGCGCAACCGCACGCACGGCACGGGAGCGTTTCGCCCGGGGGACTTCGCTCGCTGTGGGGAGGCCTGTGTGTTCGAGCAGGGTGCACTGGTCTTCCATCCGGAAAACATTGAGCTTGGTCGCAACGTGTACGTCGGACACCAGGCCATCCTCAAGGGCTACTACCGGAGCCACATGCGGATCGGGGACGAGACCTGGATCGGTCAGCAGTGCTTTCTGCATAGCGCTGGCGGCCTCACGATCGGCGCGCGGGTTGGAATCGGGCCGGGCGTTCGGATCATCACGTCTTCACACGCCGAAGTGGCCGGCACCACTCCCATCATCGATGCCCCGGTCGAGTTCGCCGAGGTGGTGATCGGTGACGGAGCGGATCTGGGTGTTGGGGCGATCGTGCTTCCCGGGGTCCGCATTGGGGTCGGGGCGCAAGTCGGCGCGGGTTCGGTTGTGACCAGCGATGTGCCCGACGGTTGTATCGTCGCTGGTGTACCGGCACGCATCCTTCGTTCGCGCTAGCTGGTTCTCATCCGGGAAAGGGCACGTGCCCTTTCCGCTGCGGCAAGGCCGCCCTATGTACACCCGCCTGTCCCCCAGTCCGCGGGTCGCGCCTATGGCGCTCGCCTTGGCGGGCGGGGGCAGAGTGCCGCGTGGCGCTCTCCCCTCCCGCGGAGAAAGAGAACCTGGCCTGGAGCTTCCCGAAGGGAAGTTTGAGCAAAGGGGTCCCGCTTGGAGCGGCCACGGGGTGTACCGTCATGTGCCGTTTCCGCGGGTAACCGGTGGTGGTAGCCTGGCTGGATATGGACTCGACTTGTCTGATAGGCGGCCTGGGCTTTTCGGAGGGCCCGCGTTGGCATGGTGGGCGGTTGTGGTTTTCCGACTTCGGTCGGCGCGTGGTGCGCGCCGTCGACATGGTCGGCGGAGTCACCGAAGTGCTCGAGGTACCGGCAAGACCTTCCGGCCTGGGCTGGCTGCCGGACGGTAGCCTGTTGGTCGTGTCGATGGAGGACCATCGCGTGCTTCGCCTGGAAGGCGACCAGGTACGTGAACACGCCGACCTCAGCGACTTCGCTGCGTTTCCCTGCAACGACATGGCCGTCGATGCCAGGGGCAACGCCTACGTGGGCCACATGGGATTCAGTTTGCTGGACCAGCCGCTGAGGCCCAAACCAGCCTCGCTCTTGCTGGTGCGACCCGACGGGTCTGCGGAGGAAGCTGCGCCCGATTTGCTTTTTCCCAACGGCGTCGTGGTCAGTGCGGACGGCGCTACGCTGGTTGTGGCCGAGACCTTTGGAGAGCGGCTGACGGCCTTCGATGTTGCGGCCGATGGCGGCCTCTCCGGTAGGCGGACGTTTGCCGAGCTACCGGGGCGTGCGCCCGACGGGATCTGCCTCGACCGCACAGGCTCGATATGGGTCGCGGATGCCAGGGGAAGGGCGTGCTTGCGCGTCCGGGAGGGGGGCGAAGTCACGGACGTGATCTCGACGGGACGCGGCTGCTACGCGTGCGCGCTTGGAGGCCCGGACGGGCGTACCCTGTTCCTCTGTTTGGCGGACGGATACCACCCACGCGCCATGCAGAAGAACAGCGGCTCGATCGAGATGATTCGCGTCGAGCATCCCGGGTAGTTAGCTGGTTGCTAGCTAGCGGGTTCAGGCCCTTGCGCGGACGGCTCGGGAGCGACGCAAGTCTACCTGGGCGAACGCCTTGCGCTCTTCTGCGCGCAAGTCATTGACCACGTGACTTGGAGCGTCGAACACCATTATGGCGCGCGTTTCGGTCGAGTAGGACGGCCAATCCGGGATCGTCGCGTGGTTGGGGTTGCCTGTGCGGGCGAACGCGATCCAGGCCCCGCTGACGGCGGTCTCGACTTGTACGACAGCCTCGTCACCGGGCTGGTTCCGGCTAGCGTGGTTGTAAACGTATTGGATCTCCATGCCGTGTGCGGGGCCAAGCGGGCTGGCTCCATCGAAGTCGAAGCTGTACATCCAGATGGGTGTGTCGGTGGCCTTGGCCTGCCGTTCGGCGAGCATGTGCGAGCCGTGATAGAAGCGCTGGCTTGAGATCGCCACGAACAGATCCCAAGGGGAAGCGCCGGGGCGCGACGCGGCAAAGGCCTCGAGCACTTCGTCCCGTCGGTCGCCGAGAATGCGCTCGGCACGTTCGCGTAGCTCTGCTTCGGTCAGCTTGCCCTGCTTGGGGTCGCTGGCAAGAAACAGCGCGGCCTCGTCCCGGCATGCGCCAATCATGATGGGCACGTCCAGCGCACTGGGCGCGGGAACGGGATCGTATGGGTGGGCTTGCAGATGCTCTCCATTCACTACCGGAGCCAGCTGAATTCGGAGGGATTCTGCGGCCTGGCGCAGTTTGTCTGCCGGCACGGCTTGAAGTCCGGCGACATCGGCCACTGCCAGCTTGTCCATGAGCGCACGCGCATTGGCCGCCCCCCGTCGCGCGGAGATAGCACGAATGCTGGGTCCGCTTTGAATGATCGCCCGGTGGAACAGGCCCTTGGCCGATGGCATGGCGAGCAGTGTGCTCACCTTCAGGCCACCACCCGACTCGCCGAAGATCGTGACGTTGCCCGGGTCGCCGCCAAAGGAGGCGATATTGTCGCGCACCCAGCGCAGTGCGAGCTCGGCATCGAGCATACCGACCATGCCGGAGCCGGCGTACTCCGGGCCACCGACCTCTTGGAGGTGCAGGTAGCCGAACACGTTGAGCCGATGGTTGATGGTGACCACCACCACGTCTCCTCGCTCCGCGAGCGCCGCGCCGTCATACAGCGGTTCCGAGCCGGCACCCTGCGCGAAGCCGCGCCCGTGAAGCCATACCATCACCGGGCGTTTGCCTTCGAGGGCGGGCGTCCACACGTTCAAGAACAGGCAGTCTTCGCTCTGTGGCAACTTCTTGTGGTCCACCGTGTAGGAACCCACTTTGCCTGACTGCGGGCACACGGAACCGAAGGCGTCGGCCGTCCGGATGCCTTGCCAGGCCTGCACGGGAACGGGCGCCTTGAACCGCTGGGTGCCTGCGGTGGACTCGCCGTAGCGAACCCCGCGAAACTCGATCACGTTGGCGTTGCGCTGATCGGTGTGCCCCTGGAGCTGACCTGCGACGGTTGAAGCGATGTGGGGGTTCGTCATGGAAATTGTGGCCTCCGGTGGAACAACCAGATACGGGGTTTTGGCCGCGTGCGTCAACTGCCATCAGACAAGCCCTTGGGGCTGTCCAAAACCGGGAGCCAAGCGGGAATCCAAGCGGGGAAGCCAAGCGGGGCGTGCGGCTGGCGTCCGCGGGGGAGGGGTGGTCTCCCGTTTGAGCCGACTCGCCAATCGCCGGCTCCCGGCAGCTCTGCTGCGCGGGGGTCGTGACCTCCTCTTCAGGCTTGACTTATTTAAACCATTCGTTAATTAACGAGTTAGCTAAATGCAAACGGATGCTCTCAGTCACACGTTCGCGGCGCTCGCCGATCCCACGCGGAGGGCAATTCTTGTGCGCTTGGCCACAGGTCCCGCTTCGGTCGGTGAGCTGGCCGAGCCGTTCGACATCTCATTGCCGGCGGTCTCGCGCCATCTGCGCGTGCTGTCGGATGCCGGGCTGATCGCCCGCCAAAAGGACGCCCAGTGGCGCCGGTGCTCGCTTTCTGCCGGGCCCTTGCACGAAGCGTCCAACTGGCTGGAGCGCTACCGACCCTTTTGGGAGCAGAGCTTCGATCGGCTCGATGCCCACCTCACGCGCCGCGCCCAGCGCGGGACGCATGGCGAACGCCGGAAGGCCAAGAAACCACGGCGCGCGACATCCAAACCCAAGGAGAAACCATGACGCAGACCCAGACCCATGAAAGCCACCGCAGCCAGGATCGCGAGCTCATTGTCGAACGGGAGTTCGAGGCGCCCATCCAGGCCGTGTTCGACGCCTTTGTCGACCCGGAGCAGCTGCCCAAGTGGTGGGGCCCTGAAGACATGACCGTGCCGGTCTGCGAGATGGACGTGCGCGAGGGCGGCGCGTGGAAGACCATCATGCGCGCGCCCAACGGCAACGAACACGTTGTCAAGGGCGTGTACAAGACGATCGAAGCGCCCACCCGGTTGGCGTTTACCTGGGCCTGGCAGTACGAACAGGGGCCCGGGCACGAGACCCTGGTTACCGTGACCTTGAGTGACCTGGGCGGGCGGACGCGCGTCCGGCTCGAACAGCGCACCTTCGCGGAAAAGGAACACCGCGACAACCATGTGCACGGTTGGGAGAGCACGCTCGAGGCACTCAAGAAGTACCTCGCGCGTACGTGACGTTCCCCCTTGGTTTCAGGCCGGGGGCTCCCGTGCCGAGCCCGACCCCGCGCAGGGCGGGCAGGGGATACGCTTCATCGCGAAGCCC
>JAPPOR010000833.1 GCA_028817905.1 Myxococcales bacterium
GGGTTGGGGCAATCGTTGTCCTGCGCGTAGTCGCAGCCAGGCGGACAGCACATGTCGTCGGCCTCGCAGGCGGTCTTTTGCGTGAACTCACAAACCGAATTGCACATGGCCGGGTCGCCAGTCACCGAAACGCTGGAACAAACGTCGGTGTTCCCGCAGGAGGTCTCCGTTGGACACGAGCCCGGAGGATCGCAGGTCTCGTTCGGCTCGACAGCGCCGTTTCCACACACGCTCTCACAGTCGCTATCGTTGGCAGCCGTCGCACCGGCTTCGGCGGGACAGCAGCCGTCGTCATCCTGAGGTGCGGTGATCTCCAACGCGACACACTCCGCCTGGCAGCCCTCCCCCACCAGCATCTCCGGTCTACATGGGTCGTCCGTGCCGCAATCACTTGGGCAAGCCCCCTGCTCGCCGTCTGAAATCGCGGTGTCGCATTTCTCTGCACCCGCCACTCGGCCGTCGCCGCAACCGATGGGGCAACTCGGGCTGGTGGCGTGCTCCGGGAGGCAGCAGTTCACCCGCGGATTCACCTCAGTGGCCGGACCCGGCGTGATCTGGTGGGCCTCGAAGCCGACGCCCACGCTCATGGCATCGCAAGCAGCCTCCAGATCCTCGATACCATCTGCCGGCAGGTCGAGCCCCTCCAGGACGTACCGCTCGATCGTGTCAAAGATCGACCCACGCGATGCGCCAGGACACAACCCCAGCTGCTTGAAAGACAAGACCAAATCTTCGCCCGGAGCACGCCCAGAAACCAGGCCATGCGTCATCGACCAGGTCCCGTCGCGCCCCTTGGTCAGCTTTCCAACCAGGATCGCGCCTTGCACGCGCATTCCCCATCCCGGAAACGCCGAATTGTCTCCGGGAAGCCCCAGTTCCAAGGTCTCGCTCAGGGCCACCAGGTATCCGCCGCGCACGTAGGCGGTGGTCGCAACCCGCCTCGAGTCCGGCAACGTTCCCGACGTGCGGACGTCGGCGGTCAGATCCGCTTGATCGATGTACCACTGTGCTGTCGCCTTCCAGCGCGTATAGTTTTCGGCGAAATCCGCGATCGGGCACTGCCAGAACGTCGGGCGAGTCACGAGCCCGGGCGAGGCATAGTAGTCCACCCGCACCTCCGGATCATCCAGCTCACCATTGTATTCGCTGACGCGGGTGACCATCGTGTAGTCACCGTGGTGCAACGAGCAGTTGAGCGCCGCTTCTGTCAGCCCATACACATCGCCCAGGTCCGGGGTCTGGGCCACAAGCGGTTGATAGCGAGCGAAGGTGTTGTCGCGACAGGCATCGCCGTCGTACGGCAGCTCGGCCCCGGTCTGCTTGCACGGCACGGGAGGCACGGCCTCCTGCTCGCAGCCGGCGCCGCTCGCGGTACATTTCCCATCGAGATCGAAACCGAAGCGGGCCCAATGCTCCCCCTCCGTGTCCGATTCCTCGCTGCCAACCGCACCGATCGGCCCCTGGCCTAGCCACAACCGAGACCAGCCAAGATAGATCGGATCGACATCGGGCCCCTCCGTATCCGGACTGGGAGCCATCTCGGCCGTCGGATAGCCGACCGATTTGCACGGGTCCGAAGGGTCCTCCGACCACCAGCAAGCACCTGCAGCGCAGCTCCCTTCCGCTTCCGTCGAAGCCTGCACTGACAGATCTGCAGCGGGGTCCTCCTGCTCGCTGACAACCTCACCGTCGCGTCCCGTTCCAATCCCTTGCCGATGCTCTTCTTCGGGACTGGCGCGGAGTGCATCCAGGTCGTGGCAGCCCCATGTCAGAAGCAGGGCGAGCCAGGATAGTTCACCAGCTCGCAAGCGGATCCTATGGTGGTGACGACGCCCCATGCCCCCCTCTGGACCAAGCCCGAGTTCGACGAAATGGCACAGCCCGAGTAGCACGGGGGCCGCACGCGGACAACGCCGCGGACCGATCCCGTGAGGTCGCCACAGAGCACAGGGAAGACCGCGAACCGGCGGCGCTTACCACCTCCCGAGTCCTCGGTCCATCGCAAACCAAGGTGATCGCCGTGGCACGCGCTAGCCCGCATCCATCACCAAGGCACGTGATGCTCGTGCAAGTGATCGGCTTCGCAGGGCTTTCGGTGAAGGAGGGAATACTCGCTGTATTCTCGACTGAAGCGAGAGCCCTGAGGAGTCGAGCAGTTGTGCGAGGGCGCGTGGTTTGGTGATGGATGCGGTGCTAGGTTTTCCCCTACCTACGCGCACCTGCTCGCCTTCCAGATCGGGTGCCGCCTGACCCCTGCCTCCGCAGGCGCGTCGATGATTTCGACTCAGGCGTCGTACCCGCACTGACATGCCCCCCACATTGAGGCTCCTACAGAAGGCATGCGACGATTGGGGACGATGGTTGCGCCAGTGCCGGGCACCGCGATGCTAGACCGGGGAGATGGGCGTGGGGAGTCCTAGCGTTCGCCCAACATGCGACACCTCGGACGCCTGCACGGAGCAATCCAAGCGGCGCAACGTTGACCGTTCCTCGGCGAGGGAAACGAAAGAGGGTTTCACCGGTACGCGGGCCAGGGCACGCGTGCCCAAGCCGCAGGTCGCAGCATCTGAGTCTACCTCCCGGGCGCAGTCTATCGAGAATCCGCGTCGGGGTGCTCTTGAACACAGGTCGGGCCACTACGAGCGAGGGGCGGTCCTAGGGGAAGGCGCCATGGGCGTGGTCTATCTGGCTCGCGACCTGGACACCGGCTGCGAGGTGGCCATCAAGCGTCTCCTCAATGTAGACGGCAGGGCTATTCTCCGCCTCAAGCGGGAGTTCCGCTCGCTTGCAGACATCAGTCACCCGAACCTGGTCAAGCTGTACGAGCTCGGCCGCGCGGAGGACGGGTGGTTCATCGCGATGGAATACGTGGCAGGAAAGACCCTCATGGAGCACCTGGGGGTCGTCACGAAAGACGTTTCCAGCGACCGCATGACAAGCGTCCCGCATGTAGGCGCGACGATGAACGAGTTGATCAGCACGTTCCGCCAGCTTGCAAGGGGCATTCAGGCTCTTCACGGGGCTGGTATGCTGCATCGCGACCTGAAGCCCAGCAATGTGATGGTTTCGGCTGGCCGCGTGGTGGTCCTGGACTTTGGCCTCGTGCGCGATCTGAGCGAGCAGCCGGGCGCTCTGACGGAAGAGGGATCGGCGGCGGGTACGCCAGCGTACATGGCGCCCGAGCAAACGCACCCCGGAGATCTCTCCGAGCAGTGCGATTGGTACGCCTACGGGGTTATGCTGTTCGAGGCGCTCACCGGGACCCTGCCATTCGACGGTGGCGTCTTCGACCTCGTGATTGCCAAGCGCGAGCAGGTGGCGCCTCGTCCGCGCGACCGCAATCCAAGCGTCCCTGCGCACTTGGACGAGTTGTGCTCGGCACTGCTAGCTCGCAATCCTCAGGAGCGCCCGGATGCTGCTGATGTTCTGGCGATCCTCGATCCGGACGCTTCGCATCAGAGCGAGGATCACACGCAGACCGATACGGCGACCTACCAGACCGACCTCCGCTCGCACAAGAACGCGAATCCTTTCTTCGGACGGGTCGAAGAGGCCGATCAGCTGTGGAACGCACTCGAACGCGTGGAGGGAGGTGAGCCGGCGGTCGTGCACCTTTCGGGAATCTCCGGCTCCGGCAAGTCCGCGCTTGTAGAGCATTTCCTCGAACGGGTCGAATCTGCAGTGCGACCTGGCGAGGTAGACAATGTGTTGGTTCTACGCGGCTGCTGCTACGAGCGCGAGGCGATGCCCTTCAAAGCCTTGGACAGCGTCATCGATGCTTTGGCTCGGCACCTGGTCACGCTGCCCGACGTTGTGGTCAGTCATCTGCTCCCCACCGGGATCGACGCCTTGTCGAGATTGTTTCCCGTCCTGCAGCGCCTTCGGGCGGTGCAGCACTTGCTCTCGATCCGGCCACACGATGGCAACGAGTCCAGCGATCGCCTGCGGGCAGAAGCTGCCCTGCGGGAGCTGTTTGCTCGGCTGTCGGACCGCAACGATGTCGTTATCTGGGTGGACGACCTGCAGTGGGGCGACCTCGATAGCGCCCGCATCCTGAAGGATTGGATGGCAGAAGGGCGAGAGCTACCGATCATGCTGCTTCTCAGCTACCGGAGCGACGAGGTTGCCACAAGCGAGTGCCTGCGCTTTCTGTTGGGCGCGGACGTGGGCGAACAGCCCGGAGAGCACATTCGGCTCCCTGCCCTGGACGAGGAGAATCTCGGGTCGCTATGCGTCGGCCGGATGGGCCCATGGGCCGAGAGCCAGGGACAACTGGTAGCGCAGATCGTGCGCGAGGCCGATGGCAGCCCGTTCCTAGCCGAACAGCTCACCACGCTCGCGCGTGCCAAGCTGCAACAGGGAGAAACCGACTTCGATGTGTCGGTCGGCAACCTCGTGGCTCTGACCTCCGCGATGCTTCCCGAGGGGGCAGGCCGACTGTTGGAGATTCTCGCGGTGGCTGGCGGCCCGATACGGCTCAGGTTGGCGCTGCGCGCCGCGGACATCGGGAAGGGCGGGCGCGAACATGTTCACACCCTACGCCGCCTGCAGTTGGTGCGGTCGCGAACGATCGCGGGAGACCGCTATCTGGAAGTGTACCACGATCGCATTCGCGAGCACGTGGTGAGCAGTCTCAGCACCCCCGACAGCCAGCGCGTGCACGGCGCGTTGCTCCAAGCACTGGAGTACCACGAGCGAAGCGATCCGGGCCTTCTTCACACCCTGGCCTTGGCAGCGGGAGAACGGGTTGCCGCCCTGCGATATGGCCTCGTGGCTGCCGACCGGGCGACTTCCGCGCTGGCATTTGAACGCGCAGCCGGCCTGTACGCCTGCTGTTTGGACTTGGCTGGTCACCGGTGCGCTCCCATGGACGCCATCAGCACGAGCGACGATAGGCGTTCTCAGCGCACCAAAATGATTCTACGCAAGCTCGCTGACGCACTCGCCTGGTGTGGGCGCGGGGCAAGCGCGGCTGAGATGTATTTGCGAGCAGCCGAACTCGCCGATGCGGGCGAAGCACTACAGCTGCGCCGCTTTGCCACGTCACATTTTCTGCGCAGCGGCCGCTTCGAAGAGGGCGAAGCACTGCTCAGGGCGCTGCTGAACGATACTGGGATGGGCCTACCCGAGACAGAGGGCAGGTTGATGGCCGCATTGGTCTGGGAACGCGGCCGTTTGGCCCTGAGAGGCTTGGGCTACAAGAAGCGGAGCGCTGCAGAGACGCCGGCAGCGCTACTTGAGAGAAACGACCTGGTCGCCGCCCTGCGGCACGAGCTCATGCTGATCGACCCCTTGCGCGCTGCGCTACTCTTGATGCGCCAGGCGCGCTGGGCGCTCGACGCAGGCGAGCCACGGCGAATCATGGAAGCGCTGTGCGGCCTATGCAGCGTGGCGTCGGCAACCGGCACAGACCGCGGCCTCCAGCGAGCGGAAGCCCTCCTGGTCCATATCGATGAGCTTGCTGAGGAAGTCGACTCGCCGAGTGCCCGTGGCCTGGCCATGGCGGCACGAGCCCTTGTGTACTGGACCGTCGGACGGTCTCAGGACGCGATTGGCCCGGCGCAGGACGCCGAACGACTCTATCGACTTCCCGAGGCGAGCCAAACCTACGGTGGCTACTACATTGCCCTGGGAGTTACCTCCATCCGCATCGGTGCCCACTACTACCTAGCGGAGTTCCGCGCTTCCGAGGCGATCCTGCAAGCCGCCCTCCGGGAAGTCAACGCGACGGACAATCGGGCCGCACGCCTCTATCTCTCTCCGAACGAGGTCAACTACCTGCTCTCCTACGACAGGGGGGACGAGGCCCTGGCGCAGCTGCGACAGCAGCGAGCGCAACTTCCAAAGAACGGCTTCGGCATGTACCACGCGCTGCACATCACCTCGGTATGCTTCGCAGCGTGCGCGACCGGGCGTCACGAGTGGGGGCTTGCGTGTCTCCAGGAGGACTGGCCCCGCTTCCTCAAGTCTCCGATCCGTCACGCGGCGTTCATTCGCGTGTTGGTCCATGGGGCGCGAATCCAGCTGCTACTCAATCAGCATGTGGCGATGCACCGCAAAGGACGTTCGCTGCCCGTAGCGAAGCTGAAGGTCGAAATCGATTCCCTGGACAAGAGTCCCCTTCGGGGGGTTGCCGGTTCCTTCGCCGAGCTCGCACGGGCCCGACTCGCCTTGCTCGCCGGGGACCGCCCGGCGGCCCACAAGCACCTCGAGCGGTCCCACTCGCTGGCAGACAGGCAGCTCGATCGGGAACGGGCCAAGCACGCCCTCGGAGTCCTGTTGGGTGGTCAGGACGGCTTGGAAATGCAGCAAAGCGCCGTGCAGTACCTGTCGGACCAGGGACTTCCTGACCCCCGCGTGTACCTGCGGAGCTACCTGCCCGAGTTTCAGCAGTAGGCCAAGCTGCGCAGGCTCATTCGTGACTTCGACGCCGCCCCGCTTGGTGCTCGACTGCACAGGACTTTCGCCCTGTAGAGCCGAATCGCTAGGCGATCCACTCGCGACTTGGTGATAGGGTGAGCCTTGGTGCGACTTGATGGGCCGGCGAGCGCATCATGCACGGTGGAGCCCCATGATCGACTTCTACACATCCGACACCCCGAACGGGCGCAAGGTAGCGATTGCGCTGGAGGAGATGGAGCTGGACTACACCGTCAAGCCCATCAGCCTCCAGCGCCTGGAGCAACGCGACCCTGCCTACCTGGCACTGAACCCAAACGGTCGCATCCCCACGATCGTCGACCACGGCAATGAGGCCTTCGTGGTGTTTGAGTCCGGTGCCATCCTGATGTATCTGGCCGAGCGGGCGGGTCGCTTCCTGCCGAGTGACGACAAGGGCCGGTCGCGGGTCCTGCAATGGCTGATGTTCCAGATGGGCGGAGTCGGTCCCATGATGGGGCAGGCCAATGTCTTCTTTCGCTACGCCGACGAGAAGATCCCCTACGCAATCGGGCGCTACCATCGCGAGTGCCGGCGGTTGTTCGAGGTGCTGGACGGGCGACTTCGCGAGGTGCCCTATCTGGCGGGAGACTACTCCATCGCCGACATGGCCACCTACCCTTGGGTCGCAAGCTACCGCTGGTCCGGCATTGATGTGGATGGCCTGGACCACCTGCAGCGCTGGATGGCAGAGGTACGCGGGCGGCCCGCCGTCCAGGCCAGCAAGGGCATTCCGGGGAAGCTGAACTTCGGCCAAGACGAAGGCGTCGCGGCCCGCAACGCCCGCCGCATCCTGGTCTAGCCAACAATTCTGGGCTGTGGCCAACGTCGACTCGTGTGCCCCGACATGCTAGCTGCACATGATCCGGAATCGCCCGGGGTGCGTTCCCGGCCTTCCGTTGGCTTTTTTGCCCACTTCAGAACAGACTTTGCCAATCGGATGGTTGCACGGAAACAGACATGATGGACCCCGTGACTGAAGCCGACGTGGACCGCCAGAGCATCCTGATCATCGAGGACGACGATGTCTATCGTGAGCGCCTCGTTCGTGCGTTCGAAGACCGTGGCTTCGAGGCGAGCGGTGCGCCCGACGGTGAGCAGGGTCTCGGCCGGGCCAGGGCTGAAAGCCCTGAGCTCGCACTAGTCGACCTTCGCATGCCCGGGATGTCTGGACTCGAGGTGGTCCGTGAGCTCCACGGAATCGACGAAACCACCAAAATCATTGTGCTCACTGCCTACGGCAGCATTGCCACGGCCCTCGATGCGATGCGTCTCGGTGCGGTACACTATCTGACCAAGCCGGCCGAAATGGACGAGATCCTGCAGGCCTTCAGCCGCAACTATGCGGAACGGCCCAGTGAGGCCGATCTGGAGCCCAGCTACGATCCGTTGTCGCTGGCACGAGTCGAGTGGGAACACATCAATCGAGTGCTATCGGACTGCGGTGGCAACATCTCCCGCGCCGCCCGCGTCCTCAAGATCCACCGGCGTTCTCTGCAGCGCAAACTCGCCAAGTACCCCCCGTCCGCGTAGAGGGGGCGCCCT
>JAPPOR010000326.1 GCA_028817905.1 Myxococcales bacterium
ATGCGCGGCTTGTCCTCGTCGTACCGCAGGGTACCGGTATGGGGGGTGCTCAAGCTGGTGGCTGTCAACGAACGGACCAGGGCAGCCACCGCACCGTGTGCGGCGGCCAGACTCGCTCCCTGGACGCGAACGCCCACTACGCTACCATAGCCAGGGTCGCGGGTTTCGGTGTCGTAGGCGGGCATGGGAACGTTGAACAGGACGACCTTGCCCTTGGCCTGTCGCCGCCGCTGCTCCAAGTCGGCCATCGAGTCCACTACCATGACCGGTGCGCGCACGCCCTCGGCAGGCGTACCCACCGAGTTGCCCAGACCCAGCAGCCGCATGGAACGCCGACGGGGTGCGAGCAAGGTAAGCGATTCTTGACCGCGCACCCACCTGGGAACCATCACCTTCTCGATCGCGACGCCCGCATGGCCCGCCTCGCGCAGGGCATCGCGAGCCCAGACCAGCGCCCGGTCGAGCGAGGGGGAGCCGCTCAACCGAGCCCCGATGTCGTCGCACAACTCCGTCAGCAGGCCGTGGGCGCGGCCGCTGCCAAGGCTGGCCTCGATGATCTGCGAGGCCACGGCGCGGTACTCGTCCTCCACGCCGGCCCACGACCCAGGGGCCGCAGGGACCCCAGGCCTATTGGTGTTGTCGCGCCTGGACTCTTCGTTCCCATGGTCGGTGGAAGCAGGGGGCGGGGGGGATCGTACCCCACGCTCGTCACAGCCGAGCAAGCCGAGCACAAGGAGAACCTGTACCGTCCCTACACGTCGCATACGGCGCTTTGTAGCCCGTGCGCACGACAATAGCCATGGCCGACCACCGGCTTGGAACAGCGCCCCCCGCTAATCGAGAAGGCGTTCAGCGAGTAGCCGCTCCACCGCCTTGGCGAGCATTCTGGGCTGGATGGGTTTTGCCATCCATGCCTTGATCCCCAGCTCATTGGCGCCCGCCACCGCCTCGGACGACGTTTCGGCCGTAATCACGACGAAGGGCACCGATTCGTATCCCGGAAGGGAACGCATCGTTTTCAACATTTCAATGCCGTCAACGAAAGGCATGTTCACGTCGGCAAGGATCACGTGAAAGGTGCTCACGGAGGCCACCTCGATTCCCTTCATGCCGTTTTCCGCCACGACGACCTCGATTCCCAAGCCCTCCAGGCACCGGCGTACCAGTACCCGAGAAAACTCTGAATCGTCCACGACCAGCGCACGGAGCGACGCCTCCATCACCTATTCACCTCCCGTAGTCCTCAACTACACCCATACACCGGAGAGGCCACTACTGGCGACCTATTCAATTTCTGCGAGTGCCGGCCGAGTAACAAGCAGCACGTCTGTCACAGAGCACAGCCAGGCTTGGCGAGCCGCTAGAAGTGAAAGAACGCATACTAGACTGCATCGCGGACGGGATCTTGGTACTGAGTGATACAAGCACCATTCAGTACGCGAACGTCGCGATGTGTCGGACCCTTGAGGCCGATCCAGAGACCCTTGTGGGTGCGGCCTTTGGCGATTTCCTTTCAGAAACGGAGCTGCTTGCCCTGCTCGGCATCGAAGACACCATTCGGGGCGGACAGCCCACGTGGCTGCAGGTTGTGTTCAAGTCGGCGAAAGGTCAGTACGTTCCCCTGAGCGTCACCCTGTCCGTGATGGTGAACGAAGAGGGGAACCGACAGGGATACGTCATGGTCTGCCGCAGCCAGACCGAGATCCGTGACCTGCTGACCGAAGCGAGCCGCCTGGCCGCCGAGGAGGTCGAGCGACGGGTCGAGCTGCAGCATGCCAAGGAGGCCGCCGAGCGCCGAGAGCAACTTCAAATGGAAGTCGGTCACGCGGAGAAGCTCGAATCGATCGGCCAGCTTGCCGCAGGAATCGCCCACGAGATCAATACCCCGATCCAATTTGTCGGCGACAACGTGGCCTTTTTGCAGCGTGCCTTCACCATGCTGACCCCAGTGCTCCAGGCAGCGAAAGCCGTGAGTCAAAGTGCTCCAGAGCTCTCCGAAGACCTGGCGGCCACGCTCAAACGCAGCCTGCGCAAGGCCAAGATCGACTATCTCCATGAAGAGGTTCCGCGCGCCATTGACCAGACCCTCGACGGTGTGGCGCGCGTAGCAAAGATCGTGCGGGCGATGAAAGAAGTCTCCCACCCCTCCAGTCAGGAGCGCCAGGACGTGGACCTCAACAGAAGCATCGAGAACACCCTGACGGTGGCTCGCAACGAGTGGAAGTACGTGGCCACCGTCGAGACCCAGCTCGCAGAGGACATGCCGATGGTTCCCTGCTATCCGGACGAGATCAACCAGGTCATCCTCAACATCGTCGTCAACGCAGCCCACGCCGTTTCCGACGTGGTCGGTGGTGAAACCGGGACCATGGGCAAGATCACCATCGTCACAGCCCACGACGAGGACCACGCGACCTTGCGCATTCAGGATACGGGCACCGGGATCCCGGCCGAGATCGTGCAGCGTATCTTCGATCCATTCTTCACGACCAAGGAGGTCGGAAAGGGTACCGGTCAGGGGCTAGCGTTGAGCTACCATGTGGTCGTCAGACGCCACGGCGGCTCGATCGATGTGGAGACCCTCCCGGGCCAGGGGTCCACGTTTATCGTCAAACTACCGCTGAAGCCGGTCGCTCGCCTGAGCGACCCTGACGGCGAACAAGGGCTGGTCCCTGAAAGGAGGGCCGGCTAGCCGTGCCAAAAGCGAGCGTCCTAGTGGTCGATGATTCCCAACTTGCGCGGCGCGAGGTCGTCTCCGCATTGGGTCCGGAATACGACGTCAGCGAGGCCGAGCACGGCGCGGCCGGCCTTTCGGCAGCTCGACAACGACGTTTTGACGTGGTGCTCACCGACGTCAACATGCCGGTCATGGGCGGGATCGAACTCACGCGCCTGCTGCGCGCGCTTCCCGACTACGCTAGCACACCGATCTTCGCGATCACGACCGAGTCGAGCCCTGACCTGGTGGACCGGGGTCGGGCGGCCGGAGTCACCGCATGGGTCGTCAAGCCGATCAACCCGACGACCCTCGCCCGCGCCGTAGAAACGGTTCTGGCAAGACAGGCCGCCGGGTAGAACGTGTGCTGCTCTAGCTAGCCCCAACGCGTCGCGACGACGATAGGCTGCACCACGGCCTTTCGGCGCGCAAAGTTCTTCAAGCGCTCAATGAGGGGCGAGCTCACCTCTCGCCCCTTCGGAACTAGCACGCCCCCGCTCGGAGACAGGACATCCTCCTCCAGGCGCATGCCAGGAAGAAGATCGGCCACAAGGACCTTCTTGATAGTCCACGTGGAGGATCCACCTCCCCCGGTCTCGAAGCTCCGAAGAGCTGTCAGCCAGGCCTCCTGGTACCGCTCAGCCTTGGCCATCCTTTGGATCGCTTCCTCCATGGATGCGCCCTTCGCTAGATGGCGATCCAGCTCCATCGCCATGGCGAGCAGCCCCGCGTCCCGTCTCCGCTCGGGATGGCACTCGCGAAGCCTTGCCAGTGAACTTGCACCAAGCACGAGCTCGGCCACACCTTCCAGCCTCGGTATTCGGTTGAGCAAACCATGGGCCACGGTTGGGTGGTCGTCCACGACACTCTTCTCGTCAGCATCCAACTCCTGACCGCTGGCGAGCTTGCTGATGACATCTGGCGGGATCGCAACATAGCCCAGGTGGGAAAGCATGGCCGCCAACTCGAGTTCCCAGCGATGCGTGATCCCCAGTTTTTCTGCCAGGTGCGATACGCACGCCTTGACCTTGTCGGAGCGCGCAAACCCCGCCGGAGCGGCAAGGCTCAGGACCTCGACGAGCACTGCGACAGTGCCCTTGAGCGTGTCCTCCAACAGTTGCTTTTCCGCATTCACGAGGTCGTGCTGTCGAATGGCGTCGCGCAAGGCCAGCCGCAGGATCTCCTCTGGACAAGGCTTGCAGAGAAACCGAAAGATGTTCCCTTCATTGACGGCCGCCACCGCGGCCTCCAGGTCCGTGTACCCAGTGAGCAGCATGCGCACCGTGTTTGGCGACTGGCGACGAGCGCGCGCCAGCAGCGTGGCACCATCCATGTGTGGCATTCGCATGTCCGAAACCAGGACAGCGTACGGCCCGTCGGACTCCATCAACTGCAGCGCTTCCTCGCCACTTTCGGCAGTGTCGATGTCGAATTCATCGAAGAAGGTGCGCTGGATGCCCGCCGTCACGTTCGGCTCGTCATCCACAAACAGGAGTTTTGGCCCGTCGGCCAGTTGTGTCATGCAGCGTCTCCCAGCGCTCCACCGATCTCGCTGGCGCGCGCGCGCCATGCATCGAGCTGCCCGGGCGTGACGCCAACCGCAGCGAGGTATTCGTCGCTGGGCGCCCTCCCAGATAGCAACTCGTTGGCGATGTGCGTGGCGGAGAGCAGGTCGATAGCATCGCCGTGCGGCACCGCCGGGTTGTGATGGAACGCAACCGCTTCAGCGATCCGATAGGGCAGCCCCCAAACGCCCACGAGGTATCCACCCACCTCGGCGTGACTGGCCGAAAGGATCTCCCTTTCCGCCTCGTGCTCTTGAAGCTGCGACTCCTCCATCCGCTGCATCACCTGCTCGTGTAGCCCGGGTTGCTCAGCCCACAGAACCAGTTTACCAATATCGTGCAGCAATCCGGACATGAATGCGTCGTCCTTCATGATCTGGCCCTCGACCATGTGGCTCGCAAGTGTACCCACGCGGAGCCCATGCTGTGCCTGGCGCTCCATGGCAGCCTCGGACACCCCTTGAACCGACCTTGGTGAAAACACCTCCACCATCAGGGCTAGGTTCTTTACCATTCGGATACCGAGTCGGCTCACGGCCCTGTGCACGTCGGTGGTCGCACGGGCGGCGGAGAAGAACGAGGAGTTCACGAGTTGCAGTACCTTGACGCACATCGCGGGGTCGGACTCGATCAGATCCGACACGTCGCGAATGCAAGCATCCGGATCCGCCAGCATGGCAGTCAACTTCGCATAGATGCGAGGCACCGCTGGAAGCGACTTCACGTGACCGACCAGGCTCCGCAAGGACTCGCTGGAAAGCAACGCGCGCAAATTGAGGGCGCGCTCGATCACCGCCTGCAGCTGCTCCGCATCACACGGCTTCGTCAAGAACTGGTGGGCCACGGGAACCACCCGCAGGGCCGCCTCCAGTTCCGTGTGCCCTGACAGCACGATCCGCACGACATCCGGAAACTCATCGTGCACGCGCACGAGCAGCGCCGCACCGTCCATTCCTGGCATCCGCATGTCGGTGACCAGCACCTGAAAACCACCTTCCGCCAGGATCTCCAGCGCCTCGGGACCACTGCCCGCAGTCTCGACCTCCCACTCATCCAGAAGATGAAACACCGACCGGGTGATCCCCTGCAGAATCCGCGGTTCGTCGTCGACAAAAAGAATCTTCATATGCACACCCCCACATGCATCTCATGCGATTTCGGTCGCATCGCAACGAGCCAACTTACTGCAATCGGCGGTGCGACGCGATCGCTTGAGAGCCAAGTCGCTCTGCTCCAAGCCAGCTTGGGAATGTCGCCTGCCTGTAAGTGAGAGAACAATTTACCAGTAACGGTTCCCACGCTGCCGACCGTTCGACATATAGACGTGGACCCGTCTGCTCCAACGCCGCTTCTTCAGGTGCTGGTCGTCAACGACGACGCGGCGCGGGTGCGCCGGCCTGGACAGCTCGTCCAGGGCTGCGCAGACGCGGCAGCGCTTGGGGCGCCCTCCGGTGCTTCCCGACCTTGCATCGAACCAACCGTGCCCCCGCCACGCGCCAGCCGCATGGACGGCCTCACAACGAAACAACCGTTGGAACGGCGATCGTGAAAGCACGCGAGATGCCGATATGACTGCAGTCGGTGGCAAGACCGACCCGCGCTTCGCAGCCTGGCAGGGCCTGCAAATGAGCGAAGGAGACATCCTGGAGTCCCTGCACGACGCCGTGATCTGCACGGACCTCAACTGGGTCGTGCAGCACTGGAATCGTGCTGCCGCGGACCTGTACGGCTGGTCGTCCGAGGAGGCGATAGGGACACCGGTCGCGGAACTGGTTCGCGCCGGCTGGCGGGATGGGGAGCGCGAAGAGGCGATGGAGGCGTTGCTCCGCGAGGGCCTGTGGTTGGGCGAGGTGGTGCAGCATCACCGCGACGGCTCCGAGCTTCACGTTCAGGCGACCATTTCTGCGCTGCGCAACTCCACCGGCGAGACCATCGGTGCGGTCTCCATCAACCGCGACGTCACCCAGCTCCGCCGCCTGGAGTGCAAACTGCGGCGTGAACAGCGGCAGTGGTACGCCGTCGAGGACCTGTTGCGAACCGTGCGTGACGTGGGCGCTGCAATCGTGCGCGAGACGGATCGAGACCGCTTGCTCGATGCGGTATGCGAACGCCTCGCCAAACACCCGGGCATCGCGGGTGCAATCCTACTGGACCAGGGTCTCGATCGCGCAGGGCAACCCTTCGTGCGCGTCCACAGCGCTGGCCACCACGCATTGGGTCAGGAACTCCGCCAGCAGCTCGAGCGGGGGGAGCTACAACATTGCTGCGGCCATGACGCAAGCCTCCCTGTCGACCAACATGGGTCCGAAGGGCCCCGCTGCCCTACCTGTCAGTTGCTTGCCGCTGGCGTACATGGGCCCGCGCGGTGTTTCCAGGTATCTCACGCCAGTGGCCAACGGGGATTGCTGGCCCTGTTTGGCGATACCGGTGCACCGCTGGAGCAAGAACAAACGCTGATATGCGGCATGGTCGACGATCTGGCCTTGGCACTTCACGCTCTCCAACAGGGCGCAGCGAAGCGCGATGCAGAGCGACAGCGGGAGCAGCTCCTGAACCTGTCGCAAGACCTGATCTGCGTGGCAACCGTCGAAGGCCGCTTTGAGTACATCAACCCCGCATGCGAGCGCATCTTGGGTTACACCCCCGCAGAGATGGCCGGACGACCCTTCTTTGAGTTCGTTCATGTGGATGACCATACACGGGTCCAAAGCGAGGTCACATCGCTGGTGGAAGGCAAACCGACGCTCGGGTTCGAGTGCAGGTTCCTTGCCAAGTCCGGAGACCAACGGGTGCTTTCCTGGGCAGCATCCCCGCTTCCCGACGAGGGCCTGGTGTTCGCCATTGGACGTGACGTAACCAGTCAGAAGACCATGGAAACCGAGCTCGCCCACGTGCGCAAGCTCGAGGCCGTGGGGCAGCTTGCAGCTGGCATCGCGCACGAGATCAACACCCCAGCCCAGTTCGTCGGTGACAACGTCCGTTTCGTCCAGGTAGCGGTTGGTCGCTTGCTCACGTTGATCCAGCACTACCAGGGCGCCCTCGCCCAGCTCAAGGCCCAGGACAACCAGCTATCACGTGAGCTTGCGCGCGCGGAGCGCAAGGCCAAGCTTGACTACATCTCCGAAGAGGTACCAGCATCGCTCCTAGCGTGCTCGGATGGGCTTACCCGCATCGCGTCGATCGTCGGTGCCATGAAGGAGTTCGCGCATCCTGGGCAGGTCGAGCAGCTACCCGCAGACATCAACGAAGCGCTTGCAACCACGCTCACCATCGCACGAAACGAGTACAAGTACGTAGCCGAGGTGGAGACCGAGCTGGGCGAACTGCCCCCAGTCGTCTGCAATATCAGCGACCTCAACCAGGCGTTCCTGAACCTGGTCGTCAACGCCGCCCACGCAATCAGCGACGTTGTGGGCGACAGCGGCGACAAGGGCACCATCCGCATTCGCACACAACACGCCGGACCCGATGTATGGATCGAGGTCGAAGATACCGGGCCGGGCATGTCGAAAACGGTACAGGAAAGGATCTTCGACCCCTTCTTCACCACCAAAGAGGTGGGCAAAGGAAGTGGGCAAGGGCTACCCATCACCCGTGCAGTCGTGGTTGAAAAGCACGGGGGGCACTTGACCTACTCGACTGAAGAAGGACGGGGGACCACCTTCACGATTCGAATCCCGGTCGGCGGCCTAGG
>JAPPOR010000677.1 GCA_028817905.1 Myxococcales bacterium
TTAGCGGAGACGAAGATCAAACGTGGGCTCGTGCACCCCCGGGTAGGCTCCGTGACCTAGCAGGTCCGTGCAATGGGAAATCAGACGTACGGTGAACGGCGCATGTCCGATCGGCACCGGCTCCCACGCCTCGTCGAAGCGATCAAAGGGGAAGCTTTCCCCGTTCGGGTCGAAGTCCAAAAGACCGGTGAGGCGGCCGTTGCCGTCGGCGTCGGTCCAAAACCCGTTGCTTCGAGGTGCGGGGTGACCGTCTTCTCCGTCTCCCGCCTCAAGGAGGTCATCCAGGCTGTCTGTGGATGCAAACGGTGTCGCTCCGGCGCCTGTGATCGGGCTCGGCGAGGCGAGCTTCAGCCACACGGTATACAGCATATTCGGAACCGCATTGCGAACCTCGATGCGGTACGCGACACGATCATCCCACCAATGTGCCATGGACAGGCTGGCGGTCGCGTTGGGCAGGTCTTCACCGCATTCAGCCTTGCCCTGCTCGTCGATGACAAGCTCGAAGGGCGCGCTTTGCGCCAACAGTGCCCCAGGCGCAGCCCCCACCGAAGCTGGCTGGTCCGCGACCTGACAGCCCATCGCTGAAAGGAGAACCGATGCGAAGCCCATGCGTGTCATGTTGTTCCTCCGCGGAGGGGCGCCAGTTGACGCGCACACTCCGGTCCAAGCGGGTCGATCACCCCAAGCCATGCGGCTCGTTCACCGGGTTCTTGCGCTAACCCGGCCTTGGAGGCCATGGTCATTTGTTCCGATGCCGGGAAGGAACGAGCGCCTACGGCACGAGGCTCGGAGGGCCGAGGACCCGGATAGCCAGGAGCCGAATACGCCTGCGCACCGACAAATAAGTATGCGGGGTAGTCTGCAAGCGGCTCAACGGCAGCCCCCTGCGGTCTGTGGCGTCCAGCATAGTCATTTGTTGCGGCGGACCTCGCTGGAGCTAGCCCGGGCTCGGAGCGGGGTGTACGCTCCGTGTGCGAGGCGGAGTGGCAAACGATGGCGTCGGTCCCAACGAATAGGCCCCGACAAGGCGATGGGGCGCGGGTGTTGCGGGTACTGCACCGCGGTGATCCATCCGACGAACTCGTCGTGCTAGCGTTACCCTGGGGCGAGCCCGAGTTGCCTGACTACCTGACAGGAGCCCAGGCAGACGTCGCTCGCCTGATTGCACTGGGGCTATCCAACCGTGAGATCGCCGATCGCCGGGAGTGCAGTCCGAGGACCGTAGCCAATCATGTAGCGGCGATCCTGCAGAAGCTGGGGGCGGACAACCGCTCGGAGATCATCGCCCGCATTAGCCCGGGGTGATCGTGAGCATTTGAGTCAAGTCGGTCCAGGTGGTCTTGCGGTGATGCACCGCGGGTCAAGCGGACTACCTACCCGGCAAGGCGCGCTCGGACCCCTTCGCTGCGCGTGTCCTCTGGCAGGTCGCGTCCGCTGTGACAGCAGGTCTCGACGAGTTCTACCCACTCTCGCAGCAGATCGCAGGCGTCATGGACGGCGTCGAAGGAGTCGGCGCTCCCGGTGTCGCCCGCCACCTTGAGCAGGAACTCCTCCAAGACGTGACACAGCTCGCTAAAGCGATCGAAGCCGAGAAAGCCCGCGGCGCCTTTGAGGGTGTGGAGTTCGCGCCGCAGCTCCTTGAGGGCCTCGTGACCCCCCTGCTCCGCTTCAAGCGCCCAGTCGGCGATCCGGTCCAGCCGCTCGGTCGCTTCTGTGACAAAATCCTGGACGATGTCCGGGTCGTGCAACAGGGACTCCATGCATGCGATGAACGGCTGGTGGCACTCGCACCTGGAGAGTCCCAACCCTCAGGCTGCCCGCTCGTCCCGGCCCATGGGATTGGTGGTTGTCACAGCGCAATGCTATGAGCATGGAATGCCTACGGCCGGAAAGCTGGACGCACTACGTGAGGTTGTGCGGGAGATGGCGTCGGTCCTGGTGGCCTATAGCGGCGGGCTCGACAGCGCGTTCGTGCTCGCCATCGCGACCCAGGAGCTTGGAGAGCGAGCCCTGGGGCTGACGGCAGTGAGCCCTTCCCTGCCGCGGCGCGAGCGCACGGATGCCGAGCGCATCGCCCACGAACTCGGAGCCCGGCACCGCTTTGTGGAATCACATGAGATACATAATCCCAGCTACGCTGCCAATCCCGAGAACCGCTGCTTCTATTGCAAGTCGGAGCTCTATCGTATCATGCGCGATATCAAAGCAAAGGAGGGCTTCGCCCAGATCGTCAACGGGACCAACGTTGACGATCTGGGGGATTTCCGCCCGGGCTTGGATGCTGCCCGCGAGGCCGGCGTGCGCAGTCCGATGGTGGAGGTGGAGCTGAAGAAGCACGAAGTGAGGGAAATTGCGCGTGAACTGGGACTTTCCTTCTGGGACAAGCCCGCCGCCGCGTGCCTGAGCTCTCGGCTTCCGTATGGTACGGCCGTCACCGCCGAGCGCCTGGCGCAGGTGGAGGGTCTAGAGGACGCGCTGCACACCCTGGGGCTGCGTCAACTGCGTGTCCGCCACCACGGCACCCTGGCGCGCGTAGAGGTTGCCCGCGACGAGTTGGAGGCGGCCTTCGCTGCCCGCGACGCGATCGTGGCAGCGGGCAAGCAGGTCGGATACCTCTACGTGACGCTTGACCTGGCGGGGTACCGACAGGGCTCGCTCAACGCCCTGCGCGTGATCCAGTAGGGAACGCCAGGCGGGCCACCCGACACCGGCCGAACGCTGCTTGCCCCCGGATACCCGCCCACCGGATGCCCGCCGGCAAGTCGCCTTCGGGTTACTTGCCGCCGGTCTGGCCCTTGTCCTGCGTGCCGTCCTCGCGATAGCCCCCGCGGATCTCACGTAGACGCGCTGCTTTGCCCTGCAGCTCACGCAGGTAGTAGAGCTTGGAACGCCGCACGCGGTTGCGGCTCACGAGCTTGAGCGCCTCAATGCGTGGTGAGTTGTACGGAAAAATACGCTCAACACCCACGCCTCCGGAGCGCTTCCGCACCGCAAACGTGCGTCCGATCCCGCCCCGGGACTTGCGGATGACCGTGCCCTGGAACACCTGGATGCGCTCCTTTTCGCCCTCCCGGATGCGATAGTGCACTGCGACCGTATCACCGACCCGAAAGTGCGGGAGTTTCCTGGAGGCCGCTTCGGCCAACGCTTCGATTTGCGGAACGAATCTACCCATGGGAGTGCTCCTGGAAAAACGGGTTGGCGTGGTTAGCACGGCGCGCCGGACGCGTCAACGCGGACGAGGGTAGCACAAGCGGTCCAGCGCGATAGCAGCCGCCGAGCGAACCGATAGGTGGTTGTAGTCCCCCGTGCCGTGGATCGGCTCCAGCAGATAGTCCGCCGCCTCGATGACCTGGTCCGTGAGGCCGTGGCCGGTCCCCAGAAGCAATAGGAACGGCTCCCGGGAGTCTCGGAGTAGGTCGCGAAGCTGCGAAAACGTCGTGACGTCCGATGCTGTTGCGCGCGCCGCGGTCGCGACCACGCGGGGTCTTAGGCCGGTCTCTGCCCGGATCCGCTCCCCGACCTCGGCCACGCTGTGACTGGGTTCGCACACTGCGAGCGCCTGCCCGCGCTCCGGCATGCGCCGCACACCGGCACCGGACCGCCAATGGTCGAGGACGCGATCGATCAACACGTGCTGGGCGTCGATCGGGGTGACAACAAAGTAGCGCCGGACACCGTAAGTACGTGCCGAACGGGCGATATCGTGCACGTCGAGCGTGGTCACCGCGGACGTGACCGTAGCTCCTTCGCGGCTGCGAATCGGATGGTGTACCAGGGCGCAATACAACGGAGCGGTCAAGGCAACCCCGCAAGGAACCGCCGGTCCTCGTCGCTAAGGTCGGCGTTCTGCAGCAGGTCCGGGCGACGCTCATGCGTCAGCCTGAGGGCCTCCCGCCGGCGGAACGCCGCGATCTCCCCATGGTTGCCGCTCAAGAGGGCATCGGGCACGCAGTGCCCGCGAAACTCCCGCGGGCGGGTGTACTGGGGGTGCTCCAACAGGCCGCAGGCGTGGGATTCGACCGCCAGGCTGTGTTGATTGCCTAGCACGCCGGGGACCAGACGCCCGACCGCCTCGATCACGGCAAGGGCGGCGACTTCCCCCCCGTTCAACACAAAGTCGCCGAGCGAAAGCTCCTCGTCCGCGAAACAACTTACGCGCGCATCGATTCCTTCGTAGCGGCCGCAGATCAGCATCACCGCAGCCTGTGCCGCCAGCCGGCCGGCTGCGGCTTGGTCGAAGCGTGCGCCGTGGGGAGACAGCACAATGCGAGTAGCGCGGGGCAGGCCCGCTTTGGCTGCGTCCGCGTCTAGGGCTTCGATCGTCGCGATCAGGGGCTCGAGCAGCATGACCATCCCACTGCCACCCCCGTAGGGGGCGTCGTCCACGCTTCGGTGGTTATCGTGGGTGAACTCCCTGGGAGAGCGCGCACGTAGCTTCAGGGTCCCGCGCTCGATCGCCTTCCCGATCAGTCCGCACGCGGCGGCGGTCTCGATCAGCTCGGGAAAGATGGTGACGACTTCGAAGCGCATGGCCGCTTACCCTCGCCGGCGCTTGTCAGGCTCGGGCTCGATGTCCTCGAGGTGATCCAAGATCACGCGCTGGCCCTCCAGATCTACCCCAACGAGATAGGGAGGCAACACTGGCACCTCACGTAGCCCGTCCGGGCAACGAATGCATAGGACGTCGGCAGTCGGGTAGGCCCGAAAGGCCTCGACCGTTCCCAGCTCGGTTCCGTCCGGCGCCACTGCCTGGGCCCCGATGGTGTCCACCAGATAGAACTCCCCCTCCTCCGGTTCCGGCAGTTCCGCCCGCGGGACACACACCTGGGCGCCGTACAGGGCTTGCGCTTCTTCTCGGCTGCTGCATCCCGATAGCTCTATCAGCAGCCCCTTGCCGTGAACGCGCACCGAACGCACCTCCATCGGTTGCTCCGTGCCGGCCAGCGACAGGATCACCCGATCTGCGTCGAGCAATAGGTCGGAGTCCGGGTTGTGCGCCTTGACCTTGAGGTCCCCGTGGACCCCGTGCGCTCCCATGACCTGACCGAGCGGCACCAGCCGCGGTCGCTCGGGTGCCATCCAGCCCTCCGTGACGTCGGTGCTACTCGAGGATCTCGAGCACGGCCCGCTGCGAATACTTGGCCGAGGTGGCAGACAACAGGGTGCGCAGGGCGCGCGCCGTGCGACCGTCCTTGCCAATCACCTTCCCGAGGTCGGATGGCGCCACCGCCAATTCGACCACAACCGTCTTCTCCCCCTCGACGGCCGTCACCTCGACGGCGTCGGGGTCGTCCACGAGCGCCTTGGCAACGAACGCGATGATCTCGCGCAGGTCCTCCACGTGTGCCTCAGTTCGCCGCAGCCGCGGCCTTGGCCTTTTCCCGCACCACCTTTTGAAGCGAGGTGGTGACCTTGGCGCCCACGCCAACCCAGTAGTCCAGGCGCTCGCGATCCAGCCGCGCTTCGCTCATGGGTCGGGCCGGGTCGTAGGTGCCAATCTGTTCGATGAAACGTCCGTCCCGCGGACTCTCACCGTCCGCGACCACGATATGGTAATAGGGCCGCTTGCGCGAACCAAACCGAGAAAGTCGAACTTTAACCATGTGTTGTCTAGCGCCTCGAAAGGGAAGTTCAGAGCTTGACGTCGCTGTTTGGCCAATCGATAGGGCCCAGCTCGCGCCGCCATGCGGAAACCGGGTGGGGCAAGGTACTGATCGGGCCCCAACCAGTCAAGTCCATGTTGTCGAGGGAAGGGTCTCACGCCCCCCGGTGTTATATCCAGTGCCGGGCTCAGGCCCCGCTCCCCCTCAGTCCGCCATGCGTCGCATCGCCGCTTTCATGCCACTCGTCCTGTGTGGGCTCCTAGCCTGTACCGAGGCTGACCGTCCGGCGCCCAAACCGGCCGCCCATGCAACCCCGAAGAAGCCCATGGCGCGGCTCGTGGTTATCGCAGATTTGCAGGGGTACCTGGAGCCGTGCGGATGCCAGGCCAGGCCCCTCGGGGGGATCGATCGCGCTACCGCCAAGCTGTCGGCCCTGCGCGCAGAAGGTGTTCCGATGGCCGTGGTTTCTGCCGGAGACCTCATGTTCGAGGCGGGCGACGCCCACAGACGCAGCGACGACAAGGCCCGCACGCAGGAGGTGTGGAAAGCGCAGACGATGGTCCAGATTCTGAACGACGTCCCGCTCGCGCTGGCGATGCCCGGGCCGGGAGATTTGCGGTTCGGACCGGAGACCTTTGCCATGGTGGCGAAGGCGGCCCGCTTCCCCATGCTTGGCACCGATGCGGGTGGCCGCCCGCGGCCCGAGCATGATTTGAAGGTCCTGGAAATAGGCGGCGTCAAGGTCGCCGTCTTCGGCCTGACGGCGGTTGACGAGCCCGCAACCCAGGACGCCTCGGCCGCCGCCCTCAGCCGCGTGGCGACCCAGCGCATCGTGGCCGCGCGGGCAGCCGGAGCCCGCGTGACAGTCGCTATGCTGCAGGCGAAGGCCCGCGTCGCGCGCCGGATGGCCGGCGCCACCGCCGGCCTGGATTTCGTGATCCTGGCGGGGCGCGAAGAGGACGACGCCCGCCCGCCGAGCCGTCTGGGTGACACCCAGATTCTGACCAGCGCCCGCCACGGCCGTGGCCTACTGGTGGTGGACCTGTTCGTCGACCGCCAGGGTCCATTCACAGATGCCAGCGAATGGACCCGTGCCGCCAAGCGTGTCGCCGACCAGCGGGTACTGGCTGATCTGGAGGCGCGGATCGCCGTGTGGGAAAAGGATCCCAAGGTGGATCCCGCCCAGCTGGCCGCGCAGCGCAAGCGGGTCGCCCGCCTGCGACAACAGGCAGGGGAAGGCGCCCCGACGGCCGTCAAGACCCGGGGCAACGCTTTTTCCGCGCGTCTTCAAGAACTCGGGCCCGAAGCCCCCAAGTCCCCGGCCACGACACGAGTGCTAGCCGACTACGACCGGCGGGTTAACGCCCACAACAAAGAAGCGTTCGCAGACTGGAAGCCGGAGCCGCCAGCTGAAGGGCAGCCCGCTTACGTAGGGTCGGCAACCTGCAACGGATGCCATGCCGCCGCCTACGCGTGGTGGCAAGACCACCCCCATGGAAAGGCCTACACGACCCTGACCGAGCGTAGCAAGGAGTTCAACCTGAGCTGCGTCGGGTGTCACGTGACCGGCTATCTGCAACCCGGCGGCTCGACCGTTACGCACAATCAGGGACTGACCCACGTCGGCTGCGAGGCCTGTCACGGCCCGGCGAGTCTGCATTTGGCGGACCCCGAGAACATCGTCGCTGCCCCCGAAGAAGCTACCTGCGTCGGGTGTCATAACGAGGAACACAGTGCGGAGTTTGAATTCGACCCCTATCGCACCCGCCTGATCGTACCGGGGCACGGTTTGCCCGTGCCCACTCCCGCGGGCGCACCTGAAACGTCAACTCCCTAGCCCGGGTGGATGGGAATGCGTGAGGGCTGCGACGGCAAGGCGCCCATGGGTCCACCTGGGTCACGGAAAGCGAGGCGCCGCTTGCCCTTCGTCATCGCCGCCGGGCTGGCCCTAGTCCTGCTGCAAGGAGCGTGCGCCCCTGAGCTCTATCAAGCGGAGTACGTCCGGCGCGCGAATGCCTGGCTAGACCATTTTGCGCGCTATCGACCCCGACAGGTGCTGCGGGGCCAAGTGACCTATTACCACGACAGTCTGGCGGGCAATCACACCGCCAATGGCGAGATCTACGACCCGCGCATGTTGACGGCAGCCAGCCGCACATTGCCGTTTGGGACGATCGTGCGGGTAGTCCGCTTGGACAATGGCCGCCAGGTGACCCTGCGCATCAACGACCGGGGACCCTACGGAAAGAAGCGCCGCCTGCTCGACCTTTCCCGGGCCGCAGCCAACCGCATCGGCATCATCACGCGAGGCGTTGCCGATGTGCGGGCAGAGATTCTGTGGGCACCAGCACATGTCCGCTAGCCCG
>JAPPOR010000388.1 GCA_028817905.1 Myxococcales bacterium
TCCGGACCAGTCCTCTGACCCCAAAATCCCGACTTCTGGGACGGGCACTAGCTAAGCTAAGCGGTGGGCGGCTGGTAGCGATCGGTCAGCGAACGCAGCGTGCGGGACGCGCTGTCAGCGAGGGCGGATGCGTACGGTGGTTCGCCCGGGAAGTGGGCGTCCGATCACAGGAAGGGACGGATGGCATCCGCAACCGTAGGTTCCGAAAGACGGGTATTGCCAGGCGGCGTAGGCGTCGTAGTACGGGTCGTAGCAGTAGTCGTAGGCGAACTCGCGTCTGCCTCCCGTGCGGCGTCGGGCGAACGTCGTGTACTCGCTGAAGGTGCCCGCATCAGAGGCGGCGGTCCACTGGACGCGGAAGCCGCGTAGGGAGCCGACGTCGACGTCGTCTGGCAGCTTGAACTCGAGCTCAACGTTGCCGTGGTTGCCCCCAGTCACAACCGTCTCGCCGTCGATCGCGTCGGCACCGATGTCGACCTGGCGGGGCTCCGCTGCGTGAAGCGAGTCCAGGCGCACCCGCTCGATGTCCAGAGTGATGGCTCCGCTCCCGGGGTTGTCGATGACAAAGCCCACGTGCAGGCGGGTCCGGTGCCCGGCATGCGTCTGCTCCCGCCACGCTCCTCGTGACCAGACCTTGACGGCTCCTTCGGGTAGGCCCCCCTCCGACAGGTCATAGCGCGCCTCCGTGTAGCCGTCGCTCGGCCTGTCCTGGGCGCGCTCGGTGGGTTGAAATGCGCGTCGGTTCGACGCGCAACCCCAGACGAGCGCCGCGCACAGGGCAAGCGACGTGGGCGTCCGCATGATCACGTTTTAGCTCGCATCCCTCCCCAGATCACGCGCCCTCGCGCAGACGCCCGCCTCCGCCGTGCTTTCTCTTCAGTCAGAACGTACAGCGAACATGGCCTCCTTCGCCGAAAATGCTGCGAAGCCGATCACTTGCGCGATCATCACGTGCCTTGGCGCCAGTTGTTGTTGGCGAACTTGAACGCTCGGGAGAACCGCTTGGCTTCAGAGCAAGCTTCCCTCGCCGCGGCGGGTATCATTCCTGGGGATCGGGTTTGCTGCCCGGCTGCTGCCAGGGTGTCACGGGCTCTGCTCCCACGTGTCGATGTACGTAGGTCGATGTACGTAGGTCGATGTGTGTGAGACCCGTGCCCCGCCGGCTGTGGTTCTGCGAGATCCTCTCCCGATCGCGGCACGCAGATCGATCACGTTTGATACCGACTACCGGTGTTTCGGCTTGATAGGCCGGCGGGAATGCTTCCCGTGTCTTCCAGCTAGCCTGAATTGGCCGTGCAAAACCGCAGCACGAACGTGGTGGAGGGTAGGTGCTGGCGGGCCGGCTCAGGTGTTGTCGTTTGTCCTCAACTGCAAGGAGAACCCGTCTTAGCCCTCGACGACCAGATGAGGCGCTGCGCAAGCTTCGTGAGGGATCTGGGCAAGGGGTCATCATGCTGTTGCGAGCTTTCTGTCAGCTGCGCCTCGTTGAACCATGGATGGAAGTTTGGATGGCTTGACCAATGTGAGTCATGGTCGCGTGGAAATCGATGTGCTAGCGTCTGCGCCACACGTCGGGCTTTCGAGCCCGGAAGGGGATGGAGAACAAAACATGTTGCAGACGATGACAGGGCGCCGCTTTGTGGGCTCGGCCTGCCTGCTGATCTTCCTTTGTTTGGGTACGGGCTGCTCGACCTACCACTTCGCCCACAGTGTGAAGCTGGCTTCGTACGACGAGGACATCTCCAAGGGGAAAGCCGCCGGGCCGGTTCGTGGAGCGGATTGTACCTGGCACGTGATGGGCTATCCGTTGGGAGGCGAACCCAGAATCGACCGCGCGATGGCCAACGCTCGTACGCAGAGCGGTGAGCACTTTGCCGATGACATCACGCAGGAAACCGATCCGAACAAGGCGATCCGGTACATCAACGGCATGAACACTTCGTGGGACGGCTTCAATGCCGTGATCTTTGGCAAGCGGTGCCTTGTCGTGAAGGGAGCTGGCTACATATGAGGAACTTGAAGGGACCCTTGGCTATCCTTGGTCTGCTGGCGCTCGTCGCGTGCGGTGCGGAACGGATTCCGCTGGCCACGATGCCGGCCGTTTCGATGACCGAGCGTTCTGTGGCCGCTGGTACGCAGGGCGAGGAGATCGGCGAAGTTGAGGGCATCTATTGCCAGGGCGACGATCCGATCGTGAGCGATTCCAAGAACATCGGGATGTTGGACGAAGCGATCATGCAAGCCCAGAAGCAGAGCGGCGCCGACTATATCACCGGGGCGCAGTTCTTCCGCGAGGGTGACTGTGTGGTGGTGACCGGGCTCGGGATGCGCGCGACAGCGGGCAGCCAGCCCACGCCAGACGACGGTGTCGCTGCTGCCGGGGGCGCGCAGTAGTTCGCACGCAGCCATCCTGAACCGCGATATCGACGGGGCGCCAACCAGATCGGTTGCTGCGCCCCGTTTTTCTTTGCCAGCCCCCTGATCCTGGTCATCGCCCGTGCAGCCTCCCGCCCTGCTGACCCCGCAGGCCGGCCATCTGACACACTGCGACATGGCGAAGGGGGGCAGCGGGGTCAGTGCAGCCGCGGTTGCCCAGGGGCCACTTTTTCGCGCGCCGAACGGCCCGGTCCGGCTACACTCGCCCCGTCGAGACGGCAGTCGAGGAGGCGGGCATGGATGCAGAGGCGATCGCGGAGGTATTGAACTCGTTGGGCTGGGAGGCGGAGGTCGTCGACCGGGCCGAGGTGCCTGACCTGCTGGATGTGGACGAGCAGGGGATGATGAAATGCGTCGATGGTCGCATGTCGGACCATCCGGATGGAATGCGCGGCCCGAAAACCCTGGGAGGGGTGTACGCGATTGCGTCGTCTCGCGGAGTGGGTGACCTGGCCGGTCTGCAGACCATCGTCAAGGAGGTCGCGGAGGCTGGCTACGTCCCCTCCGTTCATGGGGATGAACATGCCGAGCCCGCATCCATGGGATGTGGCTTCTTCAAGTTGTGGGTGACGGGCCAGCTGGACGGCCTCGAACCGCCGGCCTTCGATGCCGAACAGGGCAGGGCGGCCGTGGTTGAAGCGGGCGGGGTCTACGAGCAACTCGAGGGTGACCACGCCGAGTCCGTGGTCATGATCAATCTCGTCGAGGGAACGACCTTGGCGCCCGCGGCCGAGCAGCGCTTCGTGGTGGATGCGTGGGTCCTTGGACAGTTCGAGATCGACGCGGGCCCCTATCTCGCGCGAGCCGCCGAGACCGTCACCAAGCTCAATGGCCCAAAGGTTGCCCGCATTATCAAGGGCTAGCTAGCGGGCCCACAGGGGCGCAGGCAGCGAGTGTTCGCTCGCGAACGTCCTGGAAAACGGGAGCTCGCAGCCTTACGGCGTGAGCGGGCGATCGATTTCGATGGGGCTGAAGGTGTACGTGTTTACGCGTCCGATCCCATGTGCTACGCGGCACGTGCAGACTTGCGAAAGGGACTTTGTGGCGCCGATCGACTTTCCTATGTCTAGTGCGGTTCACCGTTCCTCGAGGGTGACCCGGACTCCCCTGTTCTTGTGCACGTTGGTCGTGATGGCTTGTGTGCTATCGGTTGGAACGGTCGTCGCGGCCGGGCCCAAGCCGCTCGCGGAAATCGTCAGTCTTAGGGCATCGTCTGCGCGCGCCATGCCTCCCGTGGAGGTTCGGGTTCGTCAGGCCGGTCGATCGAGCATCGCACTGCGGTCGCAGATCGTCTCCAAGAGCGGTGAGGTACACAGCGAGAGCCGGCGGGCCACCTACGTGACGCTGGACCGGCCGCGGAGCGCCGGTTCCAGGCCTATTCGGGCACGGCCCGCCGCGCACCCGGCGAAGGTTTCATTCAAGAATCTACATCCACTGAGTGTTCCCAATGGGCTCTACCAGGAGCACATCGTCGTGGACGTGACGTTTGAAGGCGAAAAGCGTGCGGCACGCGTTCACAAGTACCGCTATCTCCGGGTCTCCGGTGGCGGCGCCTGGGAGATCAGCGCGGCCGAATACGGCAGGTAGGCGAGCGGCCCTGCCGTGCCTGGCCTACCGGGCGTGCCTGGCCTACCGAGCGCGTACGGTGGCCATCATCCTAGGCCGTAGCGCTCCTTGATAAACGCTTGGAACTTGGGAGCGTCCTCCTGCTGGTCAGCACGGACGCGTTGGACCGTTTCGCGTGCTTCCATGCGGGTGAGATAGTCGTCGAGTCCGGGCACTCCGGCGAGCACGTCTTCACCGAAGGCGGCCGCGCTGAGACTCCGGATGACTGGGAAGTGGATGATGCCGGCCACGTCGGCCAGGGTGAACGCGTCTCCCAGCAAGTAGGGCTCGAAACGGGCGCGGTTCTGCAGTGCCCCGGAAGCCTTGTGGAGCACAGGGAGCACCTCCCGTTTGAGTCGGTCCGAAGCCGGCTTGCCGGCGAACACATGGCCGAGCGCACGGCGTACGGGGAGCTCCAGGTAGAGGTCGATCATGACGCACAGCTCGTGCACGCGCGCCCGTGCGAACGGGTCCTCCGGGCGCAGTGCGGGCTCCGGATAGGCGTCCTCCAGGTATTCGACGATGCAGCGCGACTCGGAGATGGGGCCCTGCTCGGTGACCAGACATGGCACCTTTCCCATCGGGCTGAGCTTCAGGTACTCCGGTTGGAACTCCTCGTCGGCCCCAGTCCAGGTCCGGACCTCCTCGAAGGCGATGCCCTTCTCGAGCAGCGCGAGCTTGGCGACGTTGTAGTAGTTACTCGAAGAGAACCCGAGGAGCTTCAGCATCCAAGGACGGTAGCAGCGCCGGCCTCGCTCGTTCAAGCCCGACATCGGGAGTGGCGAGCACCCCGGCCACGCGCACGGGGGGCGCGGCTCTGTGGTGAACCTGGCGGCTTCAGAAGGCTATCTCGACACCGACCGGAGCATCGATATTGGCTAACAGGTCCGGGAACTGGATGTCGAGTTCCGGGGCGAGCACCAGGCCGACGTGGGGACCGAACCGAAATCGCAAACTCGCGCCTGCATGGAAACCGAAGGGTCCCGAAACGATCCATGGCGCGTCCACACCAGCGGGCAACTCGTGCGGCTGCACCTGAATTTGCCCGACCGTGCCCCCGAAGAACACGCCCGCCATGAAGCCCTCGGTCCTGTGGTCCGTCAGCATGACCTCCATGCGTGGCCCGAACAACAGATTGGCCAAGGTACCTCGGCCCGCGCTTAGCTGCAGACGCCCGACCAGACCCAAACCGATCGATTCCGTCACGAAGTAGCCCATGGCAAGTCGCAGCGCCGTCGTCGTGCCCAGGCCGGCGGGTTTGACCCGCACGCAGTACTTGGACGGGAACAGGCCGTTGCCCTGGTTGTCGGCCAGATCGTTGTAGGGCCCGGTCGGGGTGCCATCGGCGGTGCATGGTCCGCCATGGATGCCCCTACCGTCACCCGTTTCGGACGGGCGGGACCAGCTGTCTTCCGAGTCTGCGTCTGGGACCCATGGGGTTCCCAGCTCATCGTCCACCCTGGCCAGCACCAGTTCCTCCTTCAGCGCGCGCAGGCGCGCCCGGTCTTCGGAGGAAAGCCCCTCTTCGGCCAGCTGGGCGTCGATGGCTCGGTTGTGGCGGTACGTCGCAATGGGATCCTCGACCCGTTGGTACTCCAATACGTCGCCCATCGGCCCGTAGATGGGCGTCTGGAAGACCAGGTTGGTCGGAGGGTCGCGGTCCGCTTTCATGCCCGCATCGATGAACGCCATTCCCAACGCAACCGATAGGCTTACATATAGCCGGTGGAAGTCGCCTTCGGGCGCTGCGGGCTCTTCGATGGGGGCCTCCGGTTCGAGCCGGGCAACCCGCGGACCCGCGCCTGTGGCCGGCAGGGCCGCCGCGCCGGGTGCGAGCTCCAGACCCTGTCCTGCGTCCGCTCGCGGCCGGGCATCGGAACGGCCGTCCTGCGCGATCAGGAGCTGTCCCACGGTGCATTCTGTGCGGTGGAGGGTCGCGATCAGCGCGTCGGTTCCCGCGCTCACATCGTGCTTCCCGAACCGGGCAGTTACGCGCTGGCGCCAGAAGGGGGGCGGAAGCGTGACCGTGACCGGGGCAATCCCACGCGCTTCACCGCCGACGAGGATTTCGGCGCCCGGCGGATCGCTGACGACGCGCATTCGGGTCGCCTGTTCCAGCCCGTCAAGGCACCTGGCAACCTGGTCGTTGGGCGCCTGGAGGTACTCGATGAAGGTCCGCGCTCCATCGAGGTCGCCTGCCGCGATGTTCGCAAGAAAGCAGCTGTGGCTCGCGGCCGGCATGTCCAGGGCGGCCTTGCTGCACCACATGAGCGTCTGTGCCAGACAGATATCGGTGCCCGCGTGGCTGCAGCCCGCTGGAAAGGTTGTGCGCTTCGCGAACCAGCAAACCGCCTCCTCCGCGTCGCTCGCGTTCCTTCCGGCGGCGACACAGGTCAAGCGTTGGGCCTGGGCGGCCCCGCTAGCCGTCGGAGCGAGCACGAACCAGGCTGAAAGCAGCGCGGAGATGCGAATCATCGCGTTCCCGCATCTACACAACCCGCTGCCCGGTTTCCATGCGTGCGGTCTCCGAACCGTCCCGCCAGGCCTGGTGAGAAATGCCCTATTATTGGCATGAAATCATATATATACAAAAACAAACTGGCCGGCCGTACTAAATTCGGCTACAGATCGTTCTGCGAGCTTGGGACCAAGTCGCGGGGAGGCTGCTGGCGATGGGAAAAACGGGCTGTTGGTTGTTGGGGATGCTGTGGCCCGTGGTGGCCAGCGCAGCGCCCGTCGAGGACCCCACGCCGGATCCGGCCCTGGCCGGGCTGGAGGCCGCGCTGCGTGAGTGGGAGGCCGAAGCGCACAGCGTCCATCGGCACGATGGCTTCTACTTCTCCATGGGGGGCCACCTGGGGGGCGCGGCGGTCTGGCGCAATGGCGACGTGCACCTGGACGCGACCTGGTCCCCCTTCGGCCTCGCCATCGGTGGCGCCCTGGCCGACGGGGTCTCGGTGTTGTTTCAGCAGGTGCCCTTCAGCGGACCCGGCGGAACCTGGCACTTGCTGGGTGTGGCCACGCACTACTACCCGGATCCAACCGCGGGTTTCCATGCGGGCATCGGCATCGGGCTCACCCGACCCACCGGTGCCGGCCTGCTGAGTCGTAGTGGGGACGGGCTGACCGCCATGGGAATGCGCTTCGGTCACGGCGTCTGGATCGGCGAGCAATGGAGCTTTCAGGTGGCCGGGCGGCTGGTCGTGGTGCCCAACCTATCGGCGGGCACCCTGGTCGCAGTCGCGCCCTCCCTTGTGCTGGAGTTTGTTTACCAATGAGGCGCGGGTGGCTAGCCGGTTGCACGTTGTGGTTGGTCTGCGGTTCGGTCGGGCTGGTGGCGGCCCAAGAGTCCGAAGCCGGTTCCTCCGCCGGCGGAGACGTGCCTGTGCCTGTCGAGGCGCCTGCTCCCCCGCAGGGCTCCCCGGCTTGCCCGCTCGGAGAACTGTGTCGCGCGGGCCGGTGTGTCAGCGCGTGCCGTAGGCCCTGCGAAGCAGACGGCGTGGATGCGGACTGCGCCGACCCGTCAGAGGGCTGGGTCCTGAGGCCGTCGAGTGTTCTGCGGCGCTATCTCGAGGACAGGGAGCGGCAGCGCGCCGAGGAGGTCTACAGCGCGCATCGACACGATGGCTTCTTCTTCCTTCTAGGGGGGCAGCTGGGTGTGGGCCTGCAACTGTCTGGTTCCGATAGCGCTGCAGCACCCATGGGGTATCCCGTCGTACTGATGATCGGTGGGACGATTGTTGTCGGCCACCGGGATCCGCGCATTTCTGACGCGAACCCCGGTGGGCTGATAGTCTAGGACTTCGTCTTCTTGGCGCTGGTTTTTCGGCGGCGTTGGCGTTCCTGGCGCTCCTTGTCGCGCCAGGAGTCTGCGTCGATGT
>JAPPOR010000688.1 GCA_028817905.1 Myxococcales bacterium
TGGGCTCTTCCAGGTCTTCTGGTGTACCCCCGCGGGCAGGGCCCTGTGCGTTGGAGGGGCTCGCAGGGAGGGTGGCGTGTCCAGGATTCGTCGGTAGCTGTGCTTCCTGTTCCTGCGATCGTGGCTTGTGTTCGGCAGCAATCCCTTCTGCTCGGCGTGCAGGTTCACCTTTTCCTTCAGCGGTGTCCCTTTGGCTTTGCTCGGCTGCCCCCGAGCTATCGGGCTCGTGCGCTTCGCGGGCGGGCCAACTTTCGACGCCGCGGCGGTCCACCTGGGCGCGGGCAGCGGCAGCAGAACCGCGGGCAGTGGCGAAGAACGTGCGTCGGCTTGCCAGCACTTGCGGGTCGTCGCTGGCTTCGAGCAGCTGCCGTGTGCGCTCCGCTTCGGTGCTCATCTCGTTGGCGAAGATGCCCTGCAAGAACGCCGACAGTTGGCGTGTTCCATAGAGGGGCTGCTCCGCCATGATGAACTCGGTCAGTGCGTTTGCCATCTCGGCGGCGGTCTGCCATCGGTCGTCCGGGTCGCGCTCCAGCGCCCGCATGATCACCAGCTCCAGCGCTTCCGGCGGGTCCTCGACGAGCGCCGAAGGGGGCGGCACCGAAGCCTTGCTGACCATTGTGAGCGTTGCGATGTCATCCTTGCCGTCGAACAAGCGCCGCTCGGTCACCATTTCGTGGAGCAGGACCCCAACGCCGAAGATGTCGGAGCGAGCGTCGATCGGTCGGCCCTTGACCATCTCTGGACTCATGTAGCCCAGCTTCCTTTTTAGGGCGTCGACGTTCGTCTGCTGTGCGCGACCGACGGCCTTGGCGAGGCCGAAGTCGATGAGCTTGACCTCCCCCTCATAGCTCAAGATCACGTTGGCTGGGGACAGGTCCCGGTGCACGATTCCCGTCGGCTGCCCGTCGTTGTCGCTTAGGTTGTGGGCGTAGTCGAGGGCTTCACATAGGCGTGCCCCGATCCACGCGGTTGCGACCGGCGGCATCGGTGTTTGGAGCCGGCCCAGCCGTCCCATGACCCGCCCGAGGTCTTTGCCCGACACGCACTCCATCGCCATGTACAGCGATTCGCCGACACGGCCGAGTTCGTAGATCGGGCAGATGTTCCTGTGGCTGAGGCGCGCGACGGTCTTGGCTTCACGAACAAAGGTATCGATGAACTCCGGATCGCCGATCATGTGCGGCAGCAAGCGCTTGACCGCCGCGATGCGAGCGAACCCCGCCTCGCCGTGGATCTTGGCGCGGTACACCGCCGCGGTTGCGCCCGAGCTGATTCGCTCCAGCAAGAGGTACTTGCCAAAGGGGATCAGTTCATCCGCGGACCATGGCGGGTCCCCCTGTGCCGACTGGACTGTCATAGGTGCTGCTGACTAAGCAATTATCAGCGTTTGCGCAAAATCACCAAGTCCGGCATGGGCACGCACATGTAGGTGCGGTTTGGCTGCGTCCGGCTTTCCAGGTTTCCAAGCACAGGTCGCTGCGCGATTCTTGCTCACCATGCGATTGCGCTGTCTCCGCCATCGTCGAGCCAGTAGCCGGTGGCGGGGGCTGGGGCGGAAAGCGGTTGCACAGTGCAGTCTGTATCGACACCGCCGCTGTTCACCATGATGTCCGCCACGTGCCAGCGTTCGCCGGGGGTGTCAAACTCGCTGACGGCCTCCGGGTCTCCGGTGAGCAGTGCCGGGTTGCCGCCGAAGGTCGCCTTGATTGTGCCCCCGCAGTACACATTCACGATTGGAGCGGTGGCCAATGCTACGGGGCGCTCCTCGTCCGCCGCGCTGTTGTTGAGGGTGTTGTCGTTGTGCTCCACCATCACGCGCAGGCGGTCGCCCCCTGCGGGGTTGTCGATGTTGATATTCTCGGTGATGTATTCCGCCGCGGAGACACCGTCCAGGCGGTTGTCCGCGTCGAGACGGGGGTTGGGGCAGTGGCGGACCGCGTCATTTTCGTACACCGCCGTGTTGCGGGATCCCATGCAGGCATCGAGGTCGCTGTTGCTGAAGCCCCATGGTGAGATCGCACCGGCGCAGGATTGGTGGAAGCAGTCCTGGCCAGTGCCCCAGGCCGAGGTCGTCCCGTGTCTCGCCAGATGCAGGTCCAGGTCGACCCGGCCGCCGAACGTTCCGGCCTGGGGACCGGTATTGGGCCAGCACAGCTCCACGCGCACGCCGGGCGCCTGGACAGGCATCAGCCAGTCGCAGCCGACTTTTCCTTCTGGCGTGTCTACGGTCAGGCGGACCGCATAGCGCCCGCTGAGCTCGAACCGCACGCTCGCTTGCATTTGATCGGGGTTGTGGAGCTGGTAGCTAAGTCTTCCGCTGACGCTGGTCGCGGAGGGGTCCATCGTGCTGAAGAGCGTGTCGCACGGCGAACCGGCGACTTCCCAGTGGTACGAGAGCGCGTCGTCGCCACTATAGAAGTCGTCAGCGGAGAGGGTGTAGGTCTCGAAGGGCTTGGCAACGATGATCCGCGGATCGCCGGGTTCCGGGCACATGAGCTTCGGCGCGCAGGCTAGGACCTCGTCGGTGCAGCCATTGCAGTCATTGTCGATGCCGTCGCAGACCTCCTCGCTCGGGGCGATGCCCCCCTCGCATGGGCCCCAGTACGTGAACTCTTCGCCGAGGCAAACCTGGTGTCCGTCAGCGCAGGCGCCGACGCCCCGGCGGCCCGGCGGGCCCACAAAGCAGTTGCGCACTTCGCCGCGGGCGCAGCCGCAGCCTGCGCCGGGGCCATCGACCATCCCGTCACAGTCGTTGTCGATGCCGTCGCACAGGTCGGCCTCCATGTTGAGACAGCCGCTTGGGACCTCGTCGGCAGCGGGGCACAGGTCTTCGTCGACCTCCCCGCTGTCGAGCATGTACTCGCCACCGCCGTCCACGAGTGCAGCGTCCGGACGGCTGATGGCCACCTGGGCGTCGTGCCCACCGGCGTCTGGAGGGCCGCCGGCGATCTTCCAGGCCCGTAGCGGGTAGGCTTCCTCGACCACATCGGGAATGCCATTCTGGTTGCGGTCGATCGGTGGCGTATTCGGGTCGCTGTCCCCCGCTTCTTCGCGGTCCTCCACCCCGTCCCCATCCGAATCTCGGTCGCGATAGTCGGGGATCCCGTCCCCATCCGTGTCCTGGTCCGGGTATCCCTCATCACCGTCGCAGATACGATCGCAGTCCGTATCGCGGCACGCCGAGCCGTCGTCGCAGCCCGCGTCGCCCGGTTGTGGGTCAGGCGAATCACAACTGGCCAGGGCGCCCCCAACCAGGAAGATCGGTAGCCAGAGATGAGACGACGTCCGGACGGCCTGAAAAGTCTTCACGATAGAAAAATCGGCAGTCATGGGCTCCCACCCAAGATGTACGATTACAATACTAGCCCAACGAGTGGGCGCGGCGTCGAGCCACCGCTCGCTCAATCGAACCCTTTGGGGAATTTTGTGTGGGCTGTCGTGGGGGGGCGGGAGGCGGACGGCGAATAGCGCTCACCCGCAGGATCGAAAACGCGCTGGACAGTGCCGACCGGTGCGGCGTACACCGCGATCTGTGCACGATGTGGAGAATCCCGGGGAACTGTCGCCCCATACGATTGTCGCGCGGGTGGAAGATCGCCCCGGCGTGCTGTCTCAGATCGTCGCCCGGTGGCAGGACAAGGGCTACAACATCCGGAGTTTGGCGGTCGGCGCGTCCGAGCAGGCCGGCCATTCGCGCATGACGTTTGTCGTCGAGGCCACCGCCGACGCTGAGGAGCTGTTGCAGGACCTGCGACGGATGAAAGAGGTCGACGAGATTCGAGACATCTCCGGAAACGAGTTCGTGAGCCGCGAGCTGGCTCTGATTCGCGTGGCCGGCAAGAAGGAGATGCGCAAACGCCTGATGGAGGTCGTCGACATCTTCAAAGCGCGCATCCTCGACGTCGCACCCGACTCGATGATTATCGAGGTCACCGGCCACGAGCAGAAGATCAATTCCCTCGTGCGCTTGTTGGCCGACTACGACGTGGTCGAGTTGGTCCGCACCGGCCGCGTCTCCATGCTGCGCGGAGCACTCTCCTAGCCCGGATTGTCGGCCGCAGAGTTCATGACGATTCGGGAGAGCACCGGATCAAGGGAGGCAGGCCATGGTTGATCGTACTCTGGATTTCCTTGTCTCCCGCTCGAACCTACGCGAGTGCAAGCTTCACGAAGATCCCGGTGTGCTGGCTCGTGGTTTGTCCGACCGTGAGGTCGTGCTGCGTGTAGATAGCTTTGGTCTGACGGCGAACAACATCACCTACGGGGTGGCCGGTGATCTGATGCATTACTGGGCCTTCTTTCCCGCTTCTGATGATTGGGGACGCGTGCCCGTCTGGGGCTTTGGTGAGGTCGCGCGTAGCGATCGTGCAGACTTGCCTGAGGGCACGCGCGTGTACGGCTATTTTCCCATGTCCACACACCTGCGAGTCCTGCCAGGGGATGTCCGGGACGGTCGCTTTGTCGACCGGGCGCCACACCGGGCCGCCCTTCCTCCCAACTACAACAACTACCAATTGTGCCAGGCTGACCCACTCTACGAGCGTGAGCGCGAAGGCCTGATGGCGTTGTTTCGTCCTCTGTTCACCACGGGCTTTCTGCTGGACGATTACCTGGCGGACGCGGAGTTCTTCGGGGCGGACGCGATCGTGCTCACCAGCGCGTCGAGCAAGACAGCCGCAGGGCTCGCGCAGCTATTGTCTCAGCGACTGACGCGCCCGCGCATCGTCGGGCTCACGTCCGAGCGCCACCGTGCCTTCGTGGAAGGCCTCGGCTGCTATGACGAGGTTGTCGCCTACAGTCGGGTCGAAACGCTGCCCGGAGATCGGTCGGTCGTGCTCGTGGACCTGGCGGGCAACGGCGACGTGCGTGCACAGGTGCACCGACACCATGGCGAAGGGGTCAAGCACAGCGCCCTGGTCGGCATGACTCACTGGGAGGCTGGCACCGGACCCGCCGAGCCGCTGCCGGGAGTACAGCCCGAGTTCTTCTTCGCGCCGACATACGGTCAGAAGCGGGTAGACGACTGGGGGGCGGAGGGGGTTGGCAGCCGCGTGGCTCAAGCCTGGAAGCGCTTCACCGGTGTCGCCGACGGGTGGCTTGACATCCACACCAGCCGTGGAGCGGATGCCGTGAAGGACATCTACATGCAAACGCTCGAAGGCCAAGTTCCCCCGAACGTGGGCCACATACTGTCGCTGCACGAATAGACCAGCTGAGCTCGATCTCCACCGACGGCCCGGCGGCCGGAACTCTTCCCTGCGTGGCCATCGTACGGCCGCGAGATAGATGTCGGCGACGACGGTGTTCCGTCGGCAAGCTGCAACATTCATGTAGCAAAGAGGAGGTACATGAGCAGCCAAACCGTTCCGCTCATTCGAACGGAGGCGCGGCGTTGATTTTGATGGCCGGTCTCCATCTTAACAGACGGGATCATGCCCCCTGGGACGTTACCTAGGCGGAAGGTTCACGGCGGTTCGGAGGGCTTCGTCTTGGGACTGGCGATAGTTACAGGCTCAGAGATTTGGACGCGACGCTGCTAGGAACCGCTCAGCAGGCGGCACCTTCGCGTGTCCAAGACTCCCAGGCATATGACGCACTCCACCGTGACCCAACCATGCTCCAGAGCATTCGCGAGCCCACAGAAGCTCCGGTTGATGCTCTATCTCGGCGCTTTGTTTCCATCTGTCGTGTCGGCGCAGATGCCACCAAGCGAGCCTGCATCCGTAGGGGAGGCACCCACGCCCCCGAAGGACGCGCTTGAGGAGGGAGCGGCGCCATTGGAGGACGCGCCGGTTGAGGAGATCGTCGTCGTGGGCTCCCGGGTGAGCGCACGTACCGATACCGAAACACCCTCGCCGGTGGATGTGCTGAGTACCGAGGATCTGCGGAACACCGGTGCGATCGAGCTGGGGAAGGCTCTGCGAACGCTTGCGCCATCGTTCAATTTCTCCTCCACGACGGTGAGCGATGGCACCGATCTGATCCGTCCTGCCACCCTGCGCGGACTGGGCCCCGATCAGGTGCTGGTGTTGGTCAACGGCAAGCGGCGCCATCAGATGGCCCTCGTCAACGTACAGGAGACCATCGGGAAAGGTTCCGCAGGCTATGACCTGAACGCGATCCCTATCTCCGCCATCCAGCGCGTCGAGATTCTTCGTGATGGCGCAGCCGCACAATACGGGTCCGATGCGATCGCTGGGGTGATCAACATTGTGCTGAAGGACAACAGTGGCCTGCAGGTTGCGACCCAGGCCGGGCGATACTACGAGAGCAACAACAACGTTTATGGTTCACTCGACACGTTTGCTGCGAGCGCCCACGGTGGCTTGTCCCTCGGGCGCGGGGGGCTCAATGTAAGCCTTGAATATCGCGAGCGGGGCCTGACCGATCGTGCCGGTCTGGCCACTCTCAGCGAGACAAATGGCGAGCTGATCGGAAACTGGTATGACGAGAACGGAAACGCGGTCAAGCGCCTGCGCATCGGTGACGCGCAGGCGCGCACCCTGAGTTTGTTTTACAACGGTGAATACTCGTTCAGCGACGCGGCTGAGCTGTATTCATTTGGAGGCGTGTCGCGGAGGACCGGCGAGTCGTCGGGTTTCTTTCGGGGTCCGGGTCACCCAAGGGTCCCCGGCGAGCTGTATCCGCAGGGCTTCCTTCCCACGCTGCTCACTCGCGCAGATGACATCTCCGCGGTTGCGGGATTGCGTATCGAGCTCGGGGAAGGCTGGAAGCTCGATGCCAGCGTGGGGTGGGGTCGCAGCGTATTCAACTTTGGTTCAGAGAACTCCGTGAACGTTAGCTGGTTTTATGAACCCGATGCCAATGGCAATCCCTTGCTGCAGAGCCCTACAGAAGCTGACGACGGTTCGCTACTTTCAGACCAGCTGACCGCGAACCTGGATCTGACCGCAGCCTACTACGGGATCTTGAGCTCCCCGCTGCTCTTCGCTGCCGGCGCGGCGGTGCGTGTAGACGGGTACGAAATTGAGCAGGGGGACCCTGTTTCCTGGTCCTATGGTCGTCGCAACGACCCGTCGATAGCCATCCAAAACACGAGCTTGAGGGAACCCGCACCCGCCGAAGCCGGCATTCAGGGGTTTCCCGGGTTCGGTCCAAGCACCGTCGTGTCGGAGCGGCGACCAAGCGTGGCGGCATATATCGATGGTGAGACGAACCTACTCGAGGGCTGGATGGTTGGACTGGCGGGGCGTTTCGAGTCTGTCGATTTCAAGGATCACCATGGAGTGGGTAAGTTCGCCACGCGCGTGGACCCGGCGGACTTCTTCTCCCTGCGCGGCACGGTGTCCAACGGGTTTCGCGCTCCCGGTGTCCATCAGCTGTACTACAGCCAGACGCTCACCAACTTGGTCGATGGTCAGCTCGTGGACACCGGCACGGTCGCGAATGATAGTCCCGTCGCGCAGGCCTTCGGTATCAAGCCACTTGTGCCCGAGACGTCCTACGGCTTCAGTGTCGGTGCCGTATTCAAGCCAGATGCGTGGCTTGACAAGCCAACTCGAGCGGCCTCCGTGACCGTGGATGTCTTTCTGTTGAAGATCCGTGACCGGATTGTCCTTTCGGAATCCATCGACGGCGCTGTGCCTGAAGGTGGGGCCGACAATGCCCGGCGCATGCAGGCGCGTCAGCTTCTCGCTGCCAACCGGCTCGGTGCCGCCCAGTTCTTTACCAACGCGGTCGACACCAGCACGTTGGGTTGCGACATCGTGGGGACGTGGGACGCGGCCTTCGGCCGTTTCTTTGGACTGAAGCTGTCCGCAGCCCTGAGTTTTGTCCAGACGCAGGTGGACGATGCGCACTCCCAATCGTCGCTAGTTGAGGATGAAGAACTCTTCGGTGCGACCCAGCGCTTGCGGCTGGAACGCGGCCAGCCGCGCATGAAATCCATTCTCGCGGGCGACGTTCGCGCGGGTGACTTCATGCTGCGGTTGTCCAGCACGTACTTTGGCCCCGTAAGTGGCCAGGCGTTCACGGGTGTACGCAAGGACTGGAGCGGCAAGTGGATCACGGATGCGTCTCTCACCTACCGCCCCCAGTTTGCGCCCGGCTTCGCTTTGACTGTGGGTGGCAACAACCTCTTTGACGTCTATCCGGACAAGTGGGAAAGCGATGCCGGTGGCGTCTTCTATGGAGCCGGCTTCACGTATGGCTGGGAGACGCTACCCTTTGGCATCAACGGGGGCTACTACTACGCGTCGCTCGCTTACACGTACTAGCGGCGTGGGCAACCCGAGACGCCAAAGCCCATGGTGTAGCGAGCGTTAAGTTCGACTAGTGGGTGGAAGCGTGGGCGCCCGGTGCGGGGATCGCGGTAGCGGAAGGCATCGGTCCCGAACGGGCCGAAGTAGCCAGCGGTTCGAAGGGCCTCGGCCACGGTCTCCGCGGTGTGTAGCAGCGCGTCGCGTTCGGGCCGGCTGAGGTCGGGGCCGGCCGCCTGTCGACTCCCGCGCCAGATTCCGTGAGTGTCGCAGGTCTGAAGCGTGGGGGCTCCGAGCCGCAGCTGCCCATCCTGTCCGAGATAGCCGTGCTGGGCGAAGTCTGCGAGCCGTTCAACCCATGGCTCAACCACGAGGCCGAGACCTTGGGACAGCGACGCGACGCACCAGCGGCGATCGCTGTCGTCAAGCCGGCTTCTTACCCGACGCTGCCCTCGGCCGGCATATCCGAGGGCGCGTTTGAGCACGAAGGAGCCAGCGGGTCCCGGCGTCGCCCGTTGCAGGTGCGTTTCGAGCGCGTCCATGTCGTGCAGGTACCGAGATGGCCAGGGGCCGGCATCCACGGTCAGCGCAAACGCGCGGTCGTTGACCTGTCGCAGCACTTGCCATGGCGGCGCGTTGGGAGGGATCGCGCCTACAGCGCGTAGGCGAGCGAGGGCCCGGGGGGTTGGGCACCACGCTGCTCCGCGCTGACCTTGCAGTGCGTCCTGTCCGGTATCGGGGGGCATGTCGGAATCGACAACGATGTCGGTGGGCCCTACGAGCCCCGGGAGGCTGCGGGCGAGAGACCGCATGCGCGCCATCATGGCGTGGCCGGGTTGGTAGGGGCCCGGCGCCGCCCGCAGCTCGTCTTCAGCATCCAGATTGAGGACCCAGACAGTCACTGTGTCGGCTGGAAGCGAAAGAGCGCTTCGGTGAACGCGCCCGACATGCCGGCCCGGGCGCGCGCTTCCCTGTCGATCGGGTTGCCACGCATGAGGATCGGCGACAGGGGCGATGGTAGCGCAGCGCGCCACGTGTCGAACGTCAATGGTGCATGGCCGAGCTTCTCAAACCAGTAGACTCCGAAGGCAACGTGGGGGATTTCTTCTTGTCCGATGCGGCGCTGGACGTCGGCACCGCGAGCGTCACCCGCCTGATCGAAGCGCTCGGCGAACCGGGCCGTGTGGTCCAGGTTGGCGCCCTCGAAGCCAAGGCCCATGAGCGCCACGAACTGTAGGGCCGTCGTGGTCTCGGGGACGCGCCGCCAGAACCAATCATTGACGGGAAAACCGCCAAACCGGAAGCCCAGGCGCTCGATGTGCTCGGCATACATCTCCATGTGCCTGAGTTCGTCCTGACAGATCGAAAGCAGTCCCTGTCGAAATGCGCGGGGCGCTGCGGGAAAGGCGAGCAAGGTGCGGCACATCAACTCTGCCGCCTGCAGTTCGTGATGGAGAAAGGTGTGCAGCAGTTGGGCCCGTCGCTCAGGCCGGCGTAGCGCATCGCGGCCGGGCGTGCGCGTGCCACGGCCGGCAAGCGTGAGCTCTTCCGGGCGCCCCGGGTGTGTAAGTACGAGCGGCTCGGCCGACGGATCCCATTCCTTGGGCGGCGGTGGCGGCGATAGCTTGTAGGGCAGCTCGTCGCTTGTCACGTATCGATGCGCCCACGCCTCGATGGTTCCATCCTGGGGGGACCACATGGTGCGGACGAACGTAGCATGCCCGGTCATCGCACGCCTGTCGGATCGCTTGAAGGCAGCGGTAGAGGGGGCGGCAGAGGTGGGCGGGCGCATCGTGCGCCCTTCCCGATGATCCAGCCAACAGCTATGGTACCGGCATGGCTCGGCGACATCACGTGATCCTCATATCCGGTTTTTTTGGCTTCGCGCGCATCGGCGACCTTCGGTACTTTCTTGGTGTCGAAGAGCTGCTTGGGGAGCTTCTGGGGGCTCGTGGCGTAGACGCATGCGTGCACGAGGTGGTGACCTTGCCGACTGCGTCGATTCGCCATCGCGCAGCGCGGGTCCTAGAGGTCATTGAGCAAGTCGTTGAAGATGACGGCCCGGTGCATCTCATCGGGCATTCGACCGGAGGCCTGGACGCCCGCCTTGCCGTGGTGCCGACCGCCTCGCTTCCGACCGCGTGTGACAGTGCGCGTGCCTATGCGCGGGTCGAGAGTCTGGTGACGATCTCGGCGCCCCATTTCGGAACCCCACTCGCCAGCGTCTACAGTAGCGCCATGGGCAAGCCCTTGCTGAGGCTGATCTCGGTCGCGACGGTATACATTCTGCGCTATGGCAGGTTGCCACTCGGCGCGGCGCTGAAGCTCGGTGGCATCTTTGCCAAGGTCGACGATGTGCTCGGCTTCGACAACACCGTGGTGGACCAGCTCTACAACGAGCTGCTCGCCGACTTCAATGATGAGCGGCGCGCTGCGGTTATGCAGTTTCTGTCGGAGGTTCAGGACGACCAGTCGCTGGTGTTTCAGTTGACCCCCTCGGCGCTCGACCTGTTCAACGCAACGTCTGCCGATCCGAGCGAGATTCGCTATGCCAGTGTGGTCTCGCGCGCCGAGCAGCCAAAGGTTGGGCGGGCATTGCAGCATGGTGCTGACCCCTATGCCCAATCCATGTACCTGGTCTACTCGGGACTCTGGTGGCTCGCGGCCCGTTCACGTCAGGAACACATGCCGGAACTGACAGCGGACCAGCGCGCGACTCTCACGGACGCCTACGGTGTCTTGCCTGCCGCTTCCGATAGTGACGGCATCGTTCCGACCCTTTCTCAGGTTTGGGGGCCCGTGATCCATGCTACCCGAGGCGACCACCTCGATGTGGTGGGTCACTATGGCCAAACGCGCAAGGTCGATGGCATCTACGCTGACTGGCTACCCACCGCGAGCGGATACGATGACACCGCATTCGAGTCCCTGTGGAGTGCGGTCGCCGACTTCATCGCCGCCGGCCCGGGGGTTGGCTAGCTAGAGAGAGCCCGTTAGAACGATGCTGCCGAGACCGATCTTGGCGCGTAAACCGCTTGTGTCCGTCGTCCCTTGCGGGGAACTCGGACCTTCCATCCGCTCCGAAGGGCCGGTGGCGATCAGGGCTATGACGGCGCTCGCGGCACCTGCTGCGGTAGCGATGAAACCCACGTCTGCGACCGTTGCAAAGGTCCTGCCGTCATCCCGGGTGGACATGAGCGACGGGTCCGTGCACCGTCCCCTGGGACAGCTCTGGTCTAGTTCGCTTTCCTTGTCGGCTGCCAGGGCGCCGAAGATCGCTCCCATGATCAGTCCTGCGCCGGCGACTCCGATGCCAACGTACGTTAGGGTCGGGATGCCCTCGTCGATGATGGGGGGTGGGGCTCGCACCGGCCCTGGGCCTTTGGCAACTGTCGGCTGTGGCTGTAGCTGCAGCTCGATACGGACATCGCGCCCGCTGCGGGCGGTCAGCTTGCGTCGCGCGGGCAGATAGCCGTCGGCGCTGGCGACGAATTCGTGCTCACCCGGGTCGAGCAGGATCCTACCCTCGGCGTCAGGCGCAAGCGGGGCTCCGTTTACCGTGACGTTGGCGTCGGCAGGCTCGACTGCCACGTGGACCCGAACCGTGAAGGCCAAGGCGCGGGTCAAGACGTCGTTGACCGACTTGCGCTGCTCTTCCGTAAGGGGTCGCCGTTGTTCCGCCAGGGCCTGTTGCAGCGCCCGTGTGGCCTGCACATAGGACCGGTTTTCGAAGGCGGACAGGCCCAGGCCTCGCAGGGCGCGGGCGTTCGGATAGACCTCGTTGGCCTTGCGGAAGAGTGTAACGGCTTCGCCCCAGTGGGCCAGCTCGAACTCGCTCACCGCTTGCTGGATGAGGGTCACGTACGTTTCCGGCAGTCCTTCGAGCGCACCCATGTCGGTGTCGTGCTGTTCGGAAGGGATCGCAGTTGCTGGGGCCTTCGTGCTCCCAGCATTTGTGTTTCCTGTCTCGTTGGCGGCGCTCTGGGACCGGGTGCCGGCCTCCGCTCCCTGCCCATGTGCGGTCGTACCCGTCAGCGCCAACACCGCCAACGCCAACACCGCCAACGCCAACACCGCCAACACGAAGGCCGCCACGCCGGGCAGCGGAGCGCCGATCGTGGGAGACCCCTTCAGGCTCGCAAGCCGTGACCCCGTACGCGTGCTCGAGAGCATTCAGAAGCGATATCGCGGGTCGCCGGTTGTGGCAAGCGTGCGAGCATGGGCCTGTTCACATCATGGCCCTTCGGCCTTGTACCAAACCAGCGCACCCGCATGGGGTAAGTCCTCGCCAGGGCTACGGAAGATCGCTGCGACCAGCAGACCGTTCCGCACTGCCCCCGGGTGCCCGTTCGCGTCCGAAACCGAGCGAGTGGGGGCGGCATGCCACCCGAGCCAACTGTCGGGCTCCTGTCCAGTCTGCTCCATGAGCAGGCTCCGATCCGCGCCCGACCGGACCTCGAAGCGCCCCTGCCGGGCTGCGCCCGCCCAGGGGGCTCCGATCACGATGTCGTCGATCGCGTCTCCATCGATGTCCCCCGCAGGCCCGATGAAGCGTCCAAAAAGCTCACCCTCTTGCTTGCCTTCCAGGGTTTCTAGGAGGCGTCCTGTTACGGAAGAGTAGATGCGCACCTGACCGGTGAGGGGGCCATCGTCCGCCCGTATGTGGGTGGCGGAGATGGCAAGGTCCGCCACACCGTCGCCATCCACATCCGGCACCGCGGAGAGCATCTCCCCCAGCGCGGCCCCCATCCGGTCGCCGTCAAAGCGGCGCAAGTGCTCCCCCGTGCCGGTCGACAGCAGCAACGCGGCCCCGCGCTCTGGCTCGCCCTCTCCGTCGGGGCCGCGGGCCTCGGGGGCGCCGACCAACATGTCCGCAAGGCCATCTCCGTCTAGATCCTCGATGGTGGTCACGTACCACCCGAACTGCGGGAGCTCGGGGCCTGCACGATACCGTCGCAGGATGGTCCCGTCGGCTCCATCGACCAGCGCTACGTTGCCGCCTGAGGGGCCGATGGGGCAGCCGACCAAGACCTCGCCGACCCCATCGCCGTTGTGGTCATCGGTCGGCTCCAGGTGCCAGCCGAAGTTTTCAAACCGCTCGCCCCGGGCCGTCCACAGCTGTTTCCCGCGCGCGGGCGATTGGGCCGTGATCTCTCCTCGGGCCCCCGGCTCTGCCACCGCCTGGGGCGTGGAGACGATCAGGTCGGCCAGGTCATCGCCGTCGAGATCGGGCAGCAGCCGCACATCATGGCCAAACAGGGCGCCCTCCTCGGTGCCATTCCACCGGTGCAGGCGGGCACCGGAGGCACCCGACCAGATGCTGACGCGTCCCAGGGCTCGCCCGCCGAACTCCGCGAAGCGAGCGCCTGCTGCCACGTCCGGTACGTCGTCCCCGTCGACATCACGAGGTGAACCGAAGCGAAAGCCGACCTCACCCCATGGGACGTCCCCCTCGATCGTTCGGTGCGCATGCAACGTAACGGGACCCGGTGTGCGCTTACCAGGGCCACGTGCGCTGCCGGAGTCGGCGTGCCGTCCGGCGTCTGGGGTGGCTTGCTCTCGCTCGACGTCGTTGCAGGCGGTGAACCACACCCATAGGGTCGCGCACAGGGCGCGTGCGGACCACGATGCGCGTGCTGTCACGGGATCATCAGGCTTGCGGCCCGCCTGAGTGACAGCAGATACACGCGCAGGGCGCCCTGGTCTTCGAAGGCCAGCCCTTCGAAGGCCTCGCTGACGCCCCTCGCTTCCCCATCGTGTCCCGCGATCGCGGTGTCGAGGTCGGGGGCCCGACCATCGTGGAGATACGGGGCCGAGTGCGCTAGCCCCCACAGTCGTCGTGTCTGGTATTCGGCGCGTGCGACGCCCCGGTGTACGTGCTGGCTGCGATTCCGGTCGCCCAGGTTGTGCCGGCGGAGGTCCGAGAACAGCCACACCGGGTAGCCACCGAGCTGCGGGTCGTATTGCAGCCGAGGGGTGGCACCGGACCGGGCCAGATCGATCTCGACTCGCTCATGTCCGATTTGCAGCCGGTAGATCGGATCGTGCAGAAGCAACATCGGCTGATGGCAAGTTGCGCAGCCCAGTTCCGAGAAGAGCTCACGGCCCCGTGCCCAGGGTTCGCCAAACCGACGGGCGTTCGGCGGTGGCAGTGGCTCCGCAACCGGTTCCAGGGGTGGCAGCGGCTCCCAGGGTTCGACCACCGGGAGCGGCAGTGCCGCGAGGTAGGCAATCATGGAGACGAGCAATGCATCGGGCAGTTCGTCCTCGACGCCATCCTGATCCGGATCCTCAGGCGGTCCCTTCCCAATGAGCTTCGGGTCGGTTTGTTGGCCGGCGGTGGCTAGGGCCGTCGCCTGAATGCCGAAATGCACCTGTAGACTCTCCGCGATGAACTCCGGCAGGGTTTCGAAGTTGCCCTTCCAACCGAAGGGCCGCACGATCAGGTCGGCGTCCACGCCGGCCACGTCTTCGGTGTCGAGGGTGCCATCAGGCCGGGCTGCGAGTCGGCCGAAGGCGACACCCTTGGCGGTCAAGGAGACCTCGGTGGTCTCGCCGGTTCGCATCGCTTGGGCGCGGGCGGTCCGGCGTTGTTCGGCGAGTTCGGCGCTCATCTCGCGGGCCAGGAGTTCGACCACGGCCACGCCGTGTAGCGGCGGGGGGTTGCGAGCGTCGGCGCTTGTGATGTGTTCGCCGTCCCCCAGCAGGAACGTGTTGTCGACGATCTCACCGGCTCCGGCCAAGCCTCCGCGCCAGTGGCACGAGGTACACGAGAGGGTTTCCGGGCCCCCCGAGTCGCTCTGCACGCGGGTGAAGGGCCCTCGGCTGGTCTCGGAGGACATGCGGGCCGACTCGCCGGCAGCGAGGCCGTCGGAGTAGCTGAACTCGTGTTCGAACACGATGCGCCCCGCCTGCTGCAGGTCGGACAGGCACTGGGCGGGCGCGCCCGGGTGGGTGGTGAGGTTGCTCGCGAGCGTCTCGAGGGTGCTCCCCGGTCGCAGGGCTTCCAGCATGCGCAGTTCGTGTCGGCGCAGGTGATGGCGGTAGGCCGCGCGGGCGGCGGGTAGATCGAGACCCGTCTGCAGCATCTCATCCGGACAGCGGGCCTCGCCTACCCCGCCGTCCTGGGGCCCATCGCCTCGCTGCCGACAGCCCGCGGTGACCAGGGAAAGCGCAAGCATCGCGCCCGCAAGGGTCCGTGGGGCGCTCATCGACCATCGGGCTTTCATGGCACGAACAGCTCCGGTTGGCGGCTCAGCGCGAGCAGGAATACGCGCAACGCGCCCTGCTCTTCCGAGGTGAGCTCCCGGTAGGCGTCGCGGGCGTCGCGGGCCTCGCCACCGTGCAACACGATCGCGTCGTGCACCGTGGGCGCGCGTCCATCGTGTAGGTACGGGGCGGTCTCCGCCAAGCCCCACAGTGACCGCGTGAGAAAGACCGTGGGCGGGACACCACGCTGGATCGTCGGGGTCCGAAGCGCCGGACCCATGTCGTGGCGCTTTAGATCGCTGAAGAGCTCCACCTCAAAGGCTTCCTCCAGCAGGGTGCGCGCAGCCGGCTTGGGGTGCACGCCGTCGCGTGCCACATCGACGACGACCGGCTCGTCGTCCATGAAACGCGGTTGGTCCGGTCGGGTGACGAGCAGAGGGTCTTCCAACACCATGACCGGTCGATGACAGGAGGCGCAGCCGACGCGCTCGAACAGTCCGCGCCCCTGCGCAAACGCGTCGAGCAGTAGCGGCGCTTGCGGCGGTTGCACGAGCGGCACCTGCAGCTGTGCCAGGTAGACGACCATGGTCGTGACCATGCCGTCGTCGATCTCGATGATGGTGCCGTCCTTGTCGATATCGGACCACTCACCGTCACCGTACAGGTCAGGCGAGAGCAGCCCGTCGCGGACCCGCTCCTGGATGTTGGCGGACACGAGCCCCATGTGTACGCGGAAGGACTCCTCGACGATCCCGCGCAAGCTCGCCTGGTGCCCTTTCCAGCCAAAGGGGCGCACGACCAGATCCGGGTCCACCCCTTCGACCTCTGACACATCGGCCATACCGTCCGGGAGCGCGGTGATGTGCCCAAAGGCGACGCCCTTGGTTCGGAGCCGGCGCCGGACCGGCTCCCTGCGCTCGCGCGCGTCGGCGAGCGCGTCGTCGCGGGTGGCCTGCAGCTCCGCGGTCATCTCACGGGCCAGGGCGGCGACCGGACCGAGTCCCAGCACGTGGGGCGGGTTGCGCTCGTCGGCGCTCTTGGTCGAATCTCCATCTCCGCGGAAGAAGGCGTTTTGGGTGTTGGTGCCAGAACCATCTGGGCCGCCCTTGAAATGGCAGCCGGCACAGCTGAACGCGTCCGGGCCGCCGAAGTCACCGGCGTGCACGCGGCGCATGTTGGGCATGGGCCCGTGGCCCGCCAGGTCGAACCCCGCGAGGTCATTGCCCAGGCCCTGGCCGGGCCGAAAGGCGTATTCGAACAGGTCGTCGCCCACGGCGAACAGGGCATCGAGCCCCAGCGCGCCCTTTCGTAGCGCCTCCTGGGGCGTTTGTGCGTCTTCGAGCAGGTCGCCCGGGTACTCCGCGTCCAACTGCCGGGTGAACTCGGCGCGCACACGAAAATCCACCGCGGCCTCGATCTGTGCTAGCAGGGCCGCGTCATCCGGCAGGCGCGGATCCGAGAGCACCAGTTCGGAGACATGGCGCCTAGCCTCCGAGTTGGCTTCCGGCGCCCGCAACAGGATCGCGCATGCGAGCGCTGCCGCCATGTTGGCATGACGGGTCCGGCGAACGGCCCTTGCGGTTGGGAGTGGGAGTCCAGGCATGCTGCGATCCCCCTGCCCCTTGCCTCCGCGAACCCCTAGCGGTCCACGCAGCACGGCACGTGAAAGTTGCCGCCCCCGCAGGACGTCCGTTGGAGTGGAGAAAGGGCAGCGCCGTTGTCCTGCACCAGCGTGTACTGACCCTGATGTCCCAGGTGCGCCGTGCTGTAGGACCACGCCAGGGTATTGGCGGCGTTCATGCAACGCAAGGCCGGCGCGGCGCCGGGTTGCTCAACCCACCAGCCCGTCACAGCGCCTCCTCCCACGGCGGTCGGATTGCGTAGCTGGTTGAAATTGCGTGCCGCTCGCAACTTCGCCCAGGTGCAGACCGAACTCTGGGCGCCGAACTGCGCCCGACACTCGGCGATGCCGCCCGCCAGGCCACTGCCGCTGCCAAAGCTCCAGCTGCCATCGGTGGGACCGATGCTGCCTAGGTAGACGTTCATCCCCGTGCACGCGCCGTCCTCGCAGTCATAGCCATCGTCACAGGGGCTGTTGCAGCCTCCGCAGTGGTCTGGACTGGTTTGCTGGTTGACGCATATCCCACCGCAGCGGCTAAGCCCTGAGGAGCACTCACAGCTGCCATCGCGACAGTCCTCGCGCGGGCCGCAGGTTCGGTCGCAGCGGCCACAGTTTCGCTCGTCGATATCCGTGTCCGTGCACTCCCCGCCGCACTCGTTGAGCCCGTCGACACATTCGCACTCGGAGTCCGAGCAGAGCCGGCGAGACCCACAGGAATTGCCACAGCGGCCGCAGTGGTCGTTGTCCGAGGCGGTGGCGACACAGCTACCGGCGCACGCGGTCTCTCCCTGGTCGCAGTCGAGGGTGCACTCTCCCGCGGTGCACACCTCGTCGTTGGCGCAGGCCCTGCCGCAACGGCCGCAGTGTGCGTGCTCCGAAGTCAAATCGACGCAGCTGCCGGCACATTCGGTTTTGGGGGCCTGGCAGTTCAGCTCACACTGGCTGCCCGAGCAAGCTTCTTCCGAGGCGCAGGCATTGCCGCAGCGGCCGCAGTGCGTGGGGTCCGAGGCGGTATTGACGCAGCTGTCGCCGCACTCCGTCAGCCCCTCAGGGCACTCGGCTTCGCACTGGCCCATCGCGCATACGGACCCGGCTTCGCAGGGTCGGTCGCAGCTGCCGCAGTGCTCGTCATGGGACTGCAGGTCCACGCAGCTGTCGTTGCATTCGTCGAGCCCGGGTTCGCAGGTGGGCAGACACTGGCCCATCTGGCACACCTCGCCGTCGTCACAGGCCTGGTCGCAGTCACCGCAATGGGCGGGATCCGTGTGGATTCGCTTGCAGTTGCCCGAGCAAGCTTGCTCGCCGTCTGGGCAGCTGATCTGGCAGATGCCCTGGACGCACTGGTCGCCGGGGTCGCAGGGCTGGCCGCAGCCGCCACAGTGCACGGCATCGTTTTGAAAATCTGCGCAGCTCCCATCGCACGGCTCGAACCCTGCCGGGCAGCCGTCGCCGTCGCCGTCTCCGTCGCCGTCTCCGGTGTCGCCGTCGCCGTCTCCGGTGTCGCCGTCGCCGTCTCCGGTGTCGCCGTCGCCGTCGCCATCGCCATCGCCATCGCCATCGCCATCGCCGGTGTCGCCGTCGCCATCGCCATCGCCGTCTCCGGTGTCGCCGTCGCCATCGCCGGTGCTGCCGTCCATGCCGCCGTCAGGGTTTTTGATAGGGTCTTCGCTGCTTTCCGGAAACTGAAAGCGGTCGAAGTCGAGCACAGCATTGCAGCCTGCGACGAAGCCCAGGCAGGCGATCGCCAGGAAAACGGCGTGTCGGGTTGGAGAAAACAGCACACGGGCCCCCGGAGCTTAGGACGCCCGGACTATACCAATCGAAATAGGGTGCGCAAACCGCGCGAACCGGGTAGCCAACCGCCCTCGAGCCTCGCCGGGAGGGCCGCAAGCGCGCAATTTCGACACCTTGCGGCCCGCGCCCAGGGACGGCTACCGGACCGTGAACTCCAGCTCGGCGGTCCCCACATTGTGGCGAGCGTCCACCGCCCGCACGGAGACCACGTGCACTCCCGGTGGCAGGGTGGGCAGTGGGATGCTGAAGCGCTCCACAGCGGTGTCCAACATGTCGTCCTCGGGGTAGGCCGGGCGCCAGTGGTCCTGATCGATGCGGTAGCGCAGCTCCCGCAGGGGCCCCATGCTGTCGACGGCGCGACCGACGAGCTTGCCTTCCACCACGCGCAGGTCGCGCACCTGGGGGGCATGGTTGTCGATCAACACGGGCTCGGACAACCGGTGGTGCGTTTCGTGACGTCCGGCAGGGTTGTCGAGTTCGTCGCTCGCATCGAGCGACACGACGTAAAACCCGTCGGGCACGTTTTCCGTGTCCCATTCGAACGTGGACTTGGTCAGAATCTCGTACTCGCGCAGCAGCGGCCGAAGGCGGGTTGCCTTCTCAGGCCGGTAGGCGAGTCGGTAGCGTAGCGCGTCCCCATCCGCGTTCGCGACCTTCCAAGAGACAGTGTACTTCGTAGTCGGGCTTGGCTCGGCCTTGGACTTGCCTTTTTTCTTGGTCCGCTTGGGTGCGACCGACAGTGTCGCGATGATCGGCGCCTGGTTGCGAGGCAGGTAGTGGGCCGTGATCGCGAACAGGCGGGCGTTCGTACCGAGCTGTGCACGCAGTTGAAGGAAGCGTGCGGCGGCGCTGCGAATCGGTCCGGCCTTCGTCACGGGTGAAGACCACTCGCTCCAGGTGTCATCTGGCTTTTCCGTGTTGCCGGAGCGGGTCTGGACTCGGATAGGCCCTGCTCCGCGGAAGGAAAGCTGCCCCCAGCGAGCGTGGAAGCTTGCGTCCAGCGGCTTGCTGATCCAGTAGCCGTCGTTGCCGGTGCCGGCGCGCACCTGGTAGATGGCGGCGCCGTCTCCTGTCACGAAGCGAGGGTACTTGCCGGCAAGAGCGAGACCCAGGACCTGACGCTCGTCGACGTCGATCCACAGGGCATGGGAGCCATCCGTGCGCACGCGGTAGACCTGCCCGTCCTTGCCCGTGGCGGCGAAGATCGTATCGTCGGTGTTCCAGCTGACCGCGGTGATGTGCCCCTTGGTCGCGTCGAAGATTCGTGTGGCGCGGCCGTTCGCTTCGATGTGCCAAAGCTGCCCTTTTCCCGGCTTGGGCCGTGTCGGAAGCGCCGTCTTCTTGTTGTTCCGGTTGCTACCGGACTTCTCCTGATCGTCCTTGCCGTTGGTCTTCTTCTTGGCCTTCTTCTTCGAAGAGGGCGCCTTGGGAAAGAGGTTGGCTGCGACCGCTAGAGCCCCATCGCGGATCGCGATCGAGGTGATTTCATTGCCCTCGAAGTCGTACACGACCTCCGACTTGCCGCGGCTCCGAACGCGCAGGAGCAGGGCATCATTGCTCGTTCCGGCATAGAGCGTGCCCCGCTCGTCCAGCGCGAGCGTCATGATGTGCTCGGCTTCGGTGTCGAGGTGTTCTGTCGCGTTTCCGCGGGCATCGATCTGGAAGATCTTGCCGTTCGGCCCCGTGCCCGCGTACAGGGCCTGCTTGCGGCTGTCGTACGCCAGCGCCCAGACGTAGTCCGCGTCTTCCAGGCTTGCGAACTCGGTTGCCTTGCCCTTGGCGTCAACGCGCAGGATCTTGCCTCCCGGCAGGGTTGCGGCGAGCAATGCGCCCCCGGGTCCCCGTGTCAACGCGGTTACCATGAGCGCTTCGGTTTCTGCGAACAGCGAGGCGGTCTTTCCATCGAAGCGATAGATCTTGCCTTCCTTTGCGGTTCCCACGAAGCTGATGCCGCGTTCATCGGTCAGGATGCAGCTGGCGACGCTTGCGTCCGGCAGGGCGGTGCGCGTCGTGTCAACACCGCGCACTACGATGCCCGTCGAGTCTACGGCGGCGCCTTCGAGTTCACCTTCCGATAGCGATTCGGCGCTGTCGAGGACAAAGCTGCGGGTGCCCACGGCCCGTGCCTGGCTTGACGCGAGACAAAGACAACAGGTCGCGAATGGGATCGTCCAAGTGGACTGGCTTCGCATCATCGACGTGGTTCTTCTCTCACTTCGAGTTTCAACTTCGCCTGGCCGTACACCACGCGGCCGAGCGGAACTTCCTTGTGCTGCTTCGTGGAGAACATCATGGGTTTGTCGCTATCGGACTGCCCCTGCAGTGCGTCCAGCACGGAACCTGGCAAACGGCGTACCACGTGGCCGCGGGTCCGCAGACCTTTGGAAGGCAGTTTGGTCGAGAGGATCAACGAGGTGGCCGGGTACTCTTCTTTCAACCCTGCCAATAGGTCGTCGAGGTTGCGAGGCTTCGGGCGTTCGATCCGAACCTGCTCGCCGGAGGCGATTTCGATCTCGAGCTTGCCGCCGGCGGCACTGTATGGGATGGCTAGCGGTATCCGCTTGACCTCTTCGGCGCCATCGTAGCGGCGCAGGGTGACGTACACATCGACCTGCTTGCCGGGCTCTACCTCCTGGTGAGCTACGGCGGCATCGACGATCAACGCTACGTCATCTCGATTGGCAACGTTGAGGGTGATGTCGACACCATCGATGCGTGCGCGCTCGAAAGGGTTGCCGTAGGCCGCCTCGATCGCGCTGAACACGCGCATGCGCGCCAGGACCGAGGCGCCAGCAGCACCCCCAGGGAGGTGGCCCTCGTCGACGAAGCCGACCTTCCCGTGGCCTGGAATGCTCACGCTCGACGCTGCCCGGAAGAATACGTCGCTGCTACCAGCGGTGGTGGCCTGTAGTGCGTTCAGCAGGCCAGTAAACACCAGCGCTGGCGTGAGGGTGCGCCCGCTTGCAACCTCGAGGTTCCACTCGGTGCGGGGCGCTCCCGAGGCGCCTTCGACCTTCAGATGCACGGGAATCGTTTGTGCGCGCATCTGGGAATCGACCACAATGGCTGATTGTCGGTCGTGCACCATCGCGCCGCGGGGTGACAGTGGGCGCGCCATTTTGAAGGACCGCCGCAGGCTGCTCAGAACGTGAATCACTTCGGCGGTCGTGGTCGGCATGGCTGTCTGCCCCACGTTCATCATCGGGTGACCGAAGCCGATCAGCCTTTGGCCGGCCACATGGGTGACTGTGCCGACCGCAGTCGCGTTGATATCGCCGCGCATCAGCTGGACGCCGATCGCACCACCGTCTACATAGCTCGCGTGTGTCGTGGCGCCCTTTGCCCGGGGGCCGCCGCCCCCGGCTTGCAGCGGCAATAGGGAATAGGGTGCTAGGGCCCGGCGGAGCACGTCCGTTGCGGTCGCGTCGAACCCAGCTAGCATCAGGGGCGTTTGCGCGCGTGTCAGGTGAGTATCTTCCGGTGGCGGGGGCGCGGCCTGCCGCAGGGCCCACAGCGCATCACGCCGCTTCCTACCCAGGTAGGGAGACAGGACCGCCTGATGCGCTAAACGTCGCGTACGGCGCGTGTGGGCGGTGCGGCGCGAGCGGCCGGGGAACGTTCCGAGAATGTCCCAGATCTCCGGGTCGAGGGGCCGGCGTAGCTCCCTGAGCATGTTCTTGATCGGGGTCACACCTGCCACCGGGTCGGCCTCGAAGGCCCACCCGTAGGCGTAGGCACCGGCCAGGCGACCTTCGAGATAGATCGGGCTTCCGCTCATGCCGGCCACGACCTTTGCCCGGTCCAGAAGTGGGTGATCCGTACGCACGAGGATCATGTCCTGGCTGGGTTTGAAGTTGTGGATGACATCGATGACCTCGACGGCGAATCTCTCGGGCTGCGTGCCACGAAAGACCGTCAGGCCGAAACCCTTCATGCCCGGTTGGATCTTGCTGACGTCGATGGTCGTGGGGCCACCCTGGCTGAGGGCGAGACCGTTCTGGCCGGCGCCGGCCAGGAGCATGCAGGCACCACCCATCAGAAGGAGCGACCACAGCCGTGCGCCTCGGAAGGCAGGGGGTTTCGCGTGACGAACTGGAGTCTTAAGCAAGGGGGTACCGGGTCAATGGCAGCGCCAGCCGGTGGTGAGGCGCGAAGCCGAGGGTCCGCGTGTGCCGCCGGGAAGCGCTAGCGTACCAGACTCCACCATGTAGGGGCCACGTGAGCGCGCCTCTTGGCCGCGGTCACTGCTTGGGCTGGCTCGGGCCGCGGGGCAGGCCTACGCTACGGCAGCGTCGATATCGACCAGGTCCTGCATGCGAGCTGGCCTGCGAATCCACTTGATGTCGGGCATCCCGTCGGCCCAGCGCGCGGCTGGCTTGCCGTCGCTCATGATCAGGAACCGCATCTTCGGAAACGCCTGGGCCAACTCGGCGACCTTGCGCCCTGCTTCGTCGTCGATACTCTCGTCGGCCAGCAGCATCAGGTCCACCGGAAAACGCCGCAGCAGGGCGCGGGCCGCGTGTAGGGAGGCGCTGCCGATCACCCGATAGCCCTGTACCGTAAACATTCGGGCGAGTTTCCACTGCTGATCGGGTAGCGGCTCGACAATCATCACCGCCGGCCCGCCCGGCGACCGTGCCGCGGCGGGTCCTTCTACTGGCGAGATGCTGTCTTGAGCCAACGTCATATCCCCCAAATTTAGCCCACTTCAGTAAGCCGGCGGGCAACGCCAGAAGGTGTCACAAACGGCCTCGGAATACAATGTCCGATACAGGAATACATGGAAACCATGAATAACTATCGACCAACTGTTTAGCATGTCCTCTGGATCTAGCAGAATCTCGGTATCCGTGACCCAGCTCACCGTCTTGACCCTGAACCCGTTGGCCGGGGATTTTCTTCCGAATTTCATGTGGGGCTTGCCAGTCCCCGGACTCCCGTCCTATTGAGCGCAGCTCACCCCCCTGACCATTCCGCGATATGCGTTGGATCATCTTTGTTGCGGTCGTTCTGACCATGCCGACTGGGGCGTGCCGGCCCGCGTCCCGGGCGGACCGCGTCTGGACTCCCGAGGACCACGGGCATCCCCCAACCCCGAGTGAAGACCAGCAGGCGCCGCCACCCGCGGCAGAGCGGGGCACGGAGGCCCGGGCCGCGCGAGCGCTGTGGAATGTGTCCTGTGCCAGTTGTCACGGTGCCACCGGGCGTGGCGACGGCCGCCAAAAGCCGCCAGGCGCGCAGGTGCCGGACCTGTCCTCCCCTGCGCTTCAGTCAGAGCGCACGGATGACCAGCTCGCCGAGGTGATCCGGGCCGGACGCGGCATGATGCCGGCTTTTGGTGACCAGCTGAATCAGGAAGGCATCCGCGTGTTGGTCGCATACGTCCGCCGCTTGGGCAGCGCTGCACAGCCCTCTGCTTCACCGTCCAAACGCGCCGATGGTACCGGGCCGGGCTCGGGTGCAGCAGGCCCCGGTGCGCCAGTTCCACCCGGCAACAGTCCTGGCAGGCCCCCGTCCAGGGAAGGCGCGGCGTCGGAAGGCCGGTGAGCACGACGGACTGTGTGCTCTGGTCCACCGGAGCTGGCGAGCTAGCCTGTTCTTCCACGTCACACCGCCTTCGACGCCCTAGAAAATTACGGAGAGGATTCCCGGCCGTCGCCGAAAAGCCGTGTGAAGCCGAATCCCTGCGCGATCCGGCGCAGAGTTCACGAATGAACCAGGCTAGACTCGCGCCGATGGGCCTGTCTCCCATGCGCTGCTCGCCAGGTGCTGTGACGTTCCTTTCGTGCGTGCTGCTGGTTTGCGCGAGACTCTCCGGGGCCTCTGCCCAGCCGGTGCCAGACGCGGCCCCAGAGGATTCCCGTGACCTGGCGCTGATCGAAACCGAGACCCGCGGTGTCGATCCGGTGGTGGGGCGCTTTTTCAATCAGCGTATCAAACGCTTTGCTGCCGCCCTTGGGTACCGCGTCCGAGCGCCGCAGGACGCCCGGGAGGCGATGACGCGCTTCGGGTTGGGGTATCCGCCGTCGCCATCTGAGCTTTGGACATTGATGCACGCTCTGTCGGCAAAACGGGTCGTGTTTGCGACCGTTTGGATTTCAGGGGGGCAATACGCATTTCGGCTCCAGGTCGGCAGCGCTGATGGCGCGGGCCCATACTTCAGTGAGGCGACAGTCACTCCCGCTGACCTGCTATCGCGTCTTGAGGAGACGTTGACCGAAGTACTGCCACCACCGGGGATGCGCTTTGAGGTTCCTGGTGCCAGTGCCGCGCTAGCGCAGGATGCCGCGGAAGGTGCGCTCTACTTTGACACGGCGGGGCCGCCGCCAGTGCCCGTCCCGAGGCATCGGCCATGGCGACTGGCCATGCACGGCGACACTGCGTTCGGCTTTTCGTCCGATGGATTCCGCAATCACACGCTAGGGGCTCGCCTGGACTACCGCTTTGACCGGGAACTGGCCCTTGGCGCCTACGTTGGCTATGCGAACCTTGCGGGCCGTGATGGACGGGTTGCCAGCCTTTTGGCCTATCTCCAGTTCGAAGATCGCGTTCCCATCAATCGGCGCGGCACGCTTCATGTGCCGCTGCGTTTGGGTCTCGGGTACCTTGCCAAGAACGGGCCGGTCATGCGTCTGGCGGCTGGGTTCGGGTTTAACATGGGGGACCAAGCGGAGGCCACGTTGGAACTGTTGGCGCCCACGTTTTGGCTGACTCAGGAAACGTTGCTGTTCTCTCTCGACCTGGGCGTTGAGGTCGGCTTCAAGCTCTGAGCCGCTCGGCGAGCGGTCGGATGACGCAACCTTCCAGGTGATCGTTGACGAGTCCCATGGCCTGCATGAACGCATAGCAGGTCGTCGGACCTACGAATGCAAAGCCGTGTTGCTTGAGGTCTTTGCTCAGCCTGCTCGAAGTGGCCGTTTTGGGCATCGCAAGCAGCGCTGCATGGGTTAGGCGTTTGGGTCGCTCCTTGGCCTCGGGCACGAAACGCCAAAAGTACTCGCTGAGGCTGCCATGCTGTTCGACCAGTACGATGGCGCGCCGGGCGTTGTTGACCGTGGCCTCGATCTTGCCCCGGTGGCGTACGATGCCCGGATCTGCCAAGAGCTGCTTGATCCTTCGTTGATCGAAACGTGCCACCTTTTCATAGTCGAAACCGGCAAACGCCCTACGGAAGTTTTCGCGCTTGCGGAGGATTGTGAGCCAGCTCAGCCCTGCCTGGAAACCTTCCAGGCAAATCTTCTCGAATAGGCGGTGGTCGTCGCGCACCGGGAAGCCCCACTCGCTGTCATGATAGTGCTCGTAGTCGCTGGGCTCCGCTCCCCAGAAACAGCGCGGGCGCCCGTCGCTTCCCAGCTTGATGCCTGCCTTGAGCCGGCTACTCGGCACTTCTTAGCCTATCGAGCAGTGATTCTTTTTCGGTCTGCAGGAATTTCACGCGCGCGTCGCACAGCGCGAGTGTCTCAAGCGTTTGGTCCAGATGGCGTGGCCCCCCGTCCATGGCCTCGATCCTGCCCGAAAAGAGATCCCGTACCCGTTTACCGTAGGCCTTGCTGCAGAACGGATCTGCCAGATGGGTCAAATGGGCCATCCCGCGAGAGGAGAGGCGCTGCGCGATGGCATCGAAGTGCGCCACGAACCAGTTCCAGGCTGCGCTCCGGGTCCGATGGTCGCCTACCTGACTACGAAGGGGGATCGTGACTTCGTTCACGCGCAGGTTCTCATCAAGTACCAGCGCAAGGGCTCGCTCACTGCGACCATCGCGCACCGACGAGAGCCCTGAAAGGAGGACGTAGCGGATGCTTGCATCGTCGCTGGCAACAAAGTGTCGGTAGGCGCGATCGAACAGCGCCTCGTCGCCTTCCTCCAGCGCGACCCTGACGGCGAGCTGGGTCAGGTCTTCATCGACGGCGTCTGGGTGCAACTCTTCGTCATTGCCCAGGTACGCCCCGCCGAGCTCCGCGAGTCGCTTGCGCACGAGGGGGTCTCTGCCGGTGTTCGCCAGGAAACCCAGGACACGGCTTCGCAGTAGTTTGGTCTCGCCGCTATCGTCGTCCAGCGCTTTGAAGCCCAAGCGCTGATGCCAAGGCGTATACAGTTTGCGCGCGTAGGCCTCGAGCGTTGCCTTTTCTCCGCCCACCAGGATGTATTCATGCACGAAGCTCAGCAGCGGCATGGGTGCAGCGACCACTGGACGTGCCTTGCCACGGGCCAGTCTCGATAGCGCAGGAAGTGTGTCTGCGACCCCCATCGTGCCGGCCTCAAGACCCGCCCTGACTGCGCGGGCCAGCGACATGCGCTCCTGGGTCGATAGGGCTTCAAAGCCTTCTGTCACGAGCGTGGCTAGCTCCCTCGGGGGAAGCGACCATAGGTAGTAGCCGGCCGCGTCCGCGTTGGGCATCACCCAGGTAGGGCATCCGGACGGAAACGGTAGCTCGCCCGTGGGTTCTGTTAGGAGCGTGCAAAGGCTCCCGTCGCCCCCGCTTTTGTTGCCGTAGTGAACGCAGACCGGGACCTGCCAGCGTCTGGAACGGGAGCCGCGCGAGCCGATTGGTAGGAAGCGTTCCTGGGACAACGTCAGCTTCGCCGCCGTGTTGGTGCAGTGCATCTGGGCGCGTATGATCGGAACCCCAGCCTGCTCCAGAAACGTATTGAACGGTGTGGTCAGGTCTTTGCCACTGACGTCGGACAGCGTCTGCAGCAGATCCGTCGCAGTCGCGCTTCCGAAGGGACGGGCCCTCAGGTATTTGCCGATGCCTTCCCGAAATCGCTCAGCGCCCACATATCGCTCGAACATCGCTAGCACGCCGCCGCCCTTGTCATACGTGATCGAGTCGAACGCGCTGCTGATGTCATGGGTGGTCTTGATCGGCTGGCGAATCATACGCGCTGATACAAGGCTGTCTTCCTGCATTGCATGATGTACCGATCCGAGCAGGTCTAGGCCGGCATTGTGTTCAGGCCAAACCTGCTGGACCACTCGGTGTCCCATCCACGTGGCAAAGGCCTCGTTGAGCCATATGTCGTCCCACCAGGGCATCGTTACCAAATTGCCGAACCACTGGTGGGCCAGCTCATGGGCCATCACGTATGCGAACGAACGTTCCTGTCCGCGCGTGGCCTGCTCTTCGTCCACTAGCAGTAGCCACTCACGGAAGGTGATCGCGCCCGCGTTCTCCATGGCCCCGGCGGCGAAGTCGGGTACGGCGATCACATCCAATTTGTCGTAGGGATAGGGGATTCCGAAATAGCGCTCCAGCGCCTCGAGTAGTGTGGGGGTGCGTTGTAGCGCGTAGGCAAGGTGTTTTCCTTTGCCGCGTGCCGCGATGCCTCGCAGCGGGATCGGTCTCGGGCGGATCTCGGTGGGTGGCAGGTCCGGCGCTTCCACCACGTCCAGCGGTCCGACTGCCAGCGCGATCAAGTAAGTGGGAAGTGGCTGGGTCCGCTTGAAGCGAATCCGCTCGAACTTGTCATCGATGGGTTGTCGTTCCTGCTCCGGGCCATTGGTGACTGCGACCTGGCCCTTGCGAACCGTTATCCAGACATCGAAGGGGGTCTTGAAGACCGGCTCGTCGAAACTCGGGAACGCCGCCCGCGCCGCGTAGGGTTCGAACTGGGTGAACGCGTAGTGGTTGCCCCCTTCGTCGACGCGGTACAGTCCGTTGAGTTTGCGATCAAACTGCGCCTCGTAGTCGAATGCGAGAACGGCCCTGCCAATCGGAAGCTCAACCGGTAGGTCCAACGCCGCGAGCCCCTGCGCGTTGACCTGGGAGAATTCACCGACGATCGTTTGACCGCCGACTGCGACGGTGGCGGACTTTATCGTCAGGTTGAGCCCGTGCAGCCAGATTCGCCTTGTCTGCTCCTTGACCTCCGCCACGATCTGCGTGCGGCCGCTGAACGTGGCGCGTTCTGGCAGGATGGTAAACTCGAGGGTGTATGCGAGCGGGACGACCGATCGCGGGAGCTGCCCCACCGGTGTCTGGCCTGCGTTCGACGCTCCGGCTCCCTCCTCGGCGTGTCCCGTGCTCGGCCGCTCGGGTGCAGGGACATGGGTGCAGCCTACCACCAGGCCGACCACGACGCTCGACAGTGCTCTGAACACGGATGACCTCGTTTCGCTGCAGGCCGCATCATAGGCACCGCGGCTGCCAGCGCAATGGGCCGCGGTTGTCGGTGTGGGGTGGTGGTGACCACATCCCAGTGGGGTGGCCGGGATGCTGCTTGACTTCGGCCTGCAGCCGGAACAATCTAGTCGGGTCTACCGCTGGAAGGAGGTCCTGATGCATGAGCAAGTCACCCATTGTCGCGTCGGGACCCGTGCGCCATTCGGCCTGCAACGAGGCTGAGATCGCCCCTCGCTGATTGGCGAGCCGCCGATTGCCTTCCGTTGGCGAGTCATCTCGCTGGCTGACGGGGCAATCCGGTGAGGGCTTGCTGCTACGCACCTGGTTCCGACGCCCATCCACCGTGGGAGCGCGCCATGCCTGCACACGTCTGCATGCGCCTGCTGCCTATCTGCACTTTGGACTGGATTTGGAGCCGAAATGAAACTCGAAGACCTGGGCTGGGCGGAGCCCTTTGTATCCGCTCTCGCTGAACTACCGATCGCTTCACCAACGCCTGGGCGCGTCACATCTGCCCATCGCAACCACTACACACTCCTGACGGTTCGGGCGGGCCAGCCCGTGGACATCTTGGTGCGGCTCGGGGGCAGGCTCCGCCACCTGGTCGACGATGCTTTCGACCTGCCGACCGTTGGCGATTGGGTGGCGGCCCGGATACCGGACGACGGCGAAGGCGTGATCGAGGCGGTGCTGCCACGTCGCAGTGCGCTTGTGCGCAGCCGTCCTGCTGGAGGCGGGCAGCCGCAACTGATCGCGGCCAACCTCGACTCGGTTTTCGTGGTCTGCTCCCTCAACGAGGACTTCAGCCCGCGGCGACTCGAGCGCTATCTGAGCCTTGTTTGGGAAAGTGGCGCCCGGCCCGTGATACTGCTGAGCAAGCTCGACCTCTGTCGAGACCTTCCCCATCATCTAGACCGTACCCGAGAGGTGGCGGTGGGGGTCCCGGTCCATGCCCTGAGCAGCTTGACGGCTGAAGGGGTGGACGAGCTCACGCCGTATCTCGCACCGGGCCAAGCGGTAGCACTTGTGGGGTCATCGGGTGTTGGCAAGTCCACGCTTGTCAACGCGTTGCTTGGCGACAAACGTGTGGAGACCGGCGCCATCCGCACGTCCGACGGGCGCGGTCGCCACACGACTTCTCGACGCGAGCTACATGTGCTGCCGTCGGGAGCGCTCCTGATCGACACGCCCGGTATGCGCGAGGTGGGGCTCTGGAGTGACAGTGACCAGGGGTTGCGTTCGGCCTTTGATGATGTCCAAGCGCTCGCCGACGCTTGCCGTTTTCACGACTGCGGTCATCAGGGCGAGCCCGGCTGCGAAATCGCAGCCGCGGTCGAGCGCGGTCAGCTGACGGAAGCCCGCTTTCGGAGCTTTCAGAAACTGCAGCGCGAGCTTGCGTTCCTTCACCGCCAGCAGGACGATCGCGCCCGTCGCGAACACGATCAGCGCATGAAGCGAGTCTGGAAGGTCCGTTCGCGGGCCTTTCGCCAGAACCCGAAGCGTTAGAAATGCCGCGAAAGCGGCATTTCTGAGTGCGAACTAGCTAGCCGGGATTCATGAACTAGCATCGCCTTGCTGGCTCCTTGACTTCACACGAGCTTTCGGCGCCGTACCATTCTCGCGAGGAAATCTCTAACAACCGCAGCCGTGGAACTCGCGGGACCAGGATGCGAGGCGTTCCTCACCTCTGATCACGGACACGTCGCCGAAGGCGCCCTCCTCGATGAGGTAGTCGAGCTCAGTACCGTCTCCACCGAGCACGAGCAGCACGCGGTCAGGCACGGCCCGGCTGGACACGGTAATCGCCTCTGGGCGGCCAGCGCCTTCGGCGGGCACCCGAAAGACCGCCCACATGCCCCAGTCTGGGCCGCCGCATGGAATCCAAGGAATGGTCACCGAAACGAGAGCACTCTGTTCTCCGTCAAAGGAGAATGCCTGCACCACCACCTCCCGTTCTTGCTCGTCCCAGCGAGGCGCGCCGGGCAACCTATCGGTGTCTGCATGCCCCATCACATGTGCGTACTCGGCTTGCGTCTCCAGGTAGGCTGGCAGGGAGCGAAATGCATGCAGGACCTCGGCGCGTCGCGGGACAGCCGTCAAGGGGCGCGCGATCCGTGCGGGTGTCCGGGACGCTTGCCGAACATAGAGCGGCTCACCGAGGCACGCTCGCCGGTCGTCGAACCGCAGCCTCGCGGTGACAGTTCGTGTCGTGGCTGCTTCCCAAATGGCCGCGGCCCGGGCGGCTCCGCGCAGCGGGTGCAGTTGCTCTTCCGGGTCCTCCGAGTGGCCATTCCAGCGCAGTTCCTCTTCGTAATCCGGGACCAGGTCCACGCGATAGTGAAAGGAACGGACGGTGGCGTCGCAGCGTGCTCCTTGATCGGTCACCACCTCTACTCTTCGAGCGCGCCAGGGGTGTGCGTAGGGCGGGAGATCGTGGTTCGAGATCGCAGCGTGCACGATATGATCATTGCGATCGAACAGCCGCGGCCGGGCGTGAAGCAGGTCGCTGTCTTCCGTGACACCGACAACGGCGTGCGCACCGCCACCACGGGCCATCAGAGCGAAGCCTGTCGTCCAGCCCCCGTGGGCGGGCGTGGCCGGCGGTTTGGTGGCTTGCTGACGGCTCGCTGCGATATCGGCCACCTTCTCGTGTCCCGTTTCTGCCACCGGCACGGTTTGCACCGGGGGCTCCACCGTGCGCCCGCCAGATCGAGCACTCCCAGTCGCTTGAGTGGACGAAGCTCCCTGGCTCGGCGGCCTTGAACGGCTACCCTGACCGGCTGGCGTGGCCTGTTCTACCTGCTCGGTGTGGGTGGAGCCGCCGTCATCGCGTCCGCCGTCATCGCGTCCACCTGAAACGCCCAACGGGAGGCTGCACGCGCACATCACGCTCAAACAAACCGCTCGCTCGATGGCCTTTCGGGCGAGATGAAGGCGCGCTCCAAGCCGGGTGAAAGCCGCGCTTCGGGGCGACTTCATCGCGCTGGAGGTACGGATACGGGGACTTGCGATGCTGATCATGCACGACGTCTGAGCAATGGTCGTGCCACGCTCAACGCCGTCGTCCAAGTGGTTGCCAGCGCAGGGTATTTTGCCCAGGGCGACGGGCCCCGCCCGCGCCTTCCCGACAGGGATCAAAGACGCAATTCGTAGCATCGCGATGCGAAATCAATTGCGGCCGCCCCTTCCAGGTCGCGGAATCTTCTTCGGGGCAACGCGCCCCCGCCCCGGCCCAGCAAGTCGCGGGCTTGGCGCTACTTGTCGACGACGGTGGCTTCGACGTCGATGACCTCCCGATACTCGGGTACGCCGTCGGGTCTGCGCCGGTAGTGGCCTTCGTTTGCTGCTCGCCTGTCGATGACTTCCGGGGCTGCGCTGACCCCTGCGCTGACCCCTGCGCTGACCCCTGCGCTGACCCCTGCGCTGACCCAGGTGTTCCGAACCACGTGGACCTGTCCACGCGCGATGGCGGTCTCCAGGCGCCGCGTGATCAATCGGGCGATCAGACGGCGTGATGTTGGCACGAGTAGCGACAGGCCCAGGGCGTCGGTCATGACCCCAGGGGTCACAAGCAGCACGCCCCCAACCAGAACAAGCAGGCCGCTGATCACCCCGTCCTCCGGCACGCGCCCCGCCGCCAGCGCCGTTTGCCACTGGCCAAACACCCGTAAACCTTCAGCTTTGGCGAGCATTGCGCCGACCGCGCCGGTCGTCAGTACGAGAGCAATGGTCGCGACTAGCCCGAGCCACTCCGACATCCGGAAGAGCAGAAAGAACTCGAACAGCGGCACGGCCGTGAACAGCAGGAGCAACTTGCCCATGCGGTCAGCTTAGCCCGGATTGCTCATGAACTCTGCGTCGGATCGCATGGGGATTCGGCTTCACACGGCTTTTCGGCGACCGACAGGAATACTCTCCGCATTTTCTAGACCCTATCCACTGGGCCTTGGGGTCTGGCACGGCGCATCTCGGTGTAGCGGTGGGCGAAAGGTCGAAAGCCGAATGGGGCATAGAAACTGTGGGCATCGCGCGTGACGAGGTTGATCTTGGTGCATTCTCGGAGTCGCGGGTGGTCGAGCATCAGCGCCAGCATTGCTTTGCCGACGCCCCGTCCACGGTGCGCTGGGTGCACGGCCACGTCGTAGATGTGCGCGTGTTTGCTGCCGTCCGAGATCGCCCGGGAGGTTGCGACGAGCTGCCCCTGTGCATTGCGAGCGCCGACCCAAGCGGTTGCACCCTTGTGAGCGGCCCGGATCCGTGTGTCTTCGGTGTCGTCGTTCCAGTACGCATCCCGCACCAGGGCCACGGCGGCGTCCAGGTCGTCTGGTCCCGGATGCACGCACAGCTGGATCCCCGGCGGACCCTGTAGGAACGCTGGAGTGGGCTTGCCGGGGTGCTCGGCGCGCACCCATTCCAGTGCTTGCAGGTCGCCCGGCCGGCCGCGGCGCCAGAGTCCACCGAGCACCTTGTCGATCTGCTGGGTGGGGCGGTTTTGGCCCAGCTTGCGTTTGCCCACCATGGTTGTCGGGCGCATGCGTACGATGACAATCGCATCGACCGCCTTGCGGTAGAGGGCATGATCGGCGGCGATCGGTGTATAGCCACCCTCGGCCTGAAAACGTGCCATCAGCGCGGCCAGCGCCCGCGCTTTTTCGGGCGGGTCATCGACGCGCTCGAGCGTTCCCTGGGCCTGGCAGCTGACATAGTACGTCGTTGCCGGGCACGCGCGTTGGGGGTCGATGAAGTAGCTCGGGATCTCCGCGATGGTTTGCTCACACTGCATGACCGCGGGTCGTCCCAGGCAAGCGAGCTTCTCGCCGCTGTCGCCTCCGTGAAAGGTGATCGCACCGTCGATCACGACTCCGTGGACCGTGCGCAGCACGGGTTCCCCGGACGGCAACGTGCTGGCAAACCGCACCACCGGCGCCTGTCTCCATGTGTCCCAAACCTCTTCCGTCGTCATCTCGTAGGC
>JAPPOR010000643.1 GCA_028817905.1 Myxococcales bacterium
GGGCCGAAGAGGTAGACGGGCGTGGTGACGCGAACGGCGGTGGTGGTGCTTCGGGTGCCTCCGGCGCCTCGGAGGGTCGGGGCGGAACGGGCGACTTGGACGGAGTCGCCGAGCCAGAGGTGCCCGGTGATGCCGGTCGCCCCGCGGCGGACGCTTCCCTCCGCGGGCCGCCCCCGCCCGATGGACGGCCCGATCGACCACCACGGGTCCCGGTCGGGCCGGCCGAGCCCGCCGGGTTCGGGCCCGACCCGGCTGCGATGGCGTCCAGCCTGCCGAAGACTTCGCCGAGCTCCATCAGCCGCGGTCGGTCGGCTAGCCTCACGAGCCCCATCTCCAGGCTCAGCCGAGGCTCGCTTGCCATACCGATGGCGTCCACCAGCTGCGAGACGCCCAAGAAGCTGCGTTCCAGTTCAGGGTTGGACTGAGCCGCGGCGACTTCCAGCGCCTGGGCCCGCTCATCGCCGTCGAGCGTCACGAGGGCAGGGTCGTCTCCAACGATCTTCAGCACCACGAGGTTGCGCATCATCGTCAGTAGCTGGCGGGCAAAGTGCAGCACATCCAGCCCCTGTTCGGCCAGCTCATGGACGGCTCGCAGACACGCTCCCGGGTCACCATCGAGAATGGCTTTGGCCACTGCCAGGACCCGCTCCTGGCCTGCGATGCCCAGGCCGCGCGTGACCTCTTCTCCGCGCAGACCACCGTCCCCGAACGCCAACACCTGGTCCAGCACCGTGAGGGCATCGCGCATGGAACCCGCCGCCTCCCGGGCGACGATCGCGATCCCGCTGTCGTCCGCGTCGATTCCTTCTTCGGCGAGGATGTCGCGGACATGCTGGGCCACTACGGAGTGCGGGATCAGGCGAAAATCGTGTCGTTGGCAACGCGACCGAATGGTGATCGGGACCTTGTGGATTTCGGTCGTCGCGAAGATGAACTTCACGTGGCTTGGGGGCTCTTCTAGGGTCTTGAGGAATGCATTGAAGGCGCCGCTCGAGAGCATGTGCACCTCGTCGACGATCACGACCTTGAACCGATCCCGGTTTGGTCGGTAGGGCAGGCTCTCCTGCAGGCGGCGGACGTCCTCGACGCTGTTGTTGCTGGCCCCGTCGATCTCCAGCACGTCCAGATCGTTGCCTGCGGTGATCTCGAGGCATGGGTCGCAAGCATTGCAGGGCTCCGTTGTCGGTCCATGTGCGCAGTTGAGCGCCTTGGCGAGCAGGCGAGCGGTGCTCGTCTTGCCGACCCCGCGGGCGCCCGTGAAGAGATAGGCGTGGGCCACGCGCCCGCTCTCGATCGCGTTGCCGATCGTGCGGGTGACGTGTTCCTGCCCCACCAGATCGCTGAATCGTTGGGGGCGGTGTTTGCGAGCAAGGACGGTGTAGGCCATTCGGAGGGTGCTCATTTCGGCGCGATCGGGTCGGTCCCTCGCCCGCGCCGCGGACGTCCTGGCGTTATGGGATAGCCCGTAACAAAAGGCAATCCGCCCGTTTGACCTGTGAGCTACCGCGCGCGCCCGCGTCCGTCAATTCCAGCTTGCTCGCAAAGTCGCATTCAAATGGCCTTGCCTTGCGGGTCGGTCGCCGCGTTGACAGGCCAGGTGAATTCCCTCAAAGTCGAGCCGTGCTCGTAGGGGCGTACCAGCCTCGAGCTTCTTCTTTCAGTCCGACACCACACTTGCCCCCAGAAGGCAGCCAGCAGGCTGTGGGGGAGGACGGTCTAGCATGATGCGCGCAAAACGTACCAAGTTCGTCTTCGTGACTGGGGGCGTGGTCAGTTCCATCGGAAAGGGCTTGGCGGCCGCGTCGATCGGCGCGCTGATGGAGGCGCGCGGCTTGAGGGTGACTCACATCAAGCTCGACCCATACATCAACGTCGACCCGGGCACCATGTCCCCGTACCAGCACGGCGAGGTCTACGTTACCGACGATGGCGCCGAGACCGATCTCGACCTCGGGCACTACGAGCGCTATACGCACGCGCGCCTGACGCGGGCCAACAACTTCACGACCGGCCGTATCTACGATGCGGTCATCAGCAAAGAGCGTCGGGGAGAGTACCTAGGGGCCACGATCCAGGTCATTCCCCACATCACCGACGAGATCAAAGCACGGGTTATGGAGGTGGCAGCCGGGGTCGATGTGGCGATCGTCGAAATCGGCGGAACTGTTGGTGACATCGAGTCGCTACCGTTCCTTGAGGCGGTGCGTCAGTTGCGCGTCGAGTTGGGTCATCAGAACACGGTCTGTGTTCACGTGACGCTTGTCCCCTACATCGCCGCGGCCGTGGAATTGAAGACCAAGCCAACACAGCACTCGGTCAAAGAGCTGTTGGCTCTAGGGATTCAGCCGGAGATACTGATCTGCCGAGTCGATCGCGAGTTGCCTCAGGACCTCAAGCGCAAGATCGGGCACTTTACCAACGTGGCGGTCGAGGCGGTGATCGCAGCCACCGACGTTTCATGCATCTACGAGCTTCCGATCATGCTGCATGGCGAGGGGCTGGATCAACAGATCGTGGAGCGTCTCAACATTTGGTCGCGTGAACCTGACCTGACGAAGTGGGCGACCACGGTCGATCGCATGGTCAATCCCAAGAATGGATCCGTCAAGGTCGCCCTGGTCGGGAAGTATGTTCATCTGCGGGACTCCTACAAATCGTTGCACGAGGCCCTCGTGCACGGGGGGCTCAGCAACGACCTCAAGGTAGAGCTCGACTACGTTGACAGCGAGGAGCTCCTGGAGGTGGACGACGTTGCCTCGGTGCTATCGAAGTTCGACGCGATTCTCGTGCCCGGGGGGTTTGGAGATCGTGGGCTTGAAGGCAAGGTTCGGGCGGTGCGCTTTGCCCGCGAAAACAAGGTTCCCTTCTTCGGGATCTGCCTGGGCTTGCAGATGGCAGTGGTCGAGTTCGCGCGCCACGTTTGCGGCATCTCGGGCGCTTCGACCGTCGAGGCCGAACCCGATACAGAGTACCCCGTGATCCATTTGATGCCGGGCCAGCGAGGCATCAAGGACAAGGGTGCCACCATGCGGCTTGGCGCGTACCCATGTGAGCTGGCCGAAGGCTCGCGCGCGTCGCGCATCTACGGCGAGTCCAGCATCAACGAGCGTCACCGTCATCGCTTCGAGGTGAACAACGACTACCGCGAGCGCTTGGAGAAGGGGGGCCTCGCGCTGTCCGGCGTCTCACCGGACGGTTTGCTAGTGGAGATGGTCGAGCTCCCAAACCATCCCTTCTTCATCGGTTGTCAGTTTCATCCCGAGTTCAAGTCGCGCCCCCATGAGCCGCATCCCCTGTTCGTCGAGTTCATCCACAGCGCGCTCAAGTACTCCCGCACCCGTCCTCACGAGTCCAGCGAGCCCACCCTGAGTCAGTCGGTTAACTAGCCCGGATCATTCACGACTTCGACGCCGCCTCGCTTGTCCTTCGACTCCACAGGACTTTCGCCGCCCTAGAAAATACGGGCAGTATTCCCGTCGGTCGTCGAAAGCCCTGTGAAGCCGAAATCCTGCGCGATCCGACGCCGAAGTCGTGAATGATCCGGGCTAGGGGGTCAGCGCCGCGCGAGCTGGTTCGCGTCATTGTGCACTATATTGACGACCGTCCTATAAACGTCTAACAAGAACCTCGCGCTGCCGCACTCTCTGGGCTGCATTGCGGAGCGGAGGAGGTGGCGTGCGCCCGGCTGTAACCACGCCTGTGGACGCTCAAGCGCAACGTCGAGATAGGAGGCGTGATGTCGGATCCACGCAGCGAGTTGCGGCGGTTGCCCATGGGGGGGCTGCAGATCAGGGCGATCGCCATCTGCGTGTTGCTCAACATCCTCGATGGCTTCGACGTCCTGGCGATGGCCTTCACAGCCGCCGGGGTCTCCGCAGAGTGGTCGCTGAGCGGCGCGGAGCTTGGCGTGCTGCTATCGGCTGGGCTCTTTGGGATGACCGCCGGATCGCTTCTTATCGCCCCCTTAGGCGATCGCTTCGGTAGGCGCGCGGTGATCGTCGCCTGCCTGCTGGTGATGACGGGGGGCATGTTGGTGTCGGCCCTAACCCAGAGTCCCATCCAGCTCACAGTAGTACGCGCGATCACCGGTCTGGGGATCGGTGGCATGCTGCCAAGCGTCAACGTGATCACCAGTGAGTACTCGTCCGACCGCTGGCGTAGCACGGCGATCAGTCTTCAAGGCACCGGCTTTCCGATCGGCGCTACCCTCGGCGGCGCGATCGCGGTACCGCTGATCGCTTCCCACGGGTGGCGCTCCGCCTTCGTGCTCGGCGGCGTCGCGAGCCTGCTACTGGTGCCCGTCGTGCTTGCGGCCCTACCGGAGTCGATGGACTACCTCGTATCGAAGCGCCCGCCCGACGCACTACGGCGCCTCAATCGGCTCCTCGAGCGCATGCAGCGCCAGCCGATCGACGCGCTGCCGGTGCCGGCAGCGAAGCAGGCGGGCATCGAGCGCGCCGCCTACATCCGCCTCTTCAGCCGTGACCTGCGCCGCAGCTCGGTCCTCATCGCGCTCACCTTCTTTCTAGTGATGTTCTGCTTTTACTTCGTGCTGAGTTGGACCCCCAAGCTGCTGGTCGCTGCGGGCATGTCGGCTACGCAGGGCATCACCGGTGGCGTGCTCCTGAACCTGGGAGGAATCGGGGGCGGGTTGGCGCTCGGCTACCTGGCGGCCTTTTGCGACCTGCGCCGCTTGACCATTGCCACCTTCCTCGCGGGCGGCGTATCGCTCGTGCTGTTTGGGGCCTTCTGTGACAGCCTGGGAGCCGCCTTTGGGGTCGCGGTTGCCCTCGGCATCACCTTGTTTGGCGCCATGATCGGTTTGTATGCCTTGACCCCGACCCTTTACTCCCCCGACGTTCGGGCGACCGGCATGGGTTGGGCAGTGGGCATGGGCCGCTTCGGTGCGATCGCTTCTCCGGCTACGGTCGGCTTGCTGATCGACGCAGGTTGGCAGGGGTCGGAGCTCTACTACATGTTCGCCCTGCCACTGTTGCTGGCGGTTGGCACAGTGGCGTCGATCGCGAGGCGCTGACCAATATCCTAGCGGTTGCGGCGAGCACGGTTCTTGCCGGTGGCGGGTCGACGTTTGCGCGCCGTTGATTTCGCTATTGCCGAAACGGCGTCGGCGCGAGAGAGCCGTGCGTGCAATCCGGTGATCAAGGACCGAACTACCAACTCGTACTGGGCCTGTGAGTCATATTCTTGCTCGAACACCAGTCGTGCGTTGGGCAGCGTTGCCAGCGTTGCGTCGTCGGGGAGTGTCATTCCGCGAAAGTGCGGCTCCTCTGTCGCCACCCCCGTGATGGCCATGCTGCTCGCAGTGGCCGCGAGGACGGCCTGGTCGAGGTCAAGGCCACTCTGCTGCCACAGGCTCAGCCAGCGCTCAGTCATACGCAGCATGGACGGCGTCCACACCTGATACTCGCGTCGCAGGCGGGCGAGGGCAGGCGTGGTGGTACTTTGGCGCATCCACACTGCCATCGCCCAGAGGTCCTCTTGCCAATCCCGGGTCGGTGGCGGCAGCGGTCGAGCACGCAGCGCGGCGTCGACCACCAACGCTGCCAGTTCCGCCTTGTCCTTGACGTGGTGGTACAGCGCCATCGGTGTGACGTCGAGGGCGTCCGCCACCGCGCGCATCGTGAAACCCCGAACGCCGCGTTCCGTGACGACGCCCAGGGCAGCTTTCGCAAACCGGTCTGGCGGCGGGTTAGGGCGCGCCGCTGGCCAGCGTCTCAACAGATGAGCGCAGTGTCGAAAGCGACGATTGCCAGTCCGAGATCGACAGGTGCTCGGGAAGCTGGGCTTGTTCCTCTACGACTGACGAAATCTGGGCCGACCAGGCATCAAGTCGTGCGTTCGCCCTCGCAGGGGACATGGGACCTTCCCTCACCTCACTCAGTCGCGCGTCAAACTCGTCGCCCAGCATCGCCAGACCCTGGAAGAGCTTGTCACAGGCGGTGGGGCGTCGCGCCACGAAGCCGTCCGAAGCGCTGCATTGGCAGGCTTCTTCCGCCACAGGTTCGTACCAGGGCGACGACGTTTGGCCAAACCGGAAGCTGCCCATGGACAGGTCCAAGTCCCAGGCGATCATCCACAGCTGCGACGACGCTGCTTCCTCGTACCAGTAGTAGTTGTGGTTGCCATAGGGGCCGGGATTGCTGCCCTGACCCGGGGGCAGGCCGCAGTAGAAACCGGTTGGCCCGTCCCAATGCTCGATGGCCCGGTCGACGGCCAGATACGTCAAGATGGCTTCGCGGTCGAGATAGCGATCCAGGACGTCGACAAGCTCATCCCCTTGTGCAGCAGCAAGCGCTCCCGCGAACGACACCATCGTGCTCACGCTCGGGTCCTCGTCCTCGTTGGTCTTGAGGGCATTCAGATAGGGCTCTTCTTCCTCGAACATGGGCCAGACTTCCTTGTAGAGGTTGCCCTCGCCGCCCTCGGTGAAACGCGATCGGGTGAACCGGCCGTCGACTTGCTCCACCAGCGCGAACAGCCCTTCAAGCTTGCCGTTGACCATGAGACGTGCGTGGACAACGCGAGGTGCCGGTGCGCCCATCTCGCGAAAGACCCAATAGCCCAGACGCTCTCGCATCAAGGAGGAGTCGTTGTTCATCGCATGAAACTGGAGCTTCTTGAGTCCAAAGAAGCGACCCTCGGGATCGACGAAGTTGAACTTTACTTTCATGGAGAGCTTCGGGCAGGTCTTGGGGCCTGACACCATCCCGATGGGGCCGCCGCCGTCGCCGACGCAGCGCCTGAACGCCCCGACACTTCCCTTGTATCGGACGCCGACGTCCTCGTAGCGCTGACCTTCGAATACGAGCGCCCCCGGAACGTACTGCTCGGCAGCGGGATCGGCATTGAGGAATTCCAAGTCGGCCTGGGCGAGTTCCAGCTCGTACGTGCGAAGCTCGTTCTGATCGTAGATGTAGCTTGCCTCGTCTTGAGGGTTCGCAACCACCTCGCTTGGCACCACAGGTTCATCTATCGGCGCGGTGCCCGCATCGTCCCTGGGCTCCGAGGGCTCGGAAACCGGTGCGCTGTCGGCTCCCATTGCGCTGTCGGCTCCCATTGCCCTGTCGGGCCCCATTACCCGTGGATCAGGAGCCTCGTTGGTCGGGCTCGTTGTCATGTGCTCCACCGAGGCGGTTGGTTCGTCCCCGCTCTTTTTCTCGCTGCCAGCGGGCTCAGCACCGCCGCTGCCCAACGGCCGGACGGGGCCGTCCTGATCTGGAGGGGAGCCGCTGGGCTCTGTTTCGTCAGTCCTGGTGCAAGCGCCAAGCAGCAAGCTAGTGGCAATCAACCAGCTCGTCTGCTTCTTCATCCTCGTCATCGACTCCGCCTTCGCATCATCTGGAACGCGTTATGGGCCCGCGCCGCCAGGTTCAGGTGCACTCTATGCTCATCCCTCGGCTGGTGCTCGCGCGTCATTGAGAAAACCTAGAAATTTGTGCAGTCCAGACTCCGTTCTACCTTCTTGAAGTTCAAGCAATTACAGGGGAAGGATGGGTCGCGTTCCGCCCTTCGCGCGGACCTGTCGCTGCATTCCCAATACGGTTGTCGCCAAACTAGGTAAGCTCGTCTGACCACGGTATTTGCGTGAGGCAAATCACATTGTGAGCCAGGTGCTTTTGACATCTGGGGACAGCCTCCGGGTCAATTGCTCATATTTTGCTCATTTCTTCCCCGACGAGATGGGCACAAGCTTGCGCACTGTGACCCCAATCCACCGCCGAGGTCCGACATGAATCGGCCATCCGCCGTCGTTTGGTACCCCTGGTTTGTCCTCGCCATGCTGGGCCTGGGCTGTGCGGCCGACATCGGTCCGGACCCATCTGGCTCCCCACGGGCCGATCTAGCCGCAGCCGGCCCTT
>JAPPOR010000275.1 GCA_028817905.1 Myxococcales bacterium
CACTTTGGTTTGTGTCACCCGCTTGGCCGCCCCGGCAAAAGCAGCTCCGGTGTCGCGCTCGTGACCCGTTCCGCGATGGGCCGGACCCTTAGAAGAGGATGTGCGGTTGCGAGGTAAAGTGTTTTCGCGGCGCGGCTCGCGTTCCGAGCGGCATCGCGTCTCCATATGGCGGCATGTGGCGCAGCGCTTTCGCTTGCCTCGCGAACGCTGCCAGTATTCGGTCGCTCGCGCCCCGCACCGTGAAGCCGAATCCCTGCGCGCCCCACTCGCGACTTAGTGAGAGATCCGGGTCGAGAGGGCCCAGCGTCCCAGGCTCGGCCGGGCCGTTAATCGCGGGGATGCTGGTCGCTGCCAATGTCCTGCTCACGCCTGGGTGTGGGGACACTCCCCCATCCGGCGCCGTGGCGGGCGGGTCAACGGGCCAGGGCGCGGCCGAATCGGTCAACTCCCGCTCTACCGTTGGCCCTGAGAGCGGCCCGGTGGTAACTCCCGGTGACCCGCTTGCTGGGGGGGCGACGACCGGCGGAGCGACGACCAGTGGCGCGATGGCCGACGGGGCCATGACCAGTGGAGGGATGACCGGGGGAGGCGACGGCAGACAACGGGTACCGGACGGTGCGAGCCCGGTCTCCATGGAGTTCGACGCGGGCGCCACCGACCGCGGCATCGACGCCCCGGGACCGGCATTGTCGGGAGTCGACGCGGGCACTGGCGATACGGGCCCCGCTGGTGGCGCAATGGATCAGGACGCCCCCTCCGCGGCAGCGTCTCCCTACGCATGCGATGGGCCGGTGGAGCAGTACGCGGCCACGGTCATCTCCGAAGGCGGAACATGGACGGTTCGCCGCGACGGCACGGTTGTGACCACGACTTCCAGCATGCTGGATGCTATGCAAGCCGGGATGGACAGTCTGAGCCCCGGCCGCCGTTCGAAACAGGCCGTGCTCGTACAGGGTTCGGGCACCATCGACGCGAACGCGCGCTCCAACATACCCGACTACACCATCTTGAACGTGTGCGGGACGATCGACGTCACGGGCAACAATACCCAGAGCGACCGCGCGCCGATCTACGCTCGTGGCCGCAACGACATCGAGATTCCCAATATCAGCGTCACCGGTTCTCCGGGCTACGCCATGTTCTTTCGCGACGTGGACAACCTGACCTTGGGCAAGGTGGACCTGAGGCTATCCGACGGCGAGGGCATTCGCATCGACAACCACGGCCGGGCGGATCGATCCGCGAAGGTCAGGAACATCACCATCGATCACGTCTACGTATCCGGTACGGGACACCACGGGGTCGAAACATACGGCGTGGACAACATCAAGATAGGCACAGTAGTGGCCCGTGACACGACCAACTGCGGCTTGCTGCTCAACGACACTACGAACGCTGAGGTTGGCTTGGTCGATGGTGAAGACGTGGCGACCGGCAATGGCTACGCGGTATTCCGCCTTGCCAACCGAGCCGGCCGCATCAACGGTTCCTATCCGACCAACATTCATGTCGGTGAGGTTCGAGCACGGCGCGGCGGGCGCGGCATCTTCTGTGTATCCGCAAGTGGAGGTGCTGTCATCGACCGAGTCGACATCGCCAATACAGGCAATCACGCGATCCTGGTCGAGAACTGCTACAACGTGACGATCGCCTCCGAGTCGGGCACCGTGGCGGGCCCGGGCCGCATCCGGATCGCAGCGCGTTCGGAGTTCCCGACAACCTCAGATGTCACCTTCAGCAACCTCCTGCTGAACGACACCGCCATCACCGAGAATCCCTGTGGCAGCAACAATCGGGCCCTGGACATCACGCCCATGAGTGCCGTCGACATGTGCGATTGACGCCCGTGTAGCAGGGTGCGCAAAGTCAGCCCGTGCCCGTGCCCGCCACTCGTTAGATGCGCCGCTGCTCGTCCAAGCGATCCGGCCTCTTCGCCGACATTGGGCACAGGGACCTTTTGCGGTTCTTGGTCACATCGCCCCGGCAAGCGTCTCCACCCTACGTGGTTGACGGAGCCACCACCGCAGCAAGGGAGTCAGGCATGAAATCGTGGCAAATGGGCATCGGGGCGCGCCCCACCCAGTGGAAACTACCGGGCCTTCGTCCTGCCTTCGGGGGGGACAAGCGGTCCTCGAGCCTCCCTACCTATCCCGGGTGGGTCGCATGAGTGCGCCACTGGCCGATCTAGCTGTCGCGACCGAATGCTCGACGCTGGTGGATTGCCTGCGCTTTCGGGCCGACTCACGGCCGAGGTCGCTTGCCTACCGCTATCTGGAAACTGGCGACGTCACGGGCCCGATGCTCGAATGGACGTGGGAGGAGCTCGACTGCAGGGCCGACGCGATCGCAGCGACCCTGCAGCCGCACGTTGCCCGTGGCGATCGGGTCGTCCTGTTGTTCGCACCGGGGCTCGAGTTCGTCGCGGCGTTCTTTGGGTGTCTCCGGCTGGGCGCCGTAGCCGTTCCCGTGCCGCCCCCGGATCCGGCCAGGCTGGCATCTACGATGCCGAGGCTGGTCGGGATCATCGAGGACGCGGATCCGCGCGCGGTCCTCACCACCTCGATGCTGTCAGGGCTGGAGCAAGCCCTCGGGAGCCCCTCGGGTGCCTGCACGTGGCTGAGTGTGGAAGACCTTGAAATGGGTACTCCCGAGCCGGTGGTGATCGCCCCCGAGGACCTGGCCTTTCTGCAATACACGTCCGGATCCACCGGGACACCAAAAGGCGTGCGTGTCACGCACCGCAATCTGATCGCAAACCTCAACATGATCGAGCGCGGCTACGGGATCACGGACAGCGTGGCTCGTGGGCAGGTGGTGAGCTGGCTGCCCTTCTACCACGACATGGGGCTGATCGGGGTTGTGCTTGCGACGGCCTACGTTGGCGGGTCCGCTACGCTGATGTCGCCCCTTGATTTCCTCAAGCGTCCGGCCAGGTGGCTTGAGGCGATTTCGCACTTCCAGGTGCCCACCATGAGCGGAGCACCGGACTTCGCCTATGCACACACGCTTCGCCGCTGCGGTCCCGAGGCGCGTGCCAAGCTCGATCTTTCGAACTGGCTGTTCGCTTTCTGCGGTGCTGAACCGGTTCGTGCTGAGACCCTGGAGAGCTTCGCCGATGCCTTCGCGCCCAGCGGGTTTGTGCGCGAGGCGTTTCGGCCCTCCTATGGGCTGGCAGAAGCGACGCTTTTCGTTTCGACGGGTGAGCTGCGAAGTACACCGTTCGATCGCATTGCCCTGCAGCGGGGCGTCGCGCGAGAAACCACCGGTAGCAAGGCTTCTGTCCTGGTCAGCTGTGGCAGCTGCGACCCTACCGCGCGCGTGCGCATCGTCGCTCCGGGTGGGACCGACATTCTACCCGATGGCGCGATCGGTGAGGTGGTCACGTCCGGCGAGCACGTCAGCGGCGGCTACTGGGGCAAGCCTGGCCACCCGAGCTTCGGCGTTCGGTTGCCGGGGGACTCGGCCTCCTATATGCGAACGGGCGACCTGGGCTTCTTGCACAACGGCGAGCTGTACCTCTCGTCGCGTCTGAAGGATCTCATCATTGTCAGGGGCCGAAACCTCTTTCCGGCAGACCTGGAGGCTGCTTGCGCAATCGCGCACAGCGCAGTGCGTCCAGGGGGAGTCGCAGCCTTTGGCTACGAGGGCCAGGAGGGCGAGTGCGTGGCCATCATGGTGGAGACCACGCAGGAAATCGCGAGTTCCGGGGCCATCGCAGAGGCGATCCGCGAAGCTGTGGCCGAGCGCTTTGGCGTTCAAGTGCAATCGGTCCTACTTGTCCCGCCGCGCACGATCCCGCGGACTACCAGCGGCAAAATTCGCCGCAGCGACTGTCTCGCACTATGGCGCAGCGGCCAGTTGCAGCTGTTGTCGCAGCCGGAGCCCGACGTGGCCGCGACCCCTGACAGGCCCGCGCCCACGCAACTGTCCAGTCGCGAGCTGGTCGAGTGGATGCAGCGATGGATCCAGGAGCGGGTGCGCCCCGGGCCGGTGCGCCCAAGCGCGACCTTCGCGCAGGCCGGACTCGACTCGCTGAATCTTGTGTGGCTTGCAAGCGATTTGGAGGAACTGCTCGGCTTCGAGGTCCCCCCCCAGGCGCTCTTCGGCGGAACGCTCAAGGCGACCGCCGCGCTGCTTGCCGTGGGCCGCGAGAAACTAGGGACGGTTGGCTCTCTGGACCTCAGCACAGAGGCAGACCTCGATCCGACCATTGTTCCGCCCGCGCGTCCCGCATCCCTTGGCGACGACCCCCCCATCATGGTCACGGGGGCAACCGGCTTCGTGGGAAGCTACCTGGTGGAGGCGCTGTTGCGCAGAACCTCGGCGCCGATTCTTTGCTTGGCACGCGCCGCCCACGATGCGGCGGCACGCGAGCGCGTCCTCGACGCCCTGGCGCCCTTCGAGCTTTCCCCGGCGAGCCTTGCGCGCGTTCACGGGCTGTCGGGAGACCTATCGCAGCCGCTGCTGGGGTTGCAGGCGGCACGCTTCGACGCGGTAGCGGATGAGGTTCAGAGTATCTACCATTGTGGCGCCGAGATCGATTGGCTCAAGCCATACTCGTCCCTGGCGGCAGTCAATGTGGGCGGCACGCGGGAGGTGATTCGCCTGGCATCCAAGCGTGGCAGGGCTGTGCACCATGTTTCCACCCTCGGCGTGTACCCGCTGGCGGAGGACGCGGAACTGCCCTTTTCGGAACAGGCTCCCCTAAAGGACGGGAACAAGCTGAACCTCGGCTATGCCCAAAGCAAATGGGTCGCTGAAAAGCTGCTCGAACAAGCGATGCAGCGCGGTCTACCCGTCACGATCTATCGTCCCAGCTTCGTCACCGGGGATAGCCGCGACGGCCGTGAGCAGGCCTCGGAGCATCAGCTGCTCTATGCATTCGTCGCGGGTAGCGTCCAAATGGGCCATGTGCCCAGGAGCGACAAGGTCGTCGACGCGGTCGCCGTGGATTGGCTAGGCGATGCGATCGCGGCCCTCTCACTGCAGGCCGACATCGCCGGCCAGCGCCTCAACTTGACCAACCCGGAGCCGATGGGCCAGAGGAAGTGGTACACGCTGCTGCGGGCACGCGGATATGAACTGCGCGAAATTGCCTATGCTCGCTGGCGTGCGCACGTGCTGAAGCTCGACGGGGACAACCCCCTCGCGCGTTTCGGCGCGTACTACAAGTTGATGGACGAGCGTCGCATGGGGAGGCTCGAACGGCAGATGGCGGATGGCATGCCGGTCGAGACTGCCTGTGCGCAGGCACGGCTGGCGCGCGAGGGCCTGACCTGCCCGGCCTTTGACGAGCAGCTCGTTTCCACCTATCTCGACTACTACGTGGGCCGCGCCCTGCTGCCGCGCCCAACCGACCGGGCGCGCCCCGCATCCGACATCGTACTGGAGGGCAACGAACGTCCGGCAGACGTGTCCACGCCGGACCCCTTCGATCGAACGCATCCAAAGCTCTGGGGTCTCTATGAACGAAGCACAACCAAGCAGTGGGTGGCCGAGAGCCGGATCGATTGGTCGCTGGACGTGGACCTAGAGAATCCCCTGGAACTGCCGGACACGGCCCTTCCGCTTTACGGATCGAAGCTCTTCGAGCGGGCGACCGCTTCCGAGCGAACGGCTGCGCGCGTTCACTACCAGGCCTGGCAGCTTTCGCAGTTCCTCTACGGAGAGCAGGCAGGGGTGTTGGCGGTTGCGCAGTTGATCCGGAATGCACCCAACATCGAGGCGCAGATGCTCGCGGCCATCCAAGGTGCTGACGAGGCGAGACACCTGGAGATCTACACGCGCCTACTCAATGACAAGATAGGCGTTCACTATCCCATGGTCGCGCCACTTCAGCGCCTTAGCAACGTGATCTTCAACGATGGGAGGTGGGATGTCATTGCGCTTGGGGTGCAGATCCTGATCGAGGGCTTGGCCCTGTCCTCCTTCGCCTTGATGCGCGATCAATCGCGCAACCCGCTTATCCGATCCATTCACGCGTACGTCATGGAGGACGAGGCCCGGCACGTGGGCTTCGGACACCGGCTTCTGGCTCCCTACTACGCTGAGCTGACCGATGCGGAGCGTGGGGAGCGCGAAGAGATGGTGATCGAGGTCTCCTACCTCCTGCGGGATCGGCTCCTGGCCACGCAGGAGGTATGGGAAGCGTGTGGGCTTCCGCCCGAACGCTGTACGCGCTGGATTCAAGAGTCGGGGTTTCAGCGAGCATGGGGTGCGACCCTGTTCAGCCGGATCGTGCCGGCGCTACGTGCGATCGGCCTGTGGAGCACGCGAGTCCAACGGGCGTATGGCCAAATGGGGCTGCTTGGATACGACGGTCAGGACCTGCACGAGCTGCGGCGAGCCGACGAGCGCCATGCGACCTCCATGGAGATGGACCGATGTTGAGCGCCGTATTTGATCCCGAGGCACTTATAGCGGCGGCCTGCGAGGCCAACGATACCAACGATCTCTGGGGTGACGCCTTTCGCGAGCCGCTTGATGTCCTGAGTGGGGCCATCGCCGAGGAGGCCGGGTTGTACCCGGCCCGCAGCTGGCGCATGGCGCGCTGGGTGCTCGAGCTGTTGGAGACACGGGGCCGGATCGCGGAAAGGCTCAAGGTGGCCGGCCCCGAGGTGGCGGCCATTCCCATCGAGCGCCCGATCATCATCACGGGGCTGCCGCGCACCGGAACGACCCTCCTACACAATCTTCTTTCGACCCTTGAGGGGCTGCGGAGCTACTCACAGTGGGAGATGCGCTACGTGGTGCCCGAGTCCGACGCGGGCGTCGAGTGGAAGCGGGAGGCAATCGCCGATACCGACGCGGAGCTCCGCGCCCTGTACGAACGGGTTCCCAGGCTCGCCAAGATCCATACGATCTCGGTAGACGCCCCGGATGAGTGCCACTGGTTGACGCGGCATAGCTTTGCTTCGCTCATCTTCGGGTACACCCTCAACATTCCCAGCTACACGCGCTGGTTGCTCGGTCGCTCGCAGGCGCGCGCCTATGCGGAGCACCGGTGTCAGCTGCAACTGCTGGCCCAGCGCGATGGCGAGGTCGGTCAACGGTTGGTGCTCAAGGACCCTGGGCATCTGTGGGCGCTGTCGGAACTGGCCAATACCTACCCCGACGCCCTCATAGTGCGTCTGCACCGCGACCCCGCGCAGGCCGTTCCGTCCCTGTGCTCCCTGATGCACACGCTGCAGGCGATGGACAGCCAGATCTCCGATCCCACGCAGGTAGGACCCTTCGCCAGCGAGATGGTAGCCTGCGGGCTGGAGCGGGAACGGGCCTTTCGCAAGACACCGGCCGGCGAGCGCGTATTCGACGTGGAGTACGAAGACCTGGTCGGAGACCCGATCGGTACTGTGCGCTCGATCTGCGCTCGGGCTGGACACCCCCTGGACGAACTTGCCATCACACGTCTCGACCGGTGGCTGGGGCGACATCCCCAGCACGCGGCCGGCCGGCATGTCTATCAAGCCGAAGACTTCGGGTTGCGCGCCGACGAGCTTCGCGAACGCTTCGGTCGGACTGCCAATTGGCGGGGCTGCTCATCACAGCTCGGAGCGCCGTAGATGCGGGTTAGAATCCTTGATGCAACGCCGACAAAGAATGGCGACCCTTCCAAACTTGACCCATTTTCAGACGCGAGTGCTTGTCAAGGATTCTGGCTAGCCCGGATGATTCATGAACGCTGCGTCGGATCGCGCAGGGATTCGGCTTCACACGGCTTTTCGGCGACCGACGGGAATACTCTCCGTATTGGCTAGGGCGGCGAAAGCCGTGTGAAGTCGAAGAACAAGCGAGGCGATGCAGCGTTCATGAATCATCCGGGTTAGATGTCGTCGAGGCTTAGTTCGCCAGCGGAGTTTTCCCTGGGGGTAGCGGGTG
>JAPPOR010000930.1 GCA_028817905.1 Myxococcales bacterium
GAGCGGGATGTTCGCCAAAGGTGGTGGCGGGTTTTCGCTTGTGGGTAGGCGACGGAGGCGGACTAGCCCGGTCGTCGTAGCCCGTGCGCGCTACGGACCGTCCCCCTGCCCACCGCGGTCGTCGTTGGCGACGACGGCATCGACGAGATCCGCAGGCAGCCGCCCGGAGCGACCGAACTCGCGCATGGCCGCAATCGACCTCCCGCCCATTTCGGCAACGGTATGGCCGTCGATGCGTTCCTCGTACACCTTGGGGGCAAACTCTGTCAGCGCCTGGGGTCCCTCACCGAGCCGATCGAGCAGGTCCAGCAGCGCGTCGAGCGAGTTCATCTTCATGAAGGGGCAAGTAGCGCATCCCCCCGCGGTGGTGCAGCCCTCACCACCCGCAACACCTGGCACCACCCGCAGCAGCGCATCGTCGGTCGCGCTGATGGCCTCGCTCGCGACGGGAAAGATGATCTCTGCGTCCGCGCCGCCGCCATGTTCGCGAAGCACCTGCTGCACGCCGCGAGCAATCGCCGTCACCATGCCGCTCTCGGTGCCGAGCACAAAGCGCGGGTGCTCGTCGCTGCCCGCCCGCTCACGCACCTTGTCCGTAATGAATTGCAGAATGTTGGAGGTGGAGCCGACCACACCGCGCCCCACCTGCTGGGCCTCGAACCCCAACGCGAACATCTCTCCAGGCACCTCCAGATGGGCTGCGACGAAGGCGTCTGCATAGTCTTGCCGCACTTGCTCCACGACCCGGTCGCCGAACATATGGTGCACGATGCAGACGCCCTGTTGGAACAGGTGGAAGCGCTCGGCTGCCGCGCGCAGGGTCCGCGGCGTGTGCGCGGGGTGGAGGCGAGCGAGCGCTTCCGCATCGAGTTGGGATAGCGTCCCCAACATATGCTGCAGGTTCCGCCCCATGTATGTATCGGGGCCAAACCAGATATGCAGGTCCGGCACCTGGGCGAACGCCTGAAGGACCAACGGCACCACGTTGGAAGAAGTGCATGTGATGGTGGGCACCACTGCACTCGCGCTGGCCTTCACACGCAGACTCGTATTGACGTAGATCACGTGCAACGAACGCGGCGTGCGCGCCGCCTGCGCCAGGTAGGCCGCGTAGGCGGGCGCCTCGGCCGCCTCCGCCAGCGAACAGCCAATCGGATCGCTTGCCACCCGGTAGACGTGAACGTCACCGAAGCCGCTGGCGTCCAGGGTCGCGCGGACGTTTTCACTCATGAAGTCGACGCCCAGGACCACGATGCTGCGCGCACCGTCGCGCGCCATCTCGACGGCTCGGTCGGCCATCATCAGCGAGTCGGCCACGTGCACATGCGGGTGCCCGCAGGCGCTCAACACTCCCTGCAACTCGGCGTCCATGTAGAAGTGCGCCACCACCCCCACCCGATGGCGCTCCATCAGGTGAGCGATGCGCGCTGCCGGCTCCGGGTCGGGCTCCAGGTACATCGCCTGGGCCTCGGCGAACGCGCCCTGCGCCGAGAATCCGTCGGCTCCGATCCGGAGCGATGGAAAGGGCTTGAATGTAGGGGTCAGGCTTGCACTCATCTGTCTGCCACCGCACGGTGCCGGATTTGACACGACTCGCTTGGCCTACGAGGGCGAGCCGCGAAGGGCAGCGGTTTTGTAGTGCGGGCCAGGAGGCGCAGGAAGGGTAGCCCCCGTTTCAGGAGGCCGCGTGCTACAAAACCCCTGAACGAGCGAGGGCGCGCAAGGGCCGTTCGATCCGTGCTAGCAAGCCTATAGCAGCTCTGCGCCTTCCTGGGTACCGAAGAAGGGGAACACCGCCCGAATGGGTGCCCCGCGCTGGCCGGGGACACACGAGGCCGCCCATCCGGCGCCGGCGACGCGGGCCCGAGCCTGGCCCATCACGGGCTGTCGAGCGCGCTGGTCAAAAGAGGCCGAAGGGCCGGATCGGCAAGCTCCAGAGATTCAAGCTCCGACGGGCCCACCCAGCGCAGCATGGCATGTTCCATCGGTGCCGCGTTCGAGATCGCTCCGTGCCAGTGAGCCGCCGAGAAAACCGTGAGCTCGTACGCTCCAGCCACCAGCGTCGCGACATGACGCAACGTGCTCGGTTCGAGTTCGATCCCCAGCTCCTCCCGAGCTTCGCGGACAGTGCTCGTCCGGTGCGATTCCCCTGGCTCCATGTGACCTCCGGGAAGATCCCAAACGTTGGGATACCGCTTCCGGGCCGGGTTTCGCAGGGCCATGAGACAGCGATTTGCCTCAACCAAGAGCAACCCCACGCAACAACGACGCTCGCGTCCTTCGAGGGCGAAGCGCTCCAGCACACACAGGTCCGAATGTGCGCTCGTCTCCGTGAAGCAGACCTCCCGAAGCATGGCGACCTCGCCCAGCTCGCGGGTCGAAAGCTCGCCCCACGCCTCGGCCCCCCGGTTGGAGGTCCTGGGGTGGACGATTGTCGCGTGTGCAGACACCTCGAGGCGCAGAAGCGGTGGCCGCAGCAACTGCGCGCGCATGTGTGACCAGGAGCCGGTCGGGTCCCCGACCGAAACGCACACGCCTCCGCGGCCGCCATCCTTTGCGGCAAGCGGACCGAGCGTGATGGTGAACGGACTGATGTCGCGCGCGACCGCCGCGGCCCGCTGCAAGAGCAAACGCTCGTCGCTCGTCTCCTCGGGATAGGCGAGTGTCACATGGGGAGGCACGCGGGCGGCCATGGATGGGTCCCAGCGTTCGCGAAGCCGCACAAGCTCGGCGGGTGCGTCTTCATCCAACAGAAACATTGGATGACGTCTTGTAGACACGGGCCCCCTATACACTGATACGGTCGTCGACAGCATCTCGGGTCGCCCGAGCTAGCCCGGATTATTCATGAACTGTGCGTCGGATCGCGCAGGGATTCGGCTTCACGCGGCTTTTCGGCGACTGACCCACATACTGTCTGTATTTGCGAGGGCGACGAAAGGCGTGTGAAGTCGAAGGACAAGCGAGGCGATGCAGAGTTCATGAATGATCCGGGCTAGCCCGGAAGCCTGACCGAGCGCCCACAGCCTGGTCGACGATGCTCGCGGTGCACTACTCCTTGTCACCGTCGTGCGCCCCGATTTCCCAGCCGCTCGACTCCAGGTGGCGCTCCGCGAACGCGCGGGGAGCCGACTCCAAAGCGGTGGCAAGGGTGTCGTTCCAGCGGTTGAGCCAGCCGAACAGGGAGATGATCGACACGAGCTGAAGGATTTCATCTTCGTCGTAGTGCTTTCGGAGCTCGTCGAAGTGAGCCTGCCCGGTAGCTGCCGGAGAAAGGCTCGCATCCCGCGCGAGCCGCAAGGCTGCCCGTTCCCCGTCGGTGAATAGCGGGCTCGTTTCGAACTGGAAAGCCGCTTCAACCTTCTCCGCGCTGGCCCCGGCTCGGTGGGCACCGTGGCTCGTGTGCGCCTGACAGTAGCGACAACCTGCCGCCAGGCTTGCAACGTAGGCCACCAGCTGGCGGATCTCTGGCGACAACGTCGCACCCAGCAACACCTGCCCGGAGAGGGTCGCAAAAGCCTGCAGCAGCTGAGGCCGGCGGGCCATCAGCAGCATACTGTTGGGCAAGAACCCCATCCCCTTCTCGATGGCAGAAAACAGGGGCTCAAACTCGGCCAGTTCCTCCCGCCGGGTCGGTGCAAGGCGTGGCATGCCCCTACCCTACTACCCTACCAGGGGTGCTGACAAAATCAGCCCCTGGTCGTAGCCAGTGGCCAGCTAGCGCCCCGCCCTGAGGCGCACGATCGGGCCGTCCAGTCGGTCACTCAGGTCGTCGATCGGCCCCGCTGTGAGCGCCGTAGCGTTGGCGAGGTACACGCTCGCGAGCCCCAACGTGGGGTAGATTCGCACGTTGCCCTGAAAGCCCAGTCCTCCGCCTTGCTTGCCAACGTACTCAACCCCATCCAGACTGTCGACCACCCAGCCCAGCGAACTGTCGAGCGTCCTGCCCGATGCCACCCGCTGGCGCTCGAAGAGCATCGCCCTGCTTTCCACGCCCAACAGCACGGGGCGGTCGCGCAGCAGGTCTTGCAGCACCGCACCCAGTGCATGGGCGGTTGCAAACGCGCCGCCGTATCCGCGCCCGAACCCCTCCACCCGAGCAAACCGCGACCAACCATCCCTGGCGTCCACCCAGTATTCCGAAGGGGCGAGCAGATAGAGCACAAGATTCGACAACGACATGCGTCGAATATGGCCGGTTGCCATCCGCTCAGGCGGCGGGAGCGAGAACGACACTTCATGGTCGGCGACGTCCAACGGCGAAAACACATGCGCCTGCAGATACGCGCCGTAGTCCAGACCGGACGCAGCCTCGATCGCCTTCTCTAGCAGCCAGTAGCCGATATTGGAGTACCCGTACGACCCACCCGGAGACCCATCCAGCTGCGCGTTGTCGCGCAGAACACGCCGCAGCGCTTGCTGCCGTGCCAGCGGCTGACCCTCCACGAAGAACCAATCAAGCGGTGCGGGGTTAGGCACCCCGGCGGTGTGGGCGAGCAGCCTTCGAATGGTGGCCCCGGGGCCGTAGGGATGGGCGCGGAAGTACCGACCCAGCGGCGCGTCCAGCTCGATCGCCCCGCGCTCGACGAGCTGCAACACCGCGATAGCGGTCACGACCTTGGTGATCGAGTAGGCCATGTACAGTGTGCGGGGGCTTGCCAGTGTCGACCGGCCCGCGTCCACCCGTCCGGCCGTCACATCGAGCAGGACGCCATCGCGGTCGAGCATGAGGTAGGCAACCGATGGCAGCTGCTGGTCCCGTACCACCGCCCGGATGGTGCTGCGCGTGCGCGCAAGGGCCTCGGCCTCACTGCGAGCTCGAGGCGTGGCGCATGCCAGGGCCAGCAACGAGCAACCAAGCATCCATAGTGCCTGCCCGAGCGCCTTTGGCGGTATCATGGGACATTCATCCTTCCGTCGCTTGTCCACGGACATGCACACGAACGGCTCCCGCGTCAACGGCCTCCCATCACTGCCGCAGACTCACCCGCGCCCGGAGCAAACCCAGTAGTTACGGCCCCGGTACGGCGCCTCGGCAGCCGCTTGATCGACCCGAACGTACCGACTAACGTAGGCAGCATGAGGCACAGGGCTGTAGCGGCGCTCCCGAGTGGATGGAGCAAGCGCAGCGACCGGACGACCACCGCACGCATGACCCTCGGGATGCGACCCGCCTTTGTCTTATGGGTCTTGGTCAGCGTCTTTGCCAGTGTCTTTGCCAGTGTCTTTGCCTGGGGCTGCTCGGCGGGCGAGCAAACCGAGTCACCGCCGCGGACGTTTCCGACCGAGGCACGGGATCGCATGGCCTGGCCCGACCCCCTCGAACATGCGCCACGCGGTGAGGCGCAAAGAGAAAGGCTTTGCGAGCGCCCGGGAGACGACATGCTGCGCGACCTGTTTTGCGGGGACGCCCCTCAGAAGATCACGGGGCTCACCGAGCTGCAGGCCGCGCTCCACGTCGGTACCGAGGACATTGGCGGCCTTCGTGGCCTATCGCTTACGGCCCATTCCACGGCCGTGGCGGCCCGGTCGGTTTCCGCGATCAATCCGCGCGTCCTGTCGTTCCAGCTCGACCAGCCACTGGCTGGAGCCGAGCTGGTGGTCGTCGCCTTCGTGCGCGGCGAACAGACGGTGGAGATGGTGGTGCGCGATCGGCAGAGCGCAGAGCTGCAGTTCTACTTGCTCAAGTACCGCCAGGCGTGCAACGAGGAACCGGAAGGCTGCCTGCCGGGCGACCTGCTCACACCCGTCACCGAAGAGGGCTGGGTAGAGGTTTCCCTCTACGATGAGGAGGACCTCAAGAACACCATCGTAGACTGCCGTCAATGCCACCAGCCCGACGGGGTGGGCACTACCAAGCTCCTGCGGATGCAGGAACTGAAGATGCCGTGGACCCACTGGCTCTACAACAGCACGGGGGGAGGCCGCATACTGCTTTCGGACTATCGGGCCGCGCACGGCGACGAGACCTATGGCGGCATGACCAGCGAACGGATCGAGTGGTGCAACCCGGGTAGCCTGGAGCTGCTGGTGTCCTATGCCAACGGGGTCCCCACGCAACCCAACGAGTTCATGGGCAAGGAGATCGAGGCAGAGGTATCGGTCAGTCGTCAGCAAGCGGGCGACACACAGCGACCCGAAGACTGGCTGCTGCGGCAAAGCGACACCTGGCGGTCCGCCTATGAGCTCGCGCGTGAAGGCCAAGCCATCCCTGTCCCCTACCCTGAGATACGCGTCACAGACCCCGACAAGTTGGCAGAGATGACCGCCGCCTACGCCGACTACCGTGCCGGGTCCTTGTCACGGAACGAGCTACCGGACATTCGGGACGTGTTCCCCGACGATCCCTTTGCGCGCGCGGCGATGGGCTTCGGCGCCGAGCCCGGACTCGATCCGCAAGAAATCCTCGTCCAAGCATGCGGGCAGTGCCACAACGACAGGCTGGACCAGAAACTGAGCCGAGCGCGTTTCAACGTCGACCTGGACCAGCTCTCACGGGCACAGAAGGACGCGGCCATCGAGCGTCTGTACTTGCCGGCGACCGACCTCCACGCGATGCCCCCCGTCCTCGTGCGCAGCCTCAGCGCCGACGACCGCGCGAGCCTGGTCGAGCTGCTCCGCCGCTGACCTGACGGGCGTCGCCACGGTGATCAAGTAGCCCCGATCAGGGTCGTGTTCCGCTGGCCCGGATCATTCATGACTTCGGCGCCGGGTCGCGCCGAAGTCATGAATGATCCGGGCGGGCGCTACGCCTCAGGCGGTTCCGGGAACATGGCACGGGCCAAGCTCCCAACGATCTCTCGCAACACAGCATCGCGCCTCGGACCGGGCTTGCGACCGAAAGCCGTCCAGAAGAAGTCGCTGCCCGCGGCATAACCCAAGACCATCGACCAGAGCGCGACGATCATGCCCTCCGTGTCGCTGCGAGACATGGGTGGGTCCGTCCGGCGCGCGAGCATCTTCTGGGTACCGAGCGCCACCAGCTTCATGTCGGGCTGCAGTTGCTCCGCAATCCGGTCCCGGCGCTCGTGCTCGGTGAACAGTGCCCATCCCAGCAGGCGCCCATAGTGACCGTCCAGCCCCGCATCCAAGTACAGCTTCGCAATCGCCTCCGGTGTGGGGTTTTCGGTTGTGAGCAGGCTCTGTAGCAACGCGGTCCGCATGGCCCGCATGGACTCGAAGACCGCGGCGTCGACCAGTTGGTCGTAGGTTCCGAAATAGTGCGTGACCAAGGCGTGACTGACGCCCGCTTCGCGGGCCACGTGCTTGAGGCCGGCCGCCGCGGGACCGCGCTTGGCAAGCACGACGATGGCGGCCTGCAGGATGTGATCGCGGGCTGCGTCGGGACTCCTTCGGACGCGTTTCCGTTTAGGTTCCGTACGCTTGACTCGTCGACGCATGAGCACCTGATAACACGCGCCGGGCGTTGTTGTCACACCAGACAATAAAACGACCTCCTCTTATTGACACAGGTGACAACAGGGTTATTGTCATCATAGACAATAAGGAGGTACGCCATGATGCACGATCTCTTCACCGGCCCGCTTCACACGGTCCCGGCAGCGGCGGCCATCGAACGCGACCGCGCCCTGCAGAGGGCCGTGCGGCGGCTCATTCGCCGCCTGAGAGCCTGCGGCGCTCCCGGCGTTCGAACGCCACCACCATCCCAGCCCAGCGGCGAGCCCAGTGACGCCTCGGCGCACGTCGGGCACCTGTCCGCGGGTGCTCCCGGCCGCTAGGCTGAAACTTCCCTGGGGAAAGCTCTAGGCCAGGTCTTTTGTGCACGGAGAGGGCCCGCGGCCCTCTCCCCCAGGCGGCCTAGGGCCTGTCCCTATATTCGTTTTCAGCGGGTTTCCGAGCGCGGCGGGGCCGG
>JAPPOR010000557.1 GCA_028817905.1 Myxococcales bacterium
CTGATGCTCGTGGGTCCCCGTGTCGTGCTGTTCTTCGGGTGGCTCATGAGCGACTGGTACGACGCCTTTGATTCGAGCCTGGTGGCCCTGCTGGGCTGGGTGCTCATGCCGTGGACCTCGCTGGCATGGATGTACACGCACTTCAACAACGCCGGAGAGCTCGGCGGTGGCTACCTGCTGCTCCTCATCCTGGGGGTGTTCTTCGACCTCGGATCAGTCGGGGGGGGCCGCATGGCCCAACGCCAAGAGCAGGACTAGCTAGCGCGCGACCCAGCTGCGATAGTCGCCACCATAGCCGACCGCCTGCCAACGGGCCTCTAGAAGGCCCGCGATCCTGGCAAGCCGATCGGGCGCAAGAGGCTCGCGCTTCACCACCTCAGCGACTGCGGCTGCCGCCTGGGCGCGGGCGCCCTGGTGCGCTCCCGACATCGCATCGGCATCCAACTGGCCCGAGTCGCCCAGCCCCATGTAGTCTGCCAGCAGGCGTTCGGTCACCTCCCGGGCGCTCTTGCGACTGTCCTTGATGTTGCCCTTGCCGGTCAGCGCGTTGCCGAGACCGAAAACACCCGGCAAGCCGCGCACCTCACCCGTGTCCCAATCCGCAAAATCGATCAGCTCGCCCTTCATGGGCAGCCCCTCCGTGATCGCAGGCACGCTACCGATCGAACTGATGACAAGGGGGGCACGCACCTCGTGGTCGCTATCCGCCACTTCCTTGACACGGCCATCGACGAGCTCGGTGCGGCGGAACTGCAGACCCACAAGCCGGCCATCCTCCTCGATCGGTGCCACCGGCAAACGGCAAGGCTCAACACGGATCAAGAACTTCTTCTCGAGCACACCCACGAGCTTCTCGCGCACGCTCGCAACCTTGACCTTGGCGGCCTCTGATTCGTCGCGCGGAAACGCCACAGGCATGTCGGCGACGCGGCGACGATAGTAGATCGTGGCCCCTGCCACCCCGAGATCGGCAGCGCTCAACCCATGGGACGCGAGCGTGGGGCCTATCCCGCGATGTTCGAGTTCAACCACCGAGGTCGGCAGACCACGATCCGAGAGCGCCCGGCGGTATAGCTCCAGGTTGATGATCTTGGCGACGTCAACGGACGCCAGACCGCCACCCACGACGATCGCGCCATCCGGAACCTGGTAGCGCGGGCCATCATAGTCGGGCTCCTCATAGTGGTTGAACCAGTGAACGAAAGGGTTCTGGTAGAGAAGGCCGCGATCGACGAAGGCGTCCGCGCCGGGCACCGGCAGCGACCGATCGCGCCAGGCGCCGGTGGCGAGCAACACCGCCGACACCCCCCAGTCGTCCCTGAGCTGTGCAAACGAGAGATCGCGGCCTACCAGCGTCTGGGGTACATAGAGCACGTTGTCGGCGGCCAAGTTGCCGTCGATCAGCTCGTACTCCTTGGCGCGCAACTTGTCGTGCCAGCGCGGCAAGCCGTCTTCGATCTTGCCGTAGGGGCGTCGGTTTTGCTCAAACACGAGCGCGGACACACCGCGCTGAGCGCATAGCACCGCGGCCTCCGAACCAGAGACCGCACCACCGCAGATTGCGACTACATGCTTCGCCTTCGACGCCCAAGCAGACAGATCGACCATCCCGCACCTCGCTCTTGTCGCTGTATCAAAATACTGGATGGATTGGCTAGCCCGGATATCTCACCAACTCGCATCGCGCGGATCATGCTTCGCGCTCGTACGCCAGTGATAGCATGGGCCCCATGCAAGCGATGAGATTTCACCAGCTGGGCGAGCCGAACACGCTGCGCCTGGACACCCTCCCCGACCCGACGCCTGCGCCCGGCGAGATATGCATTGGCGTGGCAGCGGCCGCCTGCAACTTCGCAGATATCCTGGTCGGCCAGGGCAAATATCAGATCCGCCCAGAGCTTCCGTTTGCGCCGGGCAGCGAAGTCGCGGGCACCGTTGTGGCGGTCGGCGCAGGCCTCGAGGCCCCCAAGGTGGGAACGCGGGTGCTCGCGACGCTGCCGTTCGGTGGCTACGCGAGCCAGGTCGTGACCACAGCCAGCAACGTGGTGCCAATCCCCGCCAGTATGCCCTTCGAACACGCGGCCGCGTTCGGGGTCGCCTACCTGACCGGCTATCTGGGCCTGGTGGATCGAGGCGCCCTGCAACGGGGCGAGACCCTGCTGGTGCATGCGGCCGCCGGGGGCGTCGGAATGGCCGCGCTTCAGATCGGCAAAGCGCTCGGCGCGAGGGTCATCGCCAGCGCCGGCTCGGAGGACAAGCTCGCACTGTGCCGCCAACAGGGCGCGGACGCGACTATCAACTACCGAGACGCAGGTTGGCCTGAACAGGTCAAGGAGCTCACGGGAGGCCGCGGCGCGGACGTGGTCTACGACCCCGTGGGCGGGGACACACTGCACCTGTCGACGAAGTGCATCGCCTTCAACGGCCGGATCGTCATCATCGGCTTCGCATCGGGCCAAATTCCCGAACTGAAACTCAATCGCGTCATGCTGAAGAACATCGCGGTGACGGGACTACATGTCGGAGCCTACCGTGAACATGACCCGAAGCGGCTTCGCGAGGGTACTTCGGAATTACTCGCCCTCTACGACGACGGAAGGATAGCGCCCATCGTGAGTGCCACGTACCCACTCACACAGGCCGGTGCGGCCCTGGAAGCCCTCGCCGCCCGAAGGTCGACCGGAAAGATCGTGTTGCTGCCGTAATTTTGCGGTCCGCGACCGCCCCGCAAGATTGGCTGTACGCCAAGGTATCTCCCTCATGGAGGCTGCCCCAAAGCGAAGAAGAGGGATCGGGCTGGGAACAAAAATATGTCACCATCCTGGAACATGTATATAGATTCAGTTCACCGGTCCGTTCACCCGCATACAGCGAACCCGGCCCTACGCATGGGGGTGCTCCTCGGCCTGCTTTGCAGCCTCAGCTGTGGGGACGAGGGCCAGGATGCACGCTGTGTCGACGGCTTCAGCGGTTGCGGGGCGCCATGCGAAACCGCGAGTGAGTGCCGAAGCGGCATGCTGTGCACACCCCTCGGTTGCCAGCCAGCCATGGTCACGGCCACCTGCGTGGACGGCGACCCAAACTGTGGCGGTAGCTGCGAGGCGGACGCCGACTGTGCAGAGGGCATGCACTGTGGGGCCCAAGGATGTGCGAAGGAGTGCATCCCCGAAGAAATGGCATGTGCAAACCTCGGCATGTGTACGCCCGAGGGGCGCTGCCAATCGACCAACCCAGACCCGGAAGCGCCCGCCCCGCCCCAGGTCGACAAGCGGGGCCCGGGCTCGGGAGACGGCGTCGTGTGCGCGAGTACGGTGGTGACGGCCCGGCCGGTCACCCCCCACGTCATCCTGGTCGTCGATCAAAGCGGAAGCATGGAGGAAAACTTCATGGGCGACGGCACGCGCTGGAACGTGCTGCGTGAGTTCCTGTTGGCCCAAGAGGGCTTGATCGAATCCTTGCAGGATCGGATCCGGTTCGGACTCGCGATGTACTCAGCCGAGAGCAGCGACGAAGACCGAAGAAAGCCAAAGGGCGAGTGCCCGATGGTCACCAGCGTCAGCCCCGCCATCGACAACTACGATGCCATCCACCAGGCGTATATGGCCGCGGACCCGATCGAAGACACACCCACCGGCGACGCGATCAACAAGATACTCGACGACCTGGCGCTGGATACCTTCGACCCGGATGTGGTGCGCGACCCGACCGTGTTCATCCTCGCGACAGACGGTGAGCCCGATCACTGCATGGAGCTCGACCCTCAGAACGGTCAAGAGCGGGCGGTATCCGCCGTGAAGCGCGCCTACGGTCTGAAGGTCCGCACATTCGTGATCAGCGTCGGGGACGAGGTCTCCGAGGAACACCTCCAGGATCTGGCGAATGCAGGGCTTGGCCTTCCCACCCGGGACGAAACCCCGAGCCCGAGCCAAGCCGACAACGCGGAGTTTTGGGTCGCTGGCAATGCGAGCACCCTGGAGACGGCGCTCACCGACATCATCCGAGGAGCGTTGAGCTGCGAAATCGCACTGGATGGTCAGATCGCTGGCGGTGACGCCTGCGCGGATGGAACAGTTACGCTCAACGGTGACGAGCTCAGGTGCGGGCAGGATCCCGGCTGGGAGCTGATGGACGACAGCCGCATCCGCCTCGTCGGAAGCGCGTGCGACACCTTGAAGATGGGCGGGGATGCCGTGCTCGAAGCGCGCTTCCCGTGCGGAGTGACCGTCCTTCAGTAGGAGCACCGGCAACGATGCGGCGGGGCGCCGCGCCACCCTGAATCAAAGCTGCAAGCGCGGAACGAACCACGCTACACTTCGCCCCGTGAGGGCATTGCCACCCAGGACGCGCGAACTCCGGCAATACGCCATGGCTCGGGTCGTCGGCTGCATCCTGGCGCTCGTCGGATGCGAGTGTACCGGCAGCACAGCCAAGACAAGTCCCGTACCGCCGCCACCTGGCGTGTCCGGCAGCGAGCGCCGTCCGCCAGCACCGGTGCCGCTAACCTGCCCGGAGGGGTTCGGCGACTGCGACGGCGAGCGGGCCACCGGTTGCGAACAGGCGCTCTCGGCCCGAGAGCACTGTGGCGCGTGCGGGCAACGCTGCCCGCCCACCAGCGCTTGCCGCGCGGGGGCCTGCTTTTCGGGCGTGATCGCGGTCGCCGCTGGCGGTAGCCACAGTTGCGCACTGCAGACCGATGGCCAGCTGCTGTGCTGGGGCTTGGGTGGAACCGGACAACTGGGTCCGCCGCTGGGCCCAGCGCGGCTAAAGCCAACACCCGTGAACCTTGGGCACCCGGTTGCCGAGGTCGTAACCGGCCGATACTTCACCTGTGCACGCACAGTGGATGGGAGCGTCCACTGCTTCGGTGACGGGGGCCTGCTGGGCTCGGAGCAGAAAGCGCCCAGCGCACAACCCCACACGGTCGCAAACCTCACCGATGCCATTGGGCTATCAGCCGGCGCCAACCACGGTTGTGCCCTCCGACAAACCGGCGAGCTCCTGTGTTGGGGCGGCAACGCGGGGGGCCAGCTGGGCGACGGCGAGACGACGGACTTTTCGCTGATGCCGATCCAGGTCGTGGACGTTCGCGATGCGCGCGCAGTGGCAACCGGCAACGCCCACACGTGCGCGCTCAGAGCGGATGAAACCGTCGCCTGCTGGGGACTGAACCGATACGGACAGTTGGGAGACGCGACCACCGAAGATCGGCCACGGCCGGTGGCGGTGGCGGGATTGGGCGAGGTGCAACAGCTCGACGGCGGCGAGTTTCATACCTGCGCCGTCGCGGGAGCCGCGCGGCAACTGCATTGCTGGGGCCGCAACCAGTTTGGTCAGCTCGGCACCGGCAGCCGACAGGATGCCCGCGAGCCGCAGAAGGTGGCGCTGTCCGGGGTGGCTCAAGTGAGCGCTGGAGAACGCCACACCTGCGCTGTGCTACAGGACGGGAGCATCCACTGCTTCGGCGACAACGACACGGGGCAGCTGGGATTGGGTGACCGCCAGGCGCGCGACCGTCCCACGCGCGTCGCTGGGTTCAGCGACGCGCTCGCCGTCTCTGCCGGCGACGCCCACACCTGTGTGCTGTCGCGTTCGGGTGAGGTGGCTTGCTTCGGGCTCGACGACGGCCAGCTGGGAGACGGGACCCCCAGAGATCGGGCCACCCCCGTGGTGGCGATCGCAGGCTCACGCACCGAGTAGTAGGGCTCTTTCCCGCACCCGCACGCGCTGGACCGCGATCCAACGCCCAAGTCGTGAATGATTCGGGCTGTGCTGGAGAAACACCCGGGTTAATGCGATCACCCGGACGGATGGCGAACAAACTCAAGACGATACGACAGCGGCTTGACGAAATCGACAATCGCATCCTCGACGCGCTCGCCGAACGCCAGGCGGTGGTTCGCCAAGTGGCAGACCATAAGTTGAGTAGCGGGGAGGAGCTGCGGGATCTCATGCGCGAGCAGCACCAGCTAACGCTCCTGGGTGAAAAGGCCCAGGTCCGCGGTCTGGACAGGTACTTCGTGACGCGCGTATTTCATCAGATCCTCGATCACTCTGTCCGCTTCCAGCAGGCCCATCTAACGCGCGGCAACGGGGAGCCCGAGGGCGGAGACGTGCGCCGCGTGGTGGTTGCGTACCAAGGCCGCGCCGGAGCGTACAGCCAGATGGCCGCCGAGCAACACTTCGGCCCCCAGGGCGTAGAGCTCAGCACGCGCGGCTACGATTCCTTTGCCGGGATTCTCGAAGCCGTTGCGGACCGCCACGCGGACTATGCGATGCTACCGGTCGAGAACACCACCGCCGGATCGATCAACGAAGCCTATGACCTGCTCGGGCGCATGGACCTGACGGTCATCGGGGAAGAGGTGCTGCGAGTGCAGCACTGCCTCGTGGGACTGCCCGGCAGTTCCCTGGAGGAGATCAAACGCGTCTACTCCCACCCGCAGGGGCTCCTGCAATGCTCGAACTTTCTGTCGACCTTGCAGGGGGCCGAGGTCCAAGCCTTCACGGACACGGCCATGTCGGTAGTCAAAGTCCGCGACGAGCAGAATCCAAGCCAGGCCGCGGTGGCGAGCGAACGTGCGGCGAGCCTCTATCAACTCGAGGTTCTCGCACGCGACATCGCGAACCAAAAGGACAACTACACCCGCTTCATGGTCGTCGCCCGCGAACCGATCACCTACGACCTGCGCATCCCCTGCAAGACATCGCTGATCTTCGCCACCGCCCACGCAGAGGGCGCCCTGTTGCGCTGTCTCGACCAGCTCGCCAAGCGCGGCCTGAACCTGACCAAGCTGGAGTCCCGTCCGCGCCCCGGGGTGGCCTGGGAGTACCTGTTCTACGTGGACTTCGAAGGCAACCTGACCGAGCCGAACGTGCAGAATGCACTCGCCGAGCTCGCACATCACACGAGCTTCTTGAAAGTGCTCGGTTCCTACCCTGCGCGCACCACCCGTGAGGCTATGCCCGCACAGCACCAGCGGGCGCTCCAGGGTCGCAGCACGATCGCGCACGGCGATGCGGACACCGTTGCGGTCCAACCGGTAGCCGTGGGGACCAGTATCATCGGTGGGGAGCGGCCGGTCCTGATCGCGGGACCACCCGCAGCGGAAGGACAAGCCATGCTGCAGACCTGCGCCCAGTGGGCACACGGGGTGGGCGCGGACGTCCTGCGTGCCCCCTGCTTCCTCCCCCCCACCACGGCTGGGGGTTACGAAGGTCCAGGCGAGGCTGGGCTCCGCTTCATCGGCGAGGTCGGGCAAGCCCTGGGCCTGCCGGTGATGACGAACGTACGCGACCCCAAGCTCGTGGCACAGGCCGCCAAAGTCGCGGCGCTGCTCGAGGTAGACGCCGACCAGATGGACAACTTTGCCCTACTGGAACAGCTTGGGAAGGTGGACAGGCCTGTCGTGCTTCGACGGGCACCGGACGCAACCCTTGCGCGTTGGCTCACGGCCGCCGACCACATCGCCAGCTTTGGAAACCGCCAGGTAATCCTGTGTGAGAGCGGGGCGCAGGGCGCCGGCGTGCGAATGATCGACGTGGCCGCGATCGCCCAACTACGAGACCAGCCGCGCCCAATCCTGGCCGATCCCAGCTGTAGCGCGTCCCCGGGTGCGCACTGGGGCCCGCTAGGACGGGCGTGCCTGCACGCAGGAGCCCACGGCTTGATTCTAACGATCCACCCAGATCCGAAGAAGATGCGCGCCCCAGCTACCGCAGCGCTCGACGGTCCCACCTTTGAACGATTGGTCAACAGCGAGCTTCTCGGCTAGTCCCCTTGACCGGGGCGACCGTGAGCATCTGAGTCAAGTTCGGTCGACGTGGTTCGTGCTGCCATACGCCGCGGGTCAAGGGGACTAG
>JAPPOR010001036.1 GCA_028817905.1 Myxococcales bacterium
CCAAGACGCCAGCGCGGAACAGATAGTACAGCAGCATCATCAGGGCCGATACGGCGGCGGCCACGTACGTCATGGCGGCGGCGTTCAGCACGGCGCGGGTATGTGGAGCCTCTTCGCGGGTAACGATCCCGTTGTCCACCAGGATTGCGATTGCCCGGCTGCTGGCATTGAACTCCACGGGCAGGGTCACGAGCGTGAATAACAGGAACCCGGCGAAAAGTACGATTCCAACCCAAAGCAGCGGCTGCGCCTGCAAGAGGATGCCTGCGGTCGCGATTAACATGCCAAACTGTTGGCCGATACCAGCCGGCTTGACGATCAGCGAACGAAAGTTCAGCGGGCCGTAATTGTGGGCATGCTGGAGCGCGTGTCCCGCCTCGTGTGCGGCCACGCCGAGCGCTGATAGGGAGCGGCCGTGGAACACATCCGGGGAAAGACGCAGCGCTTTGGCTCGGGGATCGTAGTGGTCGGAGAGAAAGCCCTGGACGGGTTCGACGGTCACATCCCGAACGCCGGCCCGCCGCAGAAGCGAGCGAGCTGCCTCGGCGCCGGACATTCCGCTACGCGCGCGGACCTCGCTGTACCGGTGGAATGTGCTCTTTACCTTCATGCTCGCCCAGGCGCTCAACAGTACTCCGGGAAGCATCACGAGCAGTGAAAGCGGGTCGATGAAACCTAACATGCACACAATCTAAGGCCTCGGGCCGACCGTGCAAGACCCCGAAAAACGTTGGAATCATCAAGGGAAGGTGGAAAAAGGCCTGCCTAGCCGGCATCCATCACCTGCTTTGGTGATGGATGCCGGCTAGAAACGCCACGGGCGTTCGCGTCATATTAGGATCTATGCAGGTCGCCACCAGCAGTGCCGCGCCGGACCAACGCGATCCGGCCAACGTGTATAACGCGCGCTATGTCTCCCTGCGCAGCTACCGGCGGGACGGTACCCCGGTCGACACGCCTGTGTGGCAGGTCGTGATCGATGGGAAGCTGCTCGTCTTCACGGATGGAACCTCGTACAAGGTCAAGCGCGTCGGCCGCGATCCCACGGTGCAGGTCGCCCGCTGCGATGTGCGTGGTCGTCTGCTGGGGCCGTGGGTCGCGGGGACGTGTCGCTTGGTGGAGCCCGGTGAGGAGATCGAGCAGCGTACGTACTCCGCCCTGATCGACAAGTACGGTTGGCAGATGCGCTTGCTTAACCTGTCCTCACGGCTAGCAGGTCGCTATGGTCGCAGGCGCGTCCTGGAGATTTCCTTGCACTAGGAAAGGGCGTTTGCCCTGCCTGGCTAGAATCCGATCGGTTTGTCGAGTCCGAAGCGGGATAGGACCTCGCCGACGTCACCGCCTGGAGCCGGCTTGAGGCGAACCTTACGGGCCTTCTTGCCGGCCGTGAGAACGATGCGCCTGTAGCCTTGCTCGGCCGCCCGCGGCTTCAGTCTGCGGTCACCCCCCCCCATCACGGTCTCGATGGTTTCGGAGTCTAGTCGTTCGGTCGCGATCCGCAGTTCCGTCATGGCCTTGCCGCCGGTTGTCACAGAGGCTGCGACCCCTTGCTTGCGTAGCTCGGCCTCCAGTTGGGTGCTCCACGCTGTCCGCGCCTGGGCGCTGGCGGCACGCGCGTTGGCGGCGAACGTGGCGCGCACGCGCTTGCGGCACCTTTCCAGCTTAGGCGCGAGCTTCAATGCCGCACTGAAAGTATCGTCCGAAGGTTTGGTTTGTCCGAGCTTGGACCATGCGTCTGCTACCGCTTGGGCTGTGTCGCACAGCACGCGGTCGCTGGTTACTTCGCGGGCGAGTGAAAGACCCGCCCGAGCGTCTCGCGCCCGCTGCTTGTCGCGCTTTTGCTCAAGTCTCGGTGCTAGGGCTGCCAAAGCCGACTCCACTTTGGCGTTTCTCGGGTCGATGGCGCTGGCCTCGGCGAGCGACGACGCGGCGTCCTCCAGGCGACCTTCATCCACGGCGACCGTTGCCTCGCCGAGTTTTTCGTCGATTTCGGCCGCGCGTTCGGCCGCTTTCCGGGCTTCCGCCTCGCGTTCGGCCGCCGCGGTGGCTGCCTGCGCGGCAGCTCGCTGGGCCTCAACGGCGTCTTCGCGGGCTCGGGCGGTGGCGACTGTAATTCCAACCAGGGAGCCGACCAGCAGGGTGCTTGGTGCCACCCATGTGAGGATCCAGTTCCAGCGACGGACTTGGGCGACCAGCCGTGCAAGTTGCAGCGGGCGCAGGTCGCCCTCCGCGATACGCGCGACCGCTCCCGCCAGTAGCCAAGCGAGCCCAAGGCCGACCAGCAGGTAGCCGAAGGGGCGCGCGTAGGAGACCAGCCACTGGATCGGCAGCGCCAGCAATAGGCAGCCGGCAGCCACCAGCAACTCCCGCCGGCGCGTCTTGGTAGTGGACCAGAGCTTGGCCTGTGGGCTGAGGGACTCCCGCACCATGTCGGGCCGCTGCAGGTTGATCGCGAGCGCGCGGGAGAACTCCAGGAGTTTGTCGTCGTCGCAGCGCAAAATCCAGCGCCGGCCGTCCGCGAAGGTCCAGTCAGAGGTGCGACCCCGATGGTCATGGAACTGGACCGATGCCAGTTGGCTAAGCGCCCCGAGCTGCCGGCCACGGACGGGTCCCTGGACAGCCAGCTGCCCGGCGCTCGCATGGATTCTCCCCCCGCCTGCGTCGGCCGTGCCGTCGCGCTGCGCATGTACCTTTGGGCCATGCAGCGTTAGGTCGCTCTGCATCGTTCTTCCGTTCCTACAGCCGTTTGGCTAGCCGCGCGTCCTTCGGGCCTTTGGACTAGTTTGCGCGAATGAGGGGCTATACACCAGACGGGGGTGTTGGTAGGCGGCTTGGCCCTGGGTCGGTGAATGTGGGTGCGTTCGTCGTTGGGGACGATGTCCTGGAGCGACGATGTCCCGGAGCCTGGATACTTCACTTACTCTGCCGTCGGGGCCTCGGCGGGAAAGGCTCTCGCTCCCCTCGCGATCAGGGCGAGTGTTCAGTCGGCCGCGGTCGCCCATGAAGCCGAGTTCCTGCCCGATCCGCTCGCGAAGTGGGTGAACCATCATGGAGACGCGCGCGTTGCCGGTGCATGCGAGCTGATCAAGTCATGCTAGCTTCCGCCCATGACGACCCCCGACCAGCAGGCACTGGAACGTGCTCGGGCGCTCGTCCAGGCGGCCCAACGCGTGGTCGTGCTGACGGGCGCGGGCATCTCCACCGACTCAGGCATCCCCGACTTCCGCGGGCCGAATGGCGTTTGGACGCGGAACCCCGGTGCTGAGAAGCTGGCCACGCTCTCGCACTACATGTCGAGCTCCGAGGTACGGGTGCAGGCATGGCGGCGTCGCATCGAGTCCCGTCCTTGGGAGCGCCAGCCGAATTCAGGCCACGGCGCCCTGCTTTCGCTCGAGAAGACGGGCCAGCTCGACACACTGATAACCCAGAATATCGATGGGCTTCATCAAAAGGCCGGGAGCGACCCGGCCAAGGTGGTCGAGATCCACGGCACGGTGCTCGAGTTCGTTTGCATGAAATGCGGTGATCGCGGCCCGATGATGGATGTGGTCCAACGGGTGGAGGGTGGCGAAGCGGATCCGCCCTGTCTCTCGTGTGGTGGGATTCTCAAGTCGGCGACCATCTCCTTTGGACAGAGTCTGGTGGCGGAGGACCTTTTGCGCGCCGAGCGCGCGGCCCGCCGATGTGATCTGCTATTGGCGATCGGGTCGACCCTTTCCGTGTTTCCGATCGCAGGCGTGGTGCCTACGGCCAAGGACGCGGGCGCCAGCGTGGTGATCGTGAACGGGGATGCGACGGAGATGGATGAGCTCGCGGATGTGGTGCTGCGGGGCTCGATCACCCCGCTGCTGACCGAGTTGCTTGGTGCGAGCTAGCCCGCATCATCACCAAGTCACGCGCCCTCGCACAACTGCTCGACTCCGCCCTAGTATTCCCTCCTCAGCGAAACCCCTGCGAAGCTGATCACTTGCACGAACATCGCGTGCCTTGGTGATGGATGCGGGCTAGCTGTGGTCTTGGATACAGCGGGGCGTTGGCGGCGACCTGGGCTCATGTGAGCAGCAGGCGCGTGAACGTTCCGCGCGCAGCCGTCACTCACTGTATTTGTTGACTTCAAAGCGGTGCACCACGGTCGTCGGTCCCGGTGTGAAGCCCGCCTTGCGCGCGGCGATTGCGACCTGTTGGTCCGCGGTATCGACCCCATCGATATTGGGCAAGAGCACGCCGCGTCTGCGCCCGTCGGCCACGACCACGCCGAAGCGCCCCGGGTCGAGGTCGTTCGGGTCTGCTACACGTTCGGGCTCCGAGAGTAGGGATACTTCGAGCGTCAGGCCCGACAGGTCGTCTGCGGGGACCGGGGAAAAGCGGGGGTCCTGGGTGGCGGCGGCTCGCGCGCAGGCTCGAACCTCCTCCAGCAAGCTCGAGTGCGCCGGCTCCACGTGGCCGACGCACCCTCGCAGATCTCCCTTCGCGTCGCGTAGGGTGACGAATACGCCCTGGCTGGGGGTGGATAGGGACGCCGCATTCGCTCTGCGCTCCGCTTCGTACTGCGGCGCGTCGAGTCGTCGGGGCGCGCCGACCGCGGTGGCGATCGCGTCGCGAGCTTCCGACAGGGCGGCCCGGCCCACGGCGGCGGGCTGACTTGGGTTACTTCGCAAGGCGCGTCCCCTCCGCGCTTGGGTGATACAGGAACGCCTCCAGGTATCCGACCCCGAAGGGCCCCTCATAGTGCAGTACCTCACAACCCTGGCTGTCGAACCCCGAGGCGGATGCGACCACACGACAGCTGTCCACGACGTCTTCCGCCGCCAGAGCCTGCAGCTCCCCGTCGGGCCTGCACGCACCGGCCAAGTCACCCGTGCGCACGTTCTCGACAAACGCACTGTCGAAGGCTCGGGCGCGCGGGTCGTAGCCGGCGGGTGCATCCGGTAGCAGCCGATGGCTCATGTCGCCAGAGGCGAGCAATGCCCAGCGTTCGCCCAGCGCATGGCCAGTAGCCGCGAGCGCTCGACCCATACGCTCGTGGCCCTGATCACCAGGGTAGGGGAGCGACATGAGTAGGACCGGGCAAGCGAGGCCCGCCCGGCGCAAGAACCATAGGGGCACCATCGCTCCGTGATCGAGGGCGCCTTCAGGCAAACTGAACAGTCGCAGGCCTGCCTTCGTGGCCTGTCTCTCAACCTCAAGGGCGGCACGCGGCGAGCCGGCCGCTGACACGGCTACTTCGGGGCAACCGAAGCGACCGAAGTCTCCGGCAAGGGTTCGGCCATGCTGAAGGCCGAATGCGCCCCGTCGCCTGGGGGCGTGCGGGTCGACCAGTACGACCAGGTCGGGTCTGGTTGCGAGTAGGCGCTCCGCGACTTGTCCCATGGCGGTCGTCGTGCCCCGGCAAGCCGCGGCGCGCTCGCCAGCGATTGTGGGGATGACGATCGGGGCGTGGCACATGAGAGCTGAACAGGTGATGGACATGGTTCCTATGGGGCGATCGCGAGGCGTCGTCGGCGTGGGCCCCAGTTGCCCGCCTGGGCCCCGAAGCGTCCCACCATTGGTTGGTCGCAGGCGCTGCAGCACCCGTCGGGCGTCAGCTCGTAGGCATGGACGTGGTACCCGTCACGCGTGATCACCCGCCGGCCGCAGCCCGAACAATAGGTCGATTGCCCCTCCTGATCGTGGATATTGCCTGTGTAGACGTGCCTAAGCCCCGCTGACAACGCCTGTGCGCGGGCGCGCTGCAGGGTGCGTCGGGGAGTAGGCGGGGCGTCCAGCCGATAGTCGGGGTGGTAGGCGCTGAAATGGAGGGGCACATCGGGTCCTAGCTGTTCGACGATCCATTCGCAAAGTGTGGCCACTTCCGCCTCCGAATCGTTGTGGTCCGGTATGAGCAGCGTGGTGATCTCCAGCCACGTGTTTGTCTGGTGGCGCACGTAGCGCAGGGTGTCGAGCACTGGCTCGAGTTGTGCGAAGCACAGGGACCCATAGAACTCTTCGCTGAAGGCTTTCAGGTCGATGTTGACGGCATCCAGGTGTTCGAAGAACGCAGGGCGGGCTTTGTCGGTGATGTAGCCAGCGGATACCGCGACGCTCCCGATGCCCGCTTCGCGTGCTGCGACCGCGGTGTCGATGGCGTACTCCGCGAAGATGACGGGATCGTTGTAGGTGAATGCGATGCTCCGGCAGCCGGCGCTCTTGGCAGCCCGCACGATGTCCTGCGGCCTCGCTGTGTCAGTCAGTCGGTCGTGTTCCCTGGCTTTCGAGATATCCCAGTTCTGGCAGAACCGGCATCCCAGATTGCAGCCGGCCGTCCCAAAGGACAGCACTGCAGTTCCCGGTTGGAAATGGTTGAGTGGCTTCTTTTCGATCGGGTCGATGCAGAACCCGGAAGCTCGTCCGTAGCTTGTCAGGTAGACCGCGCCGTCCCGGGCTTCGCGCACGAAGCAGAAGCCCTTCTGGCCGTCCTTCATCCGGCAGTGTCGTGGGCACAGGTCGCACTGCACGCGCCCGTCTCTTCGGCGATGGTGGAAACGACCGCGAACCACTGTGCTGCTCTCGGACATGTGACCAACGTAGCCACTTGTCGGAACTTTTCACGGGTCGTTCACGCGCTGCTAACAAGAAAAGGTCACGGTTGAGGCGCAAATCAGGCATCATGATTGCCCGGCTCAGGGGCGGGCCACTTATTGGAGCTTGGACGAACCATGCGTAACTCGAGGATTGGCAGTTATCTGCTCGGCTACACCGCAGGCACCGTGTTCGTGCTGGTACACATGGCGGTACAGGGTGTGCGCGCTCGAAGGTCGAGTCAGCTTGCAGTTTGACGCGGGCCTACCTGTAGGTGGGTAGCGCCCGTCGGCGCGAATGGACTACCTTCCTATCAGCGTGCGCGTTGCCGGCCAGTGGGGGTTGGTCGTCGGCGGGGGAGAGGTGGCGGCGCGTAAGGCGGCTCTGCTGGCTCGGGCCGGCGCGCGCTTGCGCGTGGTAGCCCCGGTCGTGCATTCCGATATGGCCGAGGTGCTTGCTGTGTCCAGCCACGAGCTGCGCGAGCGGCCTTACCATGCCGCAGACCTGGATGGTGCTCGGCTTGCGATTGCGGCCAGCGACGACGACACCGTCAATCTGCAGGTGTCCAGAGACGCGCAGACGCGTGATATCCCGGTCAATGTGGTCGATGCACCCGAACTGTGTACATTCATCGTACCCTCTGTGGTCGATCGCGATCCGCTGCTTATCGCAGTCTCGACGGCCGGGGCGTCGCCCGTCCTGTCGCGTAGCACGCGGGCGGATCTCGAGGCGCGCCTGCCAGCTCGTCTCGGCGATCTCGCGCGCTTGTTGGGCAACCACCGGGAGCAGGTCAAGAGTAGGTTCGCGACGGTCATCGAGCGGCGGGCGTTTTGGGAGCAGATCCTCGAAAGTGAGGTCGCCCAGTTGGCGGTGGAGGGGCGGCTCGCCGCCGCGGAGGCAAAGCTCATCGAGGCGCTCTCCGGCGCCTCCCCCGCCGTTGGGTCCGTACACCTGGTTGGTGTCGGACCGGGCGATCCCGATCAGGTGACGCTGCTGGCCCATCGAAGTATGCAGCGTGCAGAGGTGATCTACTGCACCAAGGACGTACCGGACGCCGTCCTGGGGCTCGCTCGGCGCGACGCCACACGTAGGACCCTTGGAGCGCGTGGAGCGCCCGCCGACGATGAAGAGCTGTGTGCCGCCCTGCTAGCGGGAGCGCGCAAGGGGCACCGCGTGTGCTGGCTCGCCCGTGGAGCGCTTGGTGAGCGCGAGCACCGCATCGCGCAGCTCTTGAGGGCTGAGGGGGTCATGGTGGTGGAGGTGCCTGGGCTCCCGGTCGACCCC
>JAPPOR010000697.1 GCA_028817905.1 Myxococcales bacterium
AGAGCTCGATTGCGGGGTAAAGGGGGAAGCGCTCCAGGAGTTCAACCGCGGCCGCAGCTGTTCGGGCGCGGACGCCTTCGTCCAGCTCGAATTTGGCCAGAGAAGGCTTCCCGGCGCTCTTGCCCTTGGCAATGGTGGTCGCCTTGGTGGCACGCAGCACGTCGTGAAGAAGGACGGCGATGCGTTCCATTTCCGAGGTTCCCATGCCGAGACTCGTGACCGCAGGCGTGCCCAGTCGCAGCCCGCTGGTGTACCAGGCGCCGTTCGGATCGTTCGGGATGACGTTTCTGTTGAGCGTGATGCCGGCAGACCGCAAGGCCGCCTCCGCCTGCCGGCCGGTCAAGCCGTAGGGGCGCACATCTACCAGCACCAGGTGATTGTCGGTACCGCCAGTCACCACGGTCGCACCCGCGACCTGAAGCGACTCGCTAAGCGCGGACGCATTGCGCACTACCTGGGCCTGATAGTCGCGATAGGACGGCTCGAGGGCCTTGCCCAGGGCGATGGCCTTGGCGGCCATCACGTGTCCGAGCGGACCTCCGAGCACCAGCGGGCATCCGCGGTCCACCGTCTCCGCGTACTCCTTCTGGCATAGCACCAATCCACCGCGTGGCCCGCGCAGGGTTTTGTGGGTTGTGGTGGTCACGATCTGCGCGTGAAGAACCGGATTGAAGTCGCCGGTGAATACACCGCCCGCAACCAGTCCTGCGAAGTGGGCCATGTCGACCATGAGCACGGCGCCGACCTCGTCGGCGATCTCGCGGAATATGCGGAAGTTGATCTTGCGCGGGTACGAGCTGTAGCCCGCTACGATGACCAGCGGTCGCTCCTGAAGGGCGCGCTGTCGCACCTGGTCATAGTCCAGCCGGTTGGTTTCAGGATCGACCGTGTAGGCGCAGTAGCGGAACAGCTTGCCGGACACGTTAGGTCTGAAGCCGTGGGTCAGGTGCCCTCCTGCATCCAGGGCCATACCCATCATCTTCTGGTTGCCGAGCTCTCGGCGCAGTGACTCCCACTCGTCCTCGCTGAGGTCGAGCGGGCTCTTCTTGCCCAGGCGCTCGAGCGTAGGGTTCTCGATCCGGTGGGTCAGAATGCTCCAGAACGCCACTAGGTTTGCGTCGATGCCGCTGTGCGGCTGGACGTAGGCGTGGTCTGCGCCAAACACGCGCTTGGCCAGGTCCACCGCGTGGGCCTCAATGGTGTCGACGTTCTCGCAGCCCGCGTAGAAGCGGTGCCCGGGTGTACCCTCCGCGTACTTGTCGGACAGCCAGCTGGCCATGGCCAGGAGCGTGACTGGGTCGGCGAAGTTCTCGCTGGCGATCAGCTTCAGGTGGGAGCGTTGATCGCGCAGTTCCCGGACGACCGCTTCAGCGACCTTCGGGTCGGCCTTGCCAACCGCGTCGAGGGCAGCGGTGAAGGCCACTGCTTCCGGCGAGAGGTTGGCTCCTGCGTAGCCGGGGATGTGCTTCTGCAGATAGGTATCAAGGAAGGAGTGCTGTGACATGTGGGCGACCTCGCGAAGAAATCAGACGCGGTCTTGGGCCCAGGCGTGCGGCTCGACTCGAGTCGGGGAAACTGCCCTGCGTTTCCCGGTGGTTTCTCCACCTCATTGGACGCCAGTCGCGCAGGGCGGGCTAGCCCGGAACATTCACCAACCTCGCGGCGTCCGCTTTTTCATCGACGACGCAGCGCTCTGGCCTCGCTCGCAAATACAGTGTGTATTCGGTCGCTCGCCGAAAGCCCTGTAAAGCCAAATCCCTGCGCGATTCACTCGCGAGTTGATGAATGTTCCGGGCTAGCTCGCGTGATACGAGCGGCCCCTCCCGCTGTCAAGGTGCTTTGGGGTCCCTGATGCCTACCCGGTGCCCACCGGGTTGCCCACCTGCCCCGGTTCAGCAAGGTTGCGGCGAAACGGGGCGGTCCGACTTTTGCCCACGGATGCACCGGGCCTATTGGGCTCCGGTGGATTGTGCCGTTTTTCAGGGCTTTCGGGATCTCGCGCCATCCCGTAACTTGCGGGAGCTCTTGGCGGTCTGGGTCGGGCGCGCACCATGCGTCCTGCCGCCAGAAAGGAACACAATGGCACACAAGGTCGTGGCGATTCCTGGGGACGGCATTGGTCCCGAGGTCATGGACGCCGTACGGGCGGTCATGCGGGCCGCAGATGCCCCTGTCGAGTTCGAGACACACGAGGCGGGCCTCGCGGCCCTCGAGGGCCCAGAAGGCGAGTTGCTGCCGGCGTCGACGAAGTCGGCCATCCTCGCTGCCGGGCTGGCCCTCAAGGGGCCGTGCACGACGCCCATCGGTACGGGTTTCCGGTCCGTCAACGTGCAGCTACGCCAGACGCTCAAGCTGTTCGCTGCGGTTAGGCCGGTCCGGAGTCTGCCTGGTGTGCAGACCCGCTACGAAGATGTCGATCTGGTGATCGTCCGGGAGAACACCGAGGGGCTTTATAGCGGTGTGGAGAACGTGATCACCGAGGACGTGGTGGCCTCCATGAAGGTGGCGACCCGGCCCGCTTGCCGCAGAATCGCGAAGTGGACCTTTCGCTATGCGACACAGCGCAGGCGCAAGAAGGTCACCGTGTTTCACAAGGCCAACATCATGAAGATGACCGATGGCATGTTCCTCGAGGAGGCGCGTCGTGTTCACAAGGAAGACTATCCGAACATCGACTACGAGGAGATGATCATCGACGCCGCCCAAATGCGACTGGTCCAGGACCCGACCCAATTCGACATCATCCTGTGCGAGAACCTCTACGGTGACGTGGTGTCGGACCTGTGTGCAGGTCTGGTGGGTGGCCTCGGGGTCACACCGGGAGCCAACATCGGTGACGAGTGCGCGGTGTTCGAGGCCGTCCACGGGTCAGCTCCCGATATCGCGGGCCAGAACCTGGCCAACCCGCTTGCGCTGCTCATGAGTGGCACCATGATGCTCAATCACATCGCTACGACCCGCGATGACGAGCAGGCCAAGCTCGCCGCCCAGCGGATCAAGAAGGCCTATGACGACACGTTGTCGGCCGGCGAGCTCACGCGCGACCTGGGCGGAGAACTCGGGACCAAAGAGTTTACGGAGGCACTGATCGGGCGGGTGTAGCCCGCACCCACCACCCAAGCACGCGCCCTGGCACCACTGCGCAGCGCTTTCCTTCAGCGGCAAAGTACGACGATCGAAAGCGCTGCGAAGCCGATCACCGGCACCTCATGTGCCTTGGTGATGGGTGCGGGCTAGCAGCTCAACGACGCGGTTGGCGATCGCTTCGCTTGCCGTGAGGCCGGGGCTTTCGATGCCGATCAGGTTGATCATGCCAGGCAGTCCGTGGGGCGCCGCGTCTTCAACTACGAAGTCCCGGAAAGTCTCCCCAGGGCCCTGCAGCTTGGGTCGCACGCCCGCGTAGTTTGGGCTGAGATCTTCATCTCGGATGATGGGGACGTAGCGCCGGAGCGCTTCGCCGAATTCGTGGGCCTTGTCGGGCGATACGTCGTAGCGAGGCGCGGTCACGTATTCCGTGTCCGGGCCGGCGCTGATGTCTCCACTGAGGTCCAACGTCAGGTGGGTTCCCAGCCCGGCGGCCACCGGTACCGGATAGATCAGATGCCGGCAAAGGCCCCGCAGGTGGCTTGCCAGCCGAAAGTAGTCGCCCTTGCACGGGTGCAGTCGGTAGCCGAGGGCGTCGACGTCCAGACCCGCCATCGCGGCGATCCTATCGCTGCTCAGTCCCGCCGCGTTGACCACCTGCCCGCACTCGATCGTCATGGTCTCGCCCGTCCCGGCGCGCGTGGCCACCTGGAAGGCGCCACCTTTGGTGGTGATCTGCGTGACCTCGGTCCGGAACGCGACGTCGCAACCGTATGCGCGTGCTTCGGCGCGGTAGCTGTCCATCAGGCCGTGGGCGTCTACGATGCCCGTTTCGGGTGACAACAGGCCCGCGACCGCCTGCACGTTCGGTTCCATGCGGCGTACGGTGTCAGCGTCGAGCCAGCTCAAGTCCCCTGCACCATTGTTGCGGGCGCGCGCGGCGATCTGCTCGAGTTTCGGCACTTCATCGTCGCAGGTCGCCACGATGATCTTCCCGAGTTTGGCGTGGGCGATTCGGTCGCGTTCGCATCGGGCGTACAACAGTTTGCGACCCGCTACGCAGGTGACGGCTTTGAGCGAGTTCTCCGGGTAGTAGATCCCGGCGTGGATCACGCCACTATTGCGACTCGAGGTTTCCGTCCCGCATGCATCATGGCGTTCCAGCAGCACGGTGGTGCGGCCGCTGCGCGCCGCGGCCGCCGCGGCCGCAAGCCCGACCACGCCGCCGCCGATCACCACCACATCAAAGTCTGCCATCGCCTTTGGGCTTCCCAACTACTTCTGCGCTTCGGGCTTCTTGCTGGGGTCTTGCTGTTCGGCGGCCAAAGCGGCTTCGATCATGGGCTTGATGGCGTCGAAGTCCGTCGGGTTCTGGGCGCGCTTGCCGTTGATGAAGAGTGTGGGCGTCCCATTGACGAACACCCGCTCCCCCAGAGCCAAATCCGTCCGGACGGCATCTGCGTAGGCGTTTTCTGTGACGGCCTGGTCGTAGGCCTTGAGGTCGAGGCCGATCTTCTCCGCATACTCACGCAGATCGCTCGCTTCAAGCCGCGCTTGGTTTTCGAACATCAGATCATGGAGTTCCCAGAACTTCCCTTGTGCATGGGCGGCCATCGAGGCTTCGGCGGCCCTTTGGGCGTGCTCGTGAAAGGAGAGCGGAAACTGTCGAAACACGAAGCGTATCCGGTCTCCGTACTCCTGTTTGATCTTCTTCACGGCGGCGGCGGCCATCGCGCAATAGGGACACTGGAAGTCGGAGAACTCGACCAACGTGACCCGCGCGCCCGATGGCCCGAAGGCCGGCGGTTCACCTACCAGCAGGGCCTCCTGTTGGGCATCGTCGAGCGGCGCCTCGCGCTTCAGTTGGGCCAGCAGCTGGGCTTCGAGCTCCGGGTAGGCGGCCAACAAGCGGGAGCAGTGGCCGGGGGGCACGCCCGTTTCCATGTCCTTTCGCACCTTCGCGCAGACCGGGCTGTCCGGGCCGACGCGTGTGCACAGTCGGTCGGCTACCTCTGTGCAGTCCTTGCGCATGGTCTCGAGCTGCGCAACTGCGTTGTCGATCTCGTCGAGTGCGTAGAGGCACGCCTTGGGCGGCAGCAGGACCCCGATTTCTCGTACGGCCTGGCAGGTGGGTGTCTCGGGTCCCGCGGCCTCGCACAGACGCTGCGCGTATCGGGGACAAGCCAGCTCGGGCTTCTGATCGGGGGGCACCGCGGTTGGCTGCGGCGTGGTTGACTGGGACTGCGACCCCTGCCCGGCGCAGCCGGTCACGAGAGCCACGAGGCCCGTGAGCGCGATGCCCTGCGTCATCAATCCCACATAGCGAGCGATCGGTGTCTTGTACATGAAGGGCCTATTCCTGGCAGGTCTGCAGTAGTTAGTCGGGTACCCTTGATCCCGGCCTGCCGCGTCTGGGATCGATGGTAGCGCTTTTCTAGGGCTTTCGCTTGAGCATCACCTGGTCCTTGCCACGTCCCAGTTGAAGCTCCTGTGCGGTGACAAGGGCGACGATCGTCTGTCGGTCGCCTTCTTCGGTAAACCGTTCGAGCACGACCGTGTCTTCCCCTTCTTGGATCACCTGGTAGGTCCAGCGTCGCTCGACCGGGCCTCCCGCCCCCTGCTTGTTGAGAATGAACTCACTGGCGGTGAAGACGTATTCCACCTCCATCTTGTCGTCCAGACCGCGCTCGCGCAGGCCCTGTAGGTTTTTGCCTAGGGAGCCCTTGGGGATCTTCGACAGGTCAAGCGTCCAGTGGCCAAGGAGCCGCTGCGAGGGCGTCATGTCCTCGTAGTTGACGACCTCGGTGGGCGCTTCTGTGGCCTTCTTTGTGGGCGCGCGGTGGTCGTCGTCCCCGCAGGCTGAGAGCAACACCATAGCGAGCAAGGGAAGGCGGGCTCGCCTGCGACTGGCTGAGCACGTGCTACTGTGCATTGCGAGCATCCCTGTCATTTTCCTCATCATCCTCGGCGTGGACCGGGTGGGGATCGGGGTGCGTCAGTACACCCTCGACTCCGTGCTCTGGATCGGCGGCGTCCTGCGCGGGCGAAACCACCCGAAGCGGCTCGCCTTGCATGCGCGCGACAAGGACTGTGGCGGTTGCGTCGCCGATCACGTTGGTGGCTGTGCGAAACATGTCGAGCACCCGGTCGACACCGATCACCAGTGCGATCCCTTGCACCGGAACGCCAACCGCAGCCAGCACCATCGCCAGGGTCAGCATGCCTGCTCCGGGCACGCCTGCTGCTCCGATCGATGCCATGGTGGCGGAGACGACGATCGTGGCTTGATCGACCAGCGTCAGATCGATGCCGTAGATCTGCGCGATGAACAGCGCCGCGACCCCCTGGTAGAGCGCGGTCCCGTCCATGTTGACGGTGGCGCCGATCGGCAGCACGAAGCTGGCGACTTCGTTGCTGACCGCGAGGTTGTCCTCGACCGCCCGCATCGTCACGGGGAGTGTGGCGGACGAAGACGACGTTGAGAACGCCAACACGAGGGCCGCCCGGATGGCGCGCAGAAATTGAAAGAACCCGACGCGCGCCCCGAACTGGACGACGGGCAGGTAGACAAATGAGATGTGGCACAGTAGCCCGAGGAGCACGACTCCGCCGTAGGCTGCCAGCGCTATCAGCACGCTCAGACCCGTGGTTCCGACTACCTTGAACAGCAAGGCGGCCACGCCCACAGGAGCCAGTTTCATCGCGATGTGAACTAGCAGAACCATCGCGTCGTTCATGGCATCGCACATATCGACCGCCAGGGCGGCCTTCTTCTTGTCCATCAATGTGAACGCGATCCCGATCATGGTCGCGAAGAAGATGACCTGCAGCATCTCCGCGTTCGCGAGGGCCGCAAACGGATTGGCGGGTACGATTCCAACGATCTGATCCACCAGCGAGGGGGCCCGGGCCGCCGCCGAGGTCACGCCGCTGGCGTCAAAAGAGCCCAGCAGCATCGCCCGGTCCGTCTCACCCATCAGTGCGCCGGGCGCCACGAGGTTGGTCAGGCACAGGCCGATCGTCAGTGCCAGCGTCGTGGTGGCGGTGAAGAAGCCGATCGTCATGCCACCCATACGCCCGAGTTTCCGAAAGTCCCCGAGCGATGCGATGCCCAGGATCAGTGAGAAGAACACGAGCGGGACGACGACCATCTTGATCATCGCGAGAAACAGCCGCCCCAGCCACTCGGTCCAATCCACCAGGGTCTGCCCGAGTGGGGAGTACGTGCGCGCCTGGACGGGGCTGCGCTGCACCCATCCTCGGTGGGTGGCTCCACGGCTGGCCTGCAGACCCTGGGCCTCCAGGCGGACCACGTCGCGCGATCGCAAGGTCCACCGCACATACAACCAGCCGTCCTCTTCGCGCTCCAGGCGTGCGCGCTCGATGCCGGCTGCCTGTGGGACCGGTTGGCCGCCCCCGCGCTGGCTCACCACTTGGGCCTTTGGGCCCAGGATCACGCCGTGCTGGGGCAGCAGATCGGAGTTGGGACCGACCAAAAAGCCGAGCACTACGCCCACCAGCATACCGATCAGAATTTTTGTATAGAGCTGCATGGCTGTGCAGTCCACCGATCGCGGACCTACGGCGCGGCATCGTACACCATGCCGCGGGCGTTGCCAGATTCGGCGAGGGTCCGCTAGAGGCGCGGCCTAGAATCCTTGATACATCGCCTGCAGGCAGTGAGTAGCTCGCCTGCTCGACTCATCTGCCTGGCGGCTGGTCAAGGATTTCAGCGGTGCTCAGCCGCACCCAGCCAG
>JAPPOR010000270.1 GCA_028817905.1 Myxococcales bacterium
CCTCCAGCGCCTGGTCATAGGCCTTGATCGCATCGCCAAGCGCCCCTCCCTTTTCGAGCTCAGCTGCCAGCTGCACAAACGCGTCCGCCACCAGGTCCGCCGATGCACCTTCGTCGGCCTCGAGCGCGCGAGCGCGCACGGATAGCAGCGCCAGCAACCGCGGTCGCGCCTGGGGATCGCCAAGCGCCGAACGCAGGCAACGGGCCGTCTCGAGATCCTTCGGGTCCGCGTCCATCGCGAGTGACAGACGCTCGATACGCTCCTCAGCCATACCAGCTTGGGCGCACAACTCGGCGGCCAATAGATAGGCTCCGGCGCTTGCCGCGGGCGTAGTTGCGGACTCGGCGAAGTCATCGAGCAGGATGACCAGGTCGTCGCGCTCCTGTTCGAGATCGCGGTGACCGCGCAATGACCAGAGCGCGGCCCGTACGCCCCGCAGCGTGTGCTCGTCGAATGGCCCTGCCTGCAGCAGACGCACCAGGTTCCCTGTACGCGGATCCATGGCCTGACACATTAGCTCGGTTCAAATGCGAACTCGAGCGCGTCGGGCCACCAGATGACTCGTTCGCGGTGAACCTGCGTTCTCGCGTAGGGAATGCCCGTAGGTCTGCGACGGCAATATGCCTCATCGCTATGCGCCTGGGTGAGACGGGTCGGTATACCTGACCACTGGTGGGACCGCGAGCCTCTCTCGGAGGCTCACTGCTCGGCAACCAGCAGGGCCCAACTGGGATCGACGTGCGCGTCCGGACCTCCGAATCACCGATAGGTCCAGTCGGAACGACCATTCGGCCACCACGAAATTTCGTACCGCAGGCGCCGCAACTGACGTCGCGGTGGTCCGATAGGGGTGCACACGGGCGCGACAGCGCTCGGCAACGAACCGAGACGCGAGCGGCCCCGATGAACCGGGCTGACCCGTCGATCCGACTCAAACCTCATCAGCTGGACGGAAGCTTGCTCATGGACGACACACCAGAAGAACACCGCAACGTACCACCCTTGGGGCATCCAGCGGCCATCGGCCTTGACGAGGTCGGCCGTGAACTGAAAGGCAATGCGGTCACCACAGCGACGTCTGTATACGATGCCCGGACGCGCGAGGCGCTGCCAACCTCGGTCGACGTCGGCGCTTGGGGTGTGGGCATCACCCCAAGCGCCCTTGCCCCAGTGGGCTTGGCCCTCTCGTACGTCAAAGCGTCGGCCGACGATGATGGTATCGGCGGAGTCGTGGCAGGGGCGACGCGTCGCGCAGCTGCACGCAGGGGATCGCCGAACAGCGACGTGGTACCGTACCAGCTGTGGCTCTGGGGGTTGGTTGGGCTGGTGATCACAGCTTGTGGAGGTGGCCCGGCGGGTCCGGGCGTAGACCTGGCGGGACCTGGTGGGGACCTGTCGGGCCCCGAAGATGGCCGGGACGGGGTAGCTTCCGGGCAGCCGCCTCTATTCGCTTATTCGCCGATGCCACCTGGTCGCGCGGTCGGTATCCATGCGATCGTCGAAACGCCGAGCGGCGAAGTGCGCACGGGGGAAGTCGAGATCGACCTGCGTCGCGCCGGCGACGTCCAGCAGGCGCCATCAGCCGTCACCGAACCGATGGCGCCGTCTGTCACCGATGGCGTGGGCCCCGTCGGACTGCAAGCCGCCGCCTTGTGCGAGAAGCCCGGCACAATGCCTACGTCGCTGCGCACGGATCCTTCTGTCTGCTGGATGATTTCCTCGGGTGGAATCAACTTCGTCGGGACCAAGCGCGCGAGCAACAAGGCCATGATCTTCGGTGCGGACGGCGCCTACTATACGACCTTCGTCAGCGAGGAAATTGTGAATCCGGTGGACGCGCTAACCGAGTATGACTTCACCACAAGCGTGGGCTGTCTCGCCTCGGCTTCGGACGTCGAGCCGACGATCTTGACCGACCTGACGGGCTACGGCGTGTCGGGCTCCCTGCCGCTCTTCGGGGGCGTCGCTGCAAGCTTCGGGATGCCGTTTGGTGTCACCGTGTTTGAGTTGGACAACCGGACCGTGCCCGCCATCCAGTTCAACATGGGCGTGAGCTTCGGGGTCGGCGGCGGCCTTCACACGCTCGCTTCTCCAATCTCGGTTTCCATAGGAACCAGGTCGGCGACGCAGCAGCTTCCCACGCTCGTCGCCGCGTCGCCATTGTGTCGTGACATGCCGTTCGCGGGCGCAGAGGAGGGTCCGCTGGACACGGAAGCGATGGCGGACATCGATACCGAGATCGACGACGCGCTGGGTCCGTTGGGGCGCGAGCTGTTCGACGACAACGGTGCCCCTCCCGGACCCCACGTATCGGCTGAAAACACCGCGGGCGCGATCCGAAGTCTCGGAGAGGGAGGCTTCGAAACGGGGTGCGCAGACTGCCCAGGGAGCTCCCTGGACGACCTGATCGCGCAGACCCACGCGGCCTTTGATGCATCCTCGGGAGCCGAGGTAATAGCGGCAGTGCCGGCAGTTCTGGCACAGGTCCCGAACAGTCTTCCGAGTGTTGAACGTTTGAGGGTCCTTGTTCGACGCGCGCGCTCGGGCCTTGACATGAGTGAGGCGAAGGAGCGCCAGCAAGCGCACAACGACCTCGATACCTTCGTCGGTTCAGGGGTGTTGACGATCAATAGTATCGTCGGTCACGAGGTGACCCTGCGGTTCAGTGCGCAAGAGGTCGCACACCTACTCCACGTCGACGTCGCCGACGTCATCGATGCCACCCTGACGGTAGACGGCTCTCCGCAAATCGAGCCCGCAAGCTTCGGACTCCCGGAGTCGGGCCTGGAGCTTAGGTTCACGCCTCAAACCTCCGACCCGGTTTTCGTCGCGACACGGGTCGACCTGAGTACCGCCGCCGGGACGTTTCCGCAGCAGGTCCTCGAGGGGTACGTGGAGCTTGTACCCCGACTGATCAAGCCCCAGGCAGGGCCTGTGGAGGCCGCACGCATTTCGAGTCCCAAGGCGGTCGCGTCCGGTGGCGCCGTGGCGCTGAACGTCGCGGTCACCGATGGCATGGGCAACCCGACAGACGAGGTAACACGGGTATGGTTCGAGGACGGTCAGGGCAACATGCTCGGGATGGCGGAGACCGAGTACGGCGTTGCGACGTTGCACTTCGTGCCGGAGGCGAGCACGCCTGCCTTGACCGGCGCAGAACAGGTGGAGCTCCAGCGCGAAGACGGCTCAGCCCTCAGGGGAACCCGGCTAACCGGCAGTTCGATCAGCGTAGACGTGTCGGTCTATGCCAACGGCGAGTTGCTCGATCGTGACACGGTCGCGCGCCAAGTCACGGCCAGCGAGGTACTGCTCGCCACGGAGCTGCCCGTGGGCACGCCCGTATACCTCGAAAACCCCGGAAGCATGCGCAGCCACGAAGTCACGGTGTCGAGTCCCTAGTGGGAGATCCCGCGCGCGCAACGAAACCCGAACATGAGGTTGCCGAGGAGATCAGGGTCAACCTTGTCGCGTAGGGCCGCGCGGACCGAGCCGGGCTCGGAAAACGTGCCGCCACGGTACACGCGCTCGGTGCCCCGTTCCGGCCCGTGCGGATCGATTTGCGCTTCCGAAGAATACGGTGCGTACCAATCCGAAACCCACTCCCACACGTTGCCTGCCAAATCACACACCCCTTCGGGCGTGTTGCCAGCAGGCTTGCTGCAAACGGGCGCCGTGTTTCCGTTTAGTACGAGGCCCTCCACCACAGCTCGCGAAGCGGTCGGCTTCTCTTCACCCCATGGGAACGTCCGACCCGCGGTGCCACGCGCCGAGTACTCCCACTCCGCCTCCGTCGGCAGCCGCTTGTCCACCCATTCGCAGTACTTCACTGCGTAGTCCCAAGGCAAGCAGTTGATCGGATGCTCTTGGCGATCTCTACGCGTACCGTTGCAATGCTTGCCTGAGAATAATGTGCCTGCGTCGTCGACGGCCACACATTTTCCTGCGGCCACGCAACGCTGGTACTCCTTGACTGTCACCTCATGCTTGTCCAGGTAGAAAGCGCTCAGCGTCACCCTGTGCACCGGCTTCTCCAGCTCACCATGGTTCGGACCCATCATTCTGTTCTCCCAATTCTCCCGATGGTAACCGTGGTCCGAACCCATCATGAACGTGCCGGCGTGAATGAGAACCATCCCTACAGGAGGCGGCGGCGGCGTGGCTGCGCGCGGCTCCGGCTCCGGCTCCGGCTCCGGCTCCGGCTCCGAAGCCGGAGCAGGCACGGGCAACGCTGGGCTCTTGCTAGCTGGCGGTGGGGCTGGCACCTCATTCGGAACGTCAGGCTCGTCCCGATGGACCGCGGGCTTCGGCGCGGTGCGCCCCGACCAACAGGCCAGCGCAAGCACCGCAACCCCAACGATCCCGGCCAGCCTTGGAACGCGCTTTCGTGTCCACCCAACCATTAGAAACCGGACAGTCGCGGTGGCGCCGCGGCCACAACGGACTGAAGCTATGCATAGCAGATCCCCACCTACCCGTCAGCAGCGGGCCGGCCACGCACGAGATGGGTGCAATCGCGCGACGTTCGATGTCGGTCGACTTGCCGGACAGCACGGGGTCGAGTGGCCGGCTTCAGGTGGCCGTTCCGGTGGACCAAACAGCGGGCTACGGCTTCAGGCCGTCCTCCAGCGTTTCCGGGATTGGACGGTGCGCGGGCGTCGTTCCATGACACTGGTATGTGTCTTGCTTCTTCGAGTCCAAAGGCCGGCTTGCGTGTGTCAGTCCGTGCCAGGGGCCTTTTGGGGGCCTTGTGAGGCCTTTGTGACCTTGCGATGGAAGGAGTGCGAGCATGAAGAGGCGGGGGAGGTACACGGCGTTCGGGGCTCTCACATTGCTCATGTTGTCGTGCGCGGATGTGGTGATGCAGGCCGCCGGCGACGCGATGGTTGGCGTGGGAGAGCACCTACGCGACGCCGGAGGGCTGGGAGGGCCACCTCCGGCGACGGCTCAGGTAGCTGACGCCGGAAGAGACGACAGGGTCGACGTCCAGGGCGCTGCCGGTGCGGTCGTCGAAAACGCGGCCGCGCGACGGGTCGTCACCGCCGATACCGACCCTGAGCAGTTCGTCACCAAACGTTTCGCGGCTCAAGGGCCCAACGTGGAGTATGCGCCCGGCCCCGTCTTCGTAACCTACGCGAGGGTTCCTGGTGGCTTGTCTTTTCTGGTCAAGGCGGGCGAATGTGATGAGGGCGCGCAGGACGACAGCAACTTGGCATTGCCGCGAGAGGGCATCAGCGCCGTGCCCAAGCGTCTGTTCGTGCCCGCGGGATATGCGCTTTGCACCAAATCGGATCACGAGACTGGTCGTGTCTTCTGGCAAGGCTTTCGCCCCTATCGGGATTGACCGCATCCGATGTCGTGCCCAGCGAAGTGTCGTCATGCACGGCGTTGGGGAGCTGTGCGTAGCGACATGAACTCCGTGTGGTAACTCCCGAAGGCGGATCGCGGTGGATGCTACTGCCCGGCGTCTCCTCGTGGCCTCAACCGTTCGAACCGTCCGGTGCGGAAACGCGCATGCCGGTGGTGGGGGAGGGGATCGCTGAGCAATCTGGGCGCCCCTATCTCTGTGGCCTGGGGGAGTTGGGCGTGAGGTTCTCAGCGCGGACTGGCAATCATGCGTTTCTTCTCCGGCACGGCGGACCCGATCGCATTCGGCGTCCGTACGAGATGTACGGGCGCAGCACCGCTCGTGGACGCAACAGCCATGCCAACGACACAGGTCTTCGAGCGCTTGCGTGATGGGCAACTATTAGACTCCGCTAATGGCCCGACCCAAGCGGCCTATTTTGCGCTGCATCGAGGCCTTCAAGGGGATGAAATCGCGACGGGGTCGTGCCTGGCAGGCCGGCTCAGTGCTGCTATTCGCTCGACGTGTGGCCGCCATGGAGCGTACTGGAGTGAGCGGCTAGTTATGTCGGCTCTCTTCTTCCACGCAGCGATAGGTAGGTTCGCAGCGTCTGGTGTGTTGACGACTCGCGGTATCGACATGACGGTTCGCAAGGGTTGGCCGGTGGCACGAATCTACAGGCCAGATTGCCGTGGACAACAACGCCTGCCTCTGCCTTCGGCAAGGCCGATACCCTGGAAGTTGTTTGAATGGAACCGAACTCCCCGTGCACTCTTGCTACGTTGCGGCCTCGCCGAGGCCCGCGGACGATAAGTTTGCAGCACGCTTCCCAGACGCCTTCTTCCTACGATACTCAGGTGCGAGCTCGTGTACTTGCCACCGCGTTGCCCTACTGAAAGCCGTCGTCTGATGGAAGTCGCACTCCAGGAGAGGTTTCTATGAGCCCCAAGAGTTCCCGACCCAGGCCAGTACTAATGGTGCCCATTCGTCGCTGTGGCAGCCATGCGTTGCGCTTGCGGCTCAACTTCAGTTCCGACTTCTATTCCCCTTACCCGCTGCACATCGTGGATTTCTTACCGTTGGTGCCTCTGTACGGGGATCTGGCTGACGACGACGCCTACTTCCGCATGATCGTCGATGTAGTCAGTCTGCAAGCCATCAACATGGTCAAGTGGCAGGGCGTCAACTTTGAACCCGCCGACATCTTCGACGCCATAGCCCACGAGCGACGCAACGTGCATCGCATCGTCTGGGAGCTCTTGTTCCAGGCGGGCATGATGAACGACGCCCGCGTCGTCATGGACAAGTCCCTCGACAGCGTCTACGCGGCAGGGGAGCTTGTAGAGCTGTTTGACGACTTTCTTTTCCTGAATGTCGTACGCGATCCTCGCGCCCAGGTGAACAGTATGACGCGCGCCATCATCCACGACTTTGATGTGCTACCCAACGCTCAAGCATGGGCGCGCGCACACAACCAGGCCCGCAAAATCGCGCAGACCCATCCCCAGAAGGTGCTGACTATCCGCTACGAGGATTTTGTAGACCACCAGGAGCCCGTGCTACGGAAGGTCTGTGATTTCTTTGGCCTAGACTTTCTGTCCGAGATGCTCGATGTCAGCCTCTCCAGGGAGGCAAAGAAGATCGCCGGCATGTCAGCCCTTTGGCAGACGAACGCCTCTGCCCCCGTCGCCGCGAACGTGGACAAGTTCAAGAAGGAGCTGAGCATGGAGGAGATCGAGGTCATCGAATCGGTGGCCGGTGAGCTGATGGACTACTACGGCTACGAACGCATCACGCGCGGCACTGTGTCGATAACGGCCGAGAGACAGCGTACGGCCCAGGACCGCAGCGCGGCCGAGAAGCTGGCGGCATGGGAACGCTTACGAGCGGCCGACCGGCGCGACTGGGAGTTCCGGCGCCTGCGCAACGACTTCCTCGCGATGACGCGGCATCGACTCGAACGCGATCGCGACGTGCTGCCGGTGCACGACAGCGCAGGCGGGCGTCAGCGCAAGGCTACCTCGGAGACGTCTGCCGGTACTGCACCCGAGTAGGAGCGCTGGAAGGGGGAGAACGCTGCAGCGGGTCCTGGTCTGCGGCGAGAACAACTCGCATCTCCGCCGCGGAGCGCCCCTTGGTTACCACGATCTGAGGTGGGCGCAATGGCGAAGCGCCGGTCGTGCCAAGCGCCGGTCGTGCCAAGCGCAGGTCGTGCCAAGCGCAGGTCGTGCCAAGGGCGATTTCTGGCGATGAGCTCGCGGACATCGTCCTTTTGGATATCGCCTTTGTCACGTTCCGCCAAACCGTGCCAAGCACGATTTCAAAGCACCCGGCCCCGCGACCCGCTGATAGGGGGGGCATGGCCACCACGGCCAAGCCCAGGCGCCGTACCCGTCCTCTTCGAAACAAGCGCAGCGACGTACTCCTCGTCATATCTCTTCCAGGATAGTGCTTGGGTTGCGAACCACCTCGCGTCGAACATATGGGTGCT
>JAPPOR010000842.1 GCA_028817905.1 Myxococcales bacterium
TCACCTCGGCGTGCAATACCGGTCGAGCCCCTCGCTGATTACCTGGGTGATCGCGCCCAAGGCGAGCTCGAAGCTTTCCTGACAGATCGACTGCACGATGCCGTTTTGGCCGAAGCGGCGCGCAAGTTCCACAATCCTACGTGGCGGGTAAGCGACGCCACCCGAAGCCCCATCCCCTCCACAGGAGGGCACGAGGTTGTCGGAGTCGACTTCTCCGTCGGCCTGGGTCTCCGGATCGACGCGCGTCTCCATGCGCGGATCGTCCAGGATTGCGGCGTAAAACGCCTCGCGGCTGTCCGCGTCGGAGAAGTCCACATCGGCGAGCACCTCCGGCGCCACCAAGTCCTCCGGGACGCCCACGATCGCCGCGAATACCACCAGCTCCCCATATCCGGGTCGCAGTCTCTGGAAGCCCTCTACATACCGGTCAAGCGTGTACAGGTTGTCCGGGTTGAACAGGCACCGGAGGTTTTGACCCTGGCCCTCGTACGGGCTCCCCACGGGTAGGTTCCGGCGCGGGACAAGGTGGTCGGTCGTGCTCGACGAACAGTCGTCCTCGTCGGTCACCAACAAGACAGCGAGCAGCGAGATTCCCTCCGCAGGATCCTTTCGCAGGAATCCCGCGTTTTCGCCGTCACCGTGCCCTGTCCGGCCTGCGCCGGTCCGGTCACCCAGAAACGTCACGCGATTGCCAGGCACGCCGCTCTCGGGATCGACCCACTGCGAGCCCGTCTCGGGATCGATGTCGACCGCTGGCCACAGGGCCTTCAAAGCGGCTTCTAGCTGTTGTTCATAGCCACAGCCGTCGGTACCGAGCGACGCGATGCAGCCCAGCTCGTGGGCGATGTCATCTGGCGGCGCATCACCCACCTGGTAGCTGAGGAACGGGGCTTGAAAGGGTTCCCTGGAACAGCCCGGTAGGGTTGCATCCGGCACGTTCGCCATGCGCCCATCGTCACCAGGGCCCTCGCAGCCATTGACGCCTTCGACACCGGGCACGCCCAAGTCCGTCGACACCACCGCGAGATGTAAGTCCCGGGCGGGGGGAAACGTGCTGCCGTCGCGGCGCACGCCCGACGCCACCGTACGGACGAGGGCCGGCAACTCACGCCGCAACGCTTCCTGCTCTTCGCGCATGGAGTTGGAATCGTCCACGACGAGCAAGAGGTCGAGTTTGTCGATGGCATCGACCTCACCCGTCTCCCTGCACACCAGATCGAGATTCACCGGCTCGCGAGCCGCACCGGCCACCCCTATGGAGCTTGCCTCAGCCCGTCCTGCCGCGGTGGGCGGCGAACCAAGACGGCGCCCGCCGAGTTCCCATCCGCTTCGACTGCATCCGCTCGCGCACAGGAGCACCCCCAAGCATACGCGCCACGCCAAGCGTCTCATCCTCGGCTCCCCAACCACCGTTGCCAGTCTAGCAGGCAAGCTGACCCTCGCCAGGCAGCTCAAGACCCCGCACGAAAGCCGAGGAAAATCAGGCTCCCATGCCAGAGGGCCGCGGATGCCGTGGAAACCGGAACAAGCGCGTCGGTTCCGACCGGGTCGTACTATGCGGCGTTTGTGGCGCCGGGAACGAGGGTCAGGGGGACGCGGTCGAAGCGGAACACGAAGGTCGTGCCCTTGCCTGGTTCCGACTCGATCTCGATGCGACCGTCGAGGCGGCTGACCGCCTCCAACACCGCCGACATGCCGATGCCGCGCCCCGATAGCTCGTCAGCCTCGTCCCGACTCGAAAGCCCATCGTAGAACAGCAGGTCGGTTCGGTCCCGCTCCGTTTCAGCGGGCAGGCCGAGCGCGCGCCCCTTGTCGGCCAACTTCTCCCAGTTGATCCCGCGCCCATCGTCGGCGATGGTCACCGTGACGTTGTCCTGGTCCTGCGTCACGTTCAGCCGCAGCCGACCGTGTTCGGACTTGCCTGCCGCGAGCCGGTCTTCCGGCGGTTCGACCCCATGGTCCACGGCGTTGCGGACAATGTGAACCAGTGAACTCCAGAACGGAGCCCAGCGGCTCTTGCTCAGGCGCACGCGGTTGCCTTCGACAGCGACCTCCAGGCCGGGCTTTCCGCGGCGTGTTGCAAGGCCCTTGGCCTGCTCCGCCAGTACCGAAAGCCTGGCCTCGGCCGGCTCGTGCTTCCAGCGGGCAGCCCCTTCCAGCAGCTCCGAGTCCACATCGGCCCGACGCAAGCCCTCGAGAAAGGCCAGATACTCCTCGGGAGCCAGCGTCACGGTATCGGTGACTTCCCCCTGGATGAGGGGTTGGATGCGCGCTTCCAGGGTGTGGAACGCCTCGGCCACCTCCGCCAGGTCCCTGGCGATGACCTTGTTGCCACGCTCGGCGATCCGACCCTCGACCTCGTGGCAGCGCGTCGCGATCGTCTTCAAGCCATACAGGGAGCAGTTGCCCTTGATCGTGTGGATGTTGCGGAGAATGCCGGCGTTGGTGGATGGATCGGCCTGCTCGAGCTCCTGGACGAGCGTACGCGTCTCCGAGATAAAGTTTCGGACGGCGCTCGGGTTGGACATGAGCTTGAGAAAGAACTCGAGGATCTCGCGCTGCTCGGACTCAAGACGCTCACGTTCGAGCTCAGCAGTGATGTCGCTCACCACCACCACCATGTGCTCGAGCTCCCCGGCGATGTCCTGCACCGGCTTGTAGGAAACCGAAAGCACCGAGGAAGCCACCATGATGCGTTGCGGCAGCTGGTCCACGCACAGGTCGAGCGGCAAGAAACCATCGCTCAGGGATTCCCATCCGATCTCGAGCATCTCCCCGAACGTGGCGTCGTGCTTGGAGACCAGGTCCCACAGGTGCGCGCCCTGGGCCGAGTCCCCGAACCAGGTACGGATCACCGCGGACCGTTCCGGCGCCATGACACCGTCGGCGCCCACGGTCAGAAACCCCTGACCGGCATTGTCGAGAATGGTCTTCATCGCGGCGTTCCGGGTGCGCAGCTCCTGCGTCCGCTCAGCGACCTTGCGCTCGAGCCCCTGGTTGGCCTCCTCGAGTGCCTGGGTCGCGTCCTGGAGCTTCTTGGCCATGCCGTTCATCGACTCGCCCAACCCGAACACTTCCACGGGTCCAGCGGGCTCCACGCGCGCCGACAGCTCCCCGTCGGCAAGCTTGGCCGCCATCTGCGCGAGCTTGTCCACCGGTTGCGACAACCTCTTCGCGAGCAACACCGCTAGACCCAGCGCCAACACGAGGGCAAGGACGGCCAACCCACTCAACACGGTCATGAGATCACGGGCCGGCTTCAAGCGCTCCGAAAGGGAGGCGAACATGGCGAAACCGACCTTGGCCTCGCCCGCATAACCGGGCAGTGGGCGGGCAATGACCATGACCGGGTTGCCGTGCAGGGAGGTCTCCGTCAACTGGCCATCGGGCCGCGCACCGGCAGCCTTCGCGAGAAACTCCGGTGTTTCGACCACACCGGCGGCCCCACCGCGGGCAACTAGCTTTCCGTCGACCAGAAGGCCGCTAGACGTACCCGTTTGGCGCGCCAGCCGCTGCATGACACGGTCGTCGATCCCGCGCCCGAGCACGAGCACACCCACGACATGGGTTCCGAACGCGATGCGGTGCGCGTGAACCTGATAGACACCCTGTTCGTCGGTCCAAACCGCAGCAGCTTCTCCCTCTTTCAGTGCGCTGCGAACGACCGGGTTGCCGGACAGATCGTGGCCCTGCGCGTCGGGCGCTAACACGTCGGCCCGTAGGGTTCCCTCTGCATCGGTGAGCAGCAGAACGTCGGCCTTGGAGGCCTCTGCCAGCTCTGAAAGGACCCCGACCACCGTGGCGTGATCGACGTCGCCGGTCGCCACGACGGCCTTGAGGCGGGGCTCCCCGGCCACGACCGCCACCTCCGAACGCAACAGGCTTTCGCGTTCGCGGAGCACCTCCCCCACAAAGTCGACACCGCGAAGCACATCGTGGCCGACTTGCTCGCGCGCGCTCTTCCCGATGACGTGCACAACCGCACCCATGGTCAGCGCCAACACGCCCGCCAACAGGGCCATCATGCTCAAGAGTAGTGTCGTTCGTAGCTTCATCGTATTGCTTTCTGCGGCTGTTGAAACGCCTAATGCGACCGCTTCCCGTCGCCTATCGGAAGGCGCTGCTGATACAACTGCTCCGTCTTAACCTCGGTCAACCCGATGGCCTTGGCCACCGGGGCTGAGAAGGAGACCCACGCGACCTCCACCTGCAAGTGCTTGGCGCCCTCGACGGGTTTCACCCGAAGGTCGATGTTCCGTTGCTGCTTGGGAGCGAGGCGCGTATCCCGGTCCACCCGCACGGCCCGATAGAACGGCGCCTCGTTACCCTGCGCATCCACGAGCACGCGACCAAAGGCTATGGACGCTTCGGGGCCTGCCTTCCCCTGCTCAGATACGGTGTACGCTCGAAGGATGATGCGGCGGGCCGGCATGCCGGTGGGGATGTAGTGCCCCGCGCCCTTGTTGGTCAGGGTCCCGCGTAAGTGTACGCTCTGCCCATCGCGTTCGGCACGCAGGCCTGCTTCGAGCACGGTGCTCCGCAACTCGCCGCCTTCCTCGAGAAACGCGTGATCCTTGAGCGACGACCGCTCACCCTCGCCCACCGCGGCCTCGCCGGTATATTCCTGCATATGGCAGGTTTGGCACGGCAACCCGATCTCGCCCCAGGGGCCGGCCTCCCACTCCTGGTATTCGGTATACACTGGCAACGTCTCGCCGTTCGGCAGTGTGCGGCGATATTGATGGCAGCCGCCGCATAGCTCGGACTCACCGTGGGCATCCGAATACCGAACCCGGTGAAAGTAGTGGTCCTTGGCTTCCTCCAACGTGCTGTACTTGACGTTGTCGGCGAGCTCATGCGTGAGCGAGATGTGCCCGTCGTCGGTCGGCGCCACCCGCGCAACCATGTGGCACCCATCACAGTTTACGCCTTCCCTCAGCGCCAGGTTGCGCGCTGGAATACGCCCCGCAAAGGGACTGTGGCACCGATCGCAGCCAGCGCTCTGTGCTCCACCGGCATGGGCCCGCATCGCTTTGTATGAAGGGGAAGCGGACGCCCGCGCGTGGGCCGACTTACGCCAGCCCTCGTAGGCTCCCTCGTGACATTCGGAGCAGCGCAAGGCCGACTTGACGAAATGGTTCTCGACGACATTTGGTTTGTCGCTTTGTTTGGCAGCTTCGGACGCCTGCAGGAGTGAGGCGTTCAGGCGCGGATCGGCCGGCTCGAGGGGCGAGCCCTTACGCTCGTTGTCCGCGCATGCCGCGAGGGCAAGCACGGCCACGCAAGAAAGTGCCGATGGCTGGCGCCTGCAATGCTTCACTTGTATCGACCGTACGGCGTACCGTCCTTTCGAAGGTGCCGCTCACTCTGCTTTTCGCCAGTGATCGCCAGGCTGACCTGGCTCGCCTGGCCCGGCTTGATCGTGACCTCGCCCCGGGCCTCGCCGCGCGCGGGGTGCCACGCGACAACCGGGTAGGTTCCCGCCGGCACGCCGTCGATTTGAACGTGGCCTTGTTTGTCGGCGACCCCGTAGTGAATGGTATCGACGACGAGGACCTTCGCAACCATCTGTGGATGGATATTGCAGTAGACGTCGACCACACCCGGACGGTTGAAGGTCACCGACTTACTCGACCCCTGCTTGTACAACCCCAGGTCGAAGCGCTTGGTACGGGACAGGGAAAATACGTTGTGGAAGACCTTGTCGTGGTTCGGGAAATCGATCGTGCTGCCCGCGGGGATCGCGACCATCTGTGGCGTGAACTGAAGTTCCTTCTGGCCCATCTCGGCGGACTGTTTGACGCCTTTCAGACGGGGATTCGAGCCGGGGACGCCTTCGATGCGCACCACGGTGTTTTCCACCTGACCCTCGGGAACAGTCACACTCGCCTTGACGGACCCAGTATTCTGTCCCGACGCTGGGATCGATACGAAGGTGAGTGAATAGGCCAAGGCCAGGCCAAGGCATGCCGCACAAAAGGTTCCAATCCAGGTTTTCTTCATTGTCGCTCTCCGTGGTCAGTACTTCAGAACCAACGAGCTGGTGAAAACGTCGTTGGGAAACTCGGGCCCCTCCGTCAACTCCTTGTTCAGGATGTACTCGGCTTTCAGGGCAGCACGCTCACCCAGTTCCACCTGGGCTCCCACCGTGGCGCGCCAGAGTTCCGAGAGATAGACGAAGCTCCCGCCACTTTGATGCAAGGCGTCACGAAAATCTCCGCGTACATAGGGCGTAAGCCATGTGCTTACGCGATAGCCGATCTTTCCGTAGGCACCCAAGTACTCGAGACAGGCTGCACCGTCACACCGTACGTCCGAGCCGCTCTCGGTCGCACCCTTGGCCTCTCCGATCACGAACTCGGCAGCCACAATCAGGTCGTTCCAGTCCAAGCGAAGGTCGAAGCCGCCGTGCATGTGCATCACATCCGTCTCGGTCTGAAAGTCCTGAGGCCCGATGGATCCGGAGACACCCACATCGAGACCCGCGCTGCGACTCACCCACAGCGACAGGCGACCGGCAGCGGTGGGCATGCCGTTGAGGTCGATCTCGTTGTAGAAAGGGAACATCTCCATCATGTGTGAGCCGTTGCTGACCGATACGTTGGCGACCAAGGCGTCGAACAGCGTAAGGCGTGCCTTGACGCCAATCGGACGCCCACAGGTGTAGCGACAGATGAGCGATGGGGTCACACCCAGGCGGTCGGGTGCATCCTGACTTCGGTACTCGACGCCCAGCACTGAGTCGAACTTGCCGGCGAACAGGGAGAGCTTCACCGCATCGGTCGGAACGATGTACTCGGCGTACGCGAGTTTCACGTCCAGCATGTCGCCGAGCCCGACACCTTCCGGGTCGGACACATTGCGAAGGCGCGGGAGGAGGTCAACCATCGCCGTGACCGTGGCGTCCTCGCTGAGCGCCGCGAACACGTTGACCCCCACCGCGTTGATGGCAAACGAGGGTCCCCCGCCGCTGTCGAGGGAGTCGAACACCAGCGCGCGGGACTCACCGGTGTCAGCCGGCTCCCCGCGGGAGTTGACGGCCGTGGAGAGAGGGTCCCCCCGAAACACCCAAGTGTCGGGGATCCCGGAATCGGCGTACTCCGGGTAGTGCCGGTAGCCCTGGTCGTTGCGGATGCCGGACCCATCACCTTGCACCCAAAAAAACCCCAGATCCACATAGCCCGACAGAAGGTTGGCCTTGGGAAGCGTCTGCTTCAGGCGGTCCTCCTGGAACTCGGCGTCCTCACGGAGCATCTCGATTTCGTCCGAAAGCTCCAGCACCTGCAGCTGGAGCGCTTCGAAGGCTCGCGGGTCGATGGTCGGTGCCGCACCCGGAGCATCCGCCCCTGGCTGCGCCGGCGGTTGCGACGGTGGTTCTTGCGGAGCTTGAGCGTCCGATACCGGTTCAGCCGCTGGGGCTTGAGCGGCGGCAGGCGCGGCCGGCGACGGGTCGCCGGCGGGCGCGCCCGCCTCCACCTGCGCCTCCTGCGCACCGGTCGGGGGCGTCACTTGCGCGGCGGCCGCCGAAGCGACGAGCCACGCGATCGTCACACACGGCGACATCATGGCGACTGGCGCCACCTTCGAGTTGAGCTTCCGAGAGCCCGCGGACCCCAACGGATCGCGAGCGCAAGGTCTGGTAGTCATGAGCAATCCCCGCAGCTGGGTCGCTAGTACCCGCGGAGATCACACGGCTAGGCCCCGCTCAACCTTGACCCCTGCCAGCGTCACCAGGTGGGTTGCCTGTCGATGCGGTCCCACCCCAAAGCACAAGACGCACCCGTCTCCACACTCGCAGCGGAACGAAGGGCTTCGGCACGAGGAACGGAC
>JAPPOR010000903.1 GCA_028817905.1 Myxococcales bacterium
GTTGGCCTGGCGCAAGCCTACTGGGCTGGCACTTGTGGGCCCACCTGGAGAAGCGTTAGCTAGCGCATATTGCGCACGTCGACGCATACCCCGATCTGCGAGTGTGGATCGAACGCGACCTTGAGCAGTTTTTCTGCGGCTTCCTCCGGCGTTTGCAGGCTGCCGCTGGCTTTCAGCTTGCGGAAACGGGCCACGTCCCGAAAGACTTGGGCGTCGGTGGCGCGAATGGACTCTTGCATACGCGTCTCGATCACTCCCGGCGCGATGGAATACACGCGCAACCGCTCCTCCTCCTCGATCGCGATGACCTCACTCAGCCGATCAACTGCCGCTTTGCTCGCGCAGTAGCCGCTCCATCCGAAGTACGCGTTGCGCCCGGCGCCGGACGAGATGTTCATCAGGATGCCGGTCTGGGCGTGCGCGTGCAGTTTCCGGATGTAGGCCTGGCTGCCCAATGCCACGCCGAGGATGTTGACATCTAGCAAATGCTTGAGTTCACCGTCGTTCAGGTCTCGCAGCGGCCCCACGGGGTCGAGCAGGCCGGCATTATTGACCCACAGGTCCACGTGTCCGAAGCGCTCAAAGGACTCGTCGGCGAACGCCGACATGTCGTTGGCATCACGCACGTCGAATACGCTACTGAGGACACGTTCGCTGTCCGGGATCGCGGGGCGCGAACGGCTACATAGCGCGACCGACATGCCGCGCTCCAGCGCGACCTTGGCCAGGCCAGCGCCGAGCCCCTGGCTCGCTCCCGTAACCACAGCGACCTTGCCCGTGAGATCCATGCCGCACCGAGGTTTACCCGATCTCGGGGTGTACTGGCTACTGCTCCGCCGCGCGCAGCGTGCGTACCCAAGCCTGGTCTTTCACGCTGGCCGAGAGGATGGCGGGCAGGATGCCAGCCTTCCACAGCATGTAGCGGGGTGCGGCAGCCAGGGCTCTGATGTCTTTGAGGTCCGCGCCCCCGACCGCGAGGCCGGCCGCCACGTGAGCCGCCACTACTCCCAGCCCGCCAAGCGCGTACAGCTGGCTCGGAGGAAACGGGATCACCAGCGCCACCCCCAGCCCTGCGACGTGATAGGCCAGCGGCAGCAACATCAGCTCAAACGCTGGCTCGAGGGCGCGCGGTGTTCCGGTCGCGGCCTGCCTGAGGAGGGACGGCACGTGCTCTCGAATCATGCGAAAACGCCCACCCTCCCAGCGGGCGCGCTGGGTGTCCGCGGCTTTGTCGTCGCTGGGCATCTCGGCGCGCACGTAGGTGTCGTGCAGGAACTCGACCTTGAAGCCTGCACGCACCAGTGCGATGTGGTGTTCGAGGTCCTCGACGACGGAATGCGCATTGTATGGGACGCTTTGCAGGCACGTGCGGCTCATACCCCAGCCGTTACCAAGGATGCCCGCGGATAGACCCCAGCGTGCGCGGCCACGGGGGCGCAGCACGTTGAACGCCAGGAAGGCGACGTTCATTAAGCGCGTGCGCGTCGAATCGTCGATGTTCTTGACGTGGTAGGCGCTCTGGACTGCCTCGGCACCAGCTGCGAACGCCGCCTCGCTTGCGGTCAAGAAGTTGGGCGCGACTTCGGTGTCGGCATCAACGATCAGCACGGCGTCGGTGTCGGTTTCTGACATCAGGCGCTGGAAGGCGAACTCCAGCGCGAAGCCCTTCCCGCGCGCCGTGTCGTCGCGTCGTTCCCACACCGTGGCGCCAACACCACGCGCCCGGGACGCCGTATCGTCCAAGCAGTTGTCTGCGATCACTATGAAGTCACAAGGAGTCGCCGGTCGGTCGGCCAGCTGTAGGCTTCGCAAACAAGCCGTGATGCTGGCGGCTTCGTTGTGTGCCGGGATCACGATGCTCAGTCGCCGTAGGGTGCGCACCGGCTGCCCAAGGCGGCGTGGGGGCAAGACGCCGCCGACCGTGAGCGCCAGCAGCTCCAGCGAGCCCGGCAGGGTGGCGGCTGCGGCCGTGGAGCCAAGCAGGGACAGGATCACGTGGGTCCTCCGGGGGTGGACTACCGGCCGCTTGGAAACGGCCGGTTCCGCTCGACTATCTCACGTCCGAGGCGGTAGAGAAACTCGGAGTTCGTCGTCAGGTATCGCTTCCCGAGACGGCGTGGTTCCTGAGCCAAGCGGTACAGCCACTCAAGGCCCGCCTTCTGAACGAAGTCCGGGGCGCGTGAGCGTACGCCCGCGATCACGTCGAAGCTGCCACCAACCCCGATCGCGAGGTTCACTCCCAGCTCGTCCCAATGTTCATCCAGAAAGCGCTCTTGACGTGGCACACCCATGGCGACGAACAGGATGTTGGCGCCGCTGTCGGCGATCGCTCTGGCCCGGCCCGAGGCTTCGTCTGGCCCAAAATAGCCGTCGGCGATGCCGGCCAGCTTCAGTCCGCTGGTGGTTGCTTGCAGATGGGAGGCGACCCCGTCCACGATGTCGCGTGTTGCCCCCATCAAGTAGACACTGTGCCCGCGCGCGGCGGCCCTCGCGCTGAGAACCTCCACCAGTTCCACCCCAGCCACGCGTTCCGGCAAGGTGCCTCCCAACATGGGTGCCGCCCACACCAGCGGCTGCCCGTCGGCAACGACGAACTTCGCCCGCTCGACGAAACCCTGCAGGAATGGATCATGCCTCATCATCATGAGGATCGCCACGTTGACGGTGCAGAGCCAGCCCCGCTCTCCGGCTTCGACGTGCTCGATGCAACGGGTGACCGCCTCATCGAGTGTGAGTGGGTCAAAGCTGCCGTTGAGGATCTGAAGTCGGCTGCCGCTCATCGCCAAGCCCCCGCCCGGTTCATGATAACCAACCCGCGCATTCGAGCATGGCATCGACGAAGAACTTCGTGGCCCAGTTGGGGTAGGTGAGTGGCGAGTACCTTCCCCAGGTCGGATGGGAGCCCTTGATCGCGCCGCGCCGATTGTCGTCCCGTGTGTTCAGGTCCTGTTGGGCCATCACATAGCGCAACACGTTTGCGGCACCGCGTTTGAGGTCGGAACGGTCCAGTTTCCTGTGCATTTTCGCCCATACGATTGCCAGCTGCGCGTTGCCCGTCAGGCAGCAGTAGGTGGCCGCGGGTCTGCCGTTCTTGTCGACCTGTCCAGCCAAGAAGCCGTCTTCGCTCACCAACGGGAGCAGCGCCTCCGAAGCACGCAGGGCGGAGCTGCGGTAGACGTCGTCATCGAGGAGCTCTCCCGCCTCCCACAATCCTCGGATCGCATACGCGATGGTGTGAGTGAACGGTGCCTTGCCCATCTCGAAGGCGCAGTTGTCGTAGAGTCCGCCCGCCTGTTGCTGGCTGACAGCCCAGTCCAGGTTTGCGCGCGCCACCCGCACGGAGTCCGCTGAGGGTTCCACCTGATTGTGCCGCAATAGCGCCCACGCAACCCGGCTATTGTACACGTGGGGAATGCCCTTGTGCGTATTGCGCGTCCAGCGTCCTTGTGGGTCTGCGATCTCGACGAGCCACGAAGCCGCGTTGCCTGCAGCCTTCTTCACGCGGACGTCAGCGCCTTCTTCGATCGATCGCACCAGCCCGAACAGGTCCTGCCCCGTGTCGAAGACGATGCCTGCTCCAGGACCGTAGTTCGGGTTCGAGAATGAGCCGTCGCGGTTCTGGACGCTGCACAGCCAATCTACCATACGGTCTGCGCGAGGCTTGAAGCTGCTGCGCCCGTAGTCGGCCGCCAGCCGGTAGAACGTGACGGCGATGTAGCCGGTGGTTTCGATGTAGGATGGTCGCCAGCCTCCGCGGATCGAATACCCGTAGCTGACGCCGCCGTCCGGCGTGGCATCGTGTGCCCGCAGGAGCCACTCGACCGCGGCCTCGCGGTGCGCACTCTCGGGCGCGATGCCAGGTCGCGGCAGCGGGAGCAGGTCGCGGACGATTACCTTGCCGAAGGGTGCGATCGGAACGGCTTGGTTGGAGAGTGTCATAGGTCAAGCTGGGTGGCGCAGAGGCTAGCCGTCATTATGAAAAACTGTCGCCCGTATCACCAGACCAGAGGGCGGTTTTTTGGCGTCTCAGGGTTCCTTGGACTCCCCCTTTTCGGCGATGAGGCGAACCTTTTTGGGGTCCAGTTCGACGACTGTCTCATTGCCCAGTTGGGCAAGCCGTCGCATGAATGGTCCGAAACGCCGCTTCAGGCGCCGCCTCATGCGGTCTCGCTTCCCATTGTGGTGCATGTGTACATAGCGAACATCATAGTACTGCATGAGTTTAGCCCGCGTGCGGACGTCGGCCCGCCTCTGCATCATGATGCGCTGGTCGTCCTGCCGGCGTCGCTTATTTGAGATACCAGGGGCGGTCCTTCGGTCAGCGGCGGCGACGAAGAATAGGTCGTGGTGGGTAGCCAGGAAGGGGATCGCCTTGTCGCGAGCGATCACGACCGAGCCGGCTTGCATAAGTTCGGCGAGCCGCCGGGCGTGCTCCCCGTGTTGGCGGCGTGCTTTCGTCCCGGCCGCACCTACAAGGGAGGCACGCCCCAACTGTTCGAAGTTGCGGTTGGAGCGCTTGCGACCCGGTGGTCCCCAGTTCACCGCGATCGCGCCTGCGACCAGTAGCGGCGCGAGCCAGCGGTCTAGGGAACGTGGCAACCAGAACAGCAGCGCGGCTGGCATGCAGAGCAGCGTGAAGGGTCCGATGTAGGCTGGCATGCGACCCATAATCCAGCCCGACCCACCGGTGCGGGCGATCAGCAGTTCAGACAGTGGCGGAAAGAACATGTACATGCACAGGGCACCGAGGGCGACCAGCAAGTATCCGAACTGGGCCTGGCGGCGTAACAACAGTCCAGCGAGTAGCATGACGATTGTCAGGAAGCCGTTGCTGTCCGGGATTCTGAACCGCCCTTTGGATTTCACCACGCGGCGGTTGCCGACCTCGGTGATGTAGCGGCTTGCGGGCGGAGCCGGCAGTACCTGGCGCCTTGGCTTGTCCAGCTTGCCGCCGGGGTTCTTCTCCCTCTGAATCCTGGCGTCTTTTCCTCGGACTCCCAGGGCTAGCAGCTCGTCGGCGCCGAGGCCGTCGAGTGGGTGAACCGCGGGCAGAGGTCGTCCGGCCGGTTCCGCTGGTTCGCGCGCCGCGATCGCGACGAATGGCAGGCACAGCCCGAGCCCCACGAGCGCGAGCAGGGGTTTCAGCACTCGGCGCGCGGAGCGCGTCCGGTGCAGGTTGCGTGCGAGTGCGACCACAAGCACCGGGGCAGCCATCATGGCCCCAAACAGTGCATAGAGGGCATGCACCTGGGCAGTGACCCACGAGGTCATGGCGACCGCCGCGACCGCGCGCCAGCTATCCGGTTCCATGGCGTAGTGAACACCGGCGGCCAGGGTCAACACACCGAGCCAGGCGTATCCGATCTGGTTGGGGTACAGCAGCAGGTCCTTGGTGATGTAGCTGATGATCACTGCCGCGGCTGCACACCACGAAAGTGCCCGGCGTTGGAACACGACCCATCCTAGGTGATACATCGCGCTGGCGCATGCGAGCTTGGCCCATGCATGGGTACACAACCACACGACGTACTCCTGCTGGCCGGTTAGCTTGACCGCGCCCGCGAGCAGCGCGTGATAGAGGTTGGTGTGATAGATGCGCGCGAAGTAGCGCTCTCGAAAGAAGATGTCCCAGTTGTTGAAGCCGTGGTCGACCAGGTGTCGGATGCGCGCGATGTGGTAGACCGCATCACCCCCCTGATGCCCACCGTGGTTGAACGCCGCAGCCATGTCTACCGCGAGCAATGCGATGACGAGTCCGCCTGCCCAGGTATCGGCGTTGCGCAGGGCGGAGGGCAGGTGGAAACGCTCGCGGTAGCGCACCACAATCCACATCCAGTAAGCTGCACCTGCGCCCACCGCGCTTGCGATTGCAGCGCTGAAGGCGACGATAGGAGCGTGTGTCGCGTAGCCGAGTAGACTCAGAGGAGAGAGAGCGGCGAAGCTCGTCAAGTATCCAAGCCCAACTAGGCTCATGATGCCTGCCTCCCGATTCCACAGGCGGAGGCGGTGGCATAGCGCGGTTCCCGGTAGCAGAAGCAGGAACCAGAATAGCGGAACTGTGAACGTCGAGTTGGGCATATCCACGAGCAAGCGCGCGAGGGGGCCGAGTCGGCTGGCACCCTCCCACCGTTGTGCGGCTACCTTCGTCCGGCGCGGGCAGCTCGTTCGACGCGGCGCAGCGCATGGTATGCGCGCTGGACCCACGGGGCGTTGGTGTTGACGTACAGTGATGTCACGGCGGCCAGGTTGTCGCGGTGTGCCAAGCGCAACGCCGAGCCAAGACCCAAACGTCGGCCGGCGAGCTTGTGTTCCAGCAGTTGCATGGAGCGCTCGTGCCGCGGGCTCATCCACGGTGCGTGTTTGGCCCGGAAGATCGTGAGGGCTTTCAGCACCCGCTCTGGTGATGTGCTGATGCGACCGTAGTCGTGGTCCACGCGTACCTCGTACGTGATTGCCGATGTCTTGAGGGCGTCACCGTAGCGGGCCAACAGGCGCACCCATAGGTCATAGTCTTGGAACGCGGGCAACGACTCGTCAAAGCCGCCCACTTCACGCAGGCGCTCGGTCAACGTGAAGACCTGATTGCCCACGCGGTTGTAGTGCAGCATACGGTCGAGGGTGATCGGTCCTGCATCGAGCGTATTGGGAACAGCGCCGTGCCGACTGATCTCGAGCCGCGAGCTACAGACGAACGCAAGGCCAGGTCGAAACGCTGCCCGCAGTCCTCGCACGTGGTCCGGATCGAGCGTGTCGTCGTCGTCGAGTCCGGTGATGAACATTCCGGAGGCACTCCACAGTGCGCGGTTTCGTGCGGCACTTGCGCCCTTGGGCACGTCGTTCCGTAGGACCTTGAGCGCGCTCGTGCGGTGTTCGATTTCGGAAAGCACTGCTTGAGTTGCGTCGCTGGAGCCGTCGTCGACCACGATGACTTCCACATCGACGCCGCGCTGGGCCAGGGCGGACTCAATCGCGCGCTGAACCAGGTCGCTGCGGTTCCTGGTTGGAATGTAGATGCTCACCAACTCGTGCATCGCCCCCTACCTGGCACGTGAGGGTTAGCACGCTGACCCACTGATGGTCGATGGCTCGGTCCCATCCTTCACCCACCTACATGCCCTGGCGCAACGGTTCGATTCTGCAGCCCTTGCGCTTCCGTTGACCTCAACGGCCGGGAAACCATCCCGCGCATTGTGCTTCAAATAGCGATTCTCGGGGGCAACGATCGGCTCGCAGGATGCATATCGGGTGCGCCAAACCTTGCGCAGTGGTGCATTCTTGGGCGATGAGATCCGAGCGAGCCTCTCTCCCGCCCGGATACTTCACCAATGTTGTGGCGGTCTCACTGGTCCCCGACTTCACCAGGTCTTCGTCCTCCTCTCGCAAAGTCACCAGCGAGTATTTCGGTCGTTGTCGATAGCCCAGTGAAGCCGGTGCGTCCTGCGCGATCCGCTCGCGAGTTCGTGAAATGCCCGGGCAAGCTGCGGTCTCGCCAGGCGAAAGTGGGAGTTGTCAGATGTACGTTTCCGTTCCTTGGACATGCACGGCGCTGCTAGTCGTCCTGGTTGCAGGGTGCCTGGGTAGCCGCTCAGACGTTTCGAATCAGGCCTCCTCCGGGCGATCGCCTACCGGCGGAAGGCGGTCGTCCCCAAGCGATTACGCCATCGAGGTTGGCTCGCCTCGGCCTGCCTCGCTTGCCGGCCAAGGAGGAAGCGATGTCAGGGGTCACGCGGGTCCACCTTCGAGGGGCGGCGAGCCCCCGGTCGATCCTATTGTGGCCGTGCGGGAACGTTTCAGGCGTGTCTACAGCGACTTTCGTGCGGTCGCGAAGGCATGTGGCCAGGAGCTCATGCCCCTCGGTCCTGGGGAGCTGGTCCTATCCTGTGTTCGCGACCTGCTGGAAGTGTGGCCGGCCGTTCCCAGCGGGTTCGAGTGCTACTTGGAGCAGCTTGACCGGACCATCGGCTGCATCGATGAGGCTTGTATGGAGACGTGTTCTCCCGACCCACAGGGCCTGAGCTGTCCGGGGGTGGCCCCCGATTTCTCCGAAGCAGTCGGGGACTGCGCTTCCGGAGGCGAGGTCCGGCCACCATAGAACTCGATAATTTCAGGACCACCATATGTTGACATGACTGTATTTTTTGAATATTAATAGAAGGATGCCTTCACGGCTTTGATTGGTCTTTGCAGAGGGCGGATGAGTGGAATGTTCGCAGATCGGATGCAGCTAGACTGGTTTCCCGCCCGTGTGCTCGGTCAGTTCGGCCAGATGCCGCAGCGGGATTTCTTGAATTCATTCGGAAACACCCTTTTTCTCCTGGTGCGCGTCCCCGACCAGGGAGGGCCCCTGTGTACCGCCCTGGCCAGCACGTCGACGCTCGCCACAGATGGCCCGAGCGGGTCCGGCGGGGACACGGGCCAGATGGACTTTCAGACCTGCTTTGCTGCCGACGTCTCACCTGATGTCCTGTCGGACGTGTGGAAGCACGCCGCCGATGGCGACAAGGAGCGCGAGCAATTGCAGCGTCTGCGGGAGCTCAATATCTTCGTCACGGCTCTCCGCAAGCGGGATGGTGGAGGGTTTCTCGAGAAGATTACGGTCGGGCGCACCCGGAATCACGACGTTGTGCTTCGCGACCAGAGCGTGTCTAAGTTTCACGCATCCTTTCAACCGCGCGACGACGGCTCGATCACGGTTCGCGACATGGGCAGCAAGAACAAGACCAGGGTCAACGGCGCGATTATCGAGCAGGCCACCGTCATCACCCCAGGTGATGCGGTGACCTTCGGTTCCGTCGAGACCTTCCTGTGCAGCGCTGCTGGTCTCTGGGCAACTCTCAATCAGCAATAGCGCAGGCGCAGGGCTGAGGCCCTGAATGGACCGGCGAAGACGTCTTTGTTTGGAACCAGGCTTCCGGCACTGCGGTTTTCGGGCTGGTCACTCTTCGGAGGCGGGAAACGCCGGGACCGTGAGTACGGGGCAAGGAGCGCAGCGAACCAGTCGCTCGGCTACGCTTCCGAGCATGAGTCGCTTGGCACCCGTGCGTCCGTGGGTACTGACCACCAACAGATCCTCGGGCTTGCACGCTTTCGAGATCGCGTCATAGGGGGGCCCTTCCAACACTTGGCACTCGACCTGTCCCCGCAGACCGGTCTTGCTAGCGGTCTGCGCAGCGAGTTCTTTGAGGTGCGCGGCTGCGGCATCCCGGGCTTCGGCGAGGAACTTCTCGGCTTGCGCCAGGGTCGTCGGCGCCAGTGCGGGGTCCACCGCGATCGGATAGTGAAAGACGTGGAGCAGCGTGACGCGCGCCTTGAATTGGCCCGCCAGCCTGAACGCCGCTTCTACTCCCCGGGTCGCGGCTTCTGAGAAATCCGTGCACGTGACGATGTGTTGAATCTGCATACCACGCGGGAAGCTAGCACGCCTGGCCGGGATCAAGCATCTGTTGTTGACCTGGCTCGCGCGAGATGCCTCCAAGACGGGCTACCGGGCAGTGGCTGGCAGGACACTGGCGTTGTGCGGTCGGGCGGACCCCTGCGCCACCCCGCACCGCGTCCAAATATCCGGGCTGGGCCAATTTAGGGTATAGCTCGAATACGGCTGCCACGGCCGTCGCCGGGCCGATGCGCGACCCTTTCGCAAAATCCGTGCTGCCCTCGCTGGAGGGGGCGATCCGCGACGTGCGAGGAGTATTCCTGCTGTCCGCGGCAGCCCTGCGTGCAGCCGGTCAGCGGCCGTTCGGGCGGGAGGCGATTCTGGACCAGATCGAGGCCATTGGCGTGCGGTCGACCAGCGTGGTGCTGCTGACCGCGGTCTTTTCGTCGATGGTCATTACGGTCCAGTTTTCGGTGCAGCTAGCCCGCTTCGGTGCCAAGGAATGGGCTGGCAACGCGGTCGGTGTGACCTTGGCCCGCGAACTTGGACCGGTCATGACGGCCCTGATGGTCGGAGGCCGGGTCGGAGCGGGAATCGCCGCCGAGCTTGGCTCGATGAGCGTGACTGAACAAATCGACGCCGTCCGTGCACTCGGGGCCGATCCAGTGAAGAAGCTGGTCGTACCTCGGGTGCTTGCCACCCTCACCGTGCTTCCTCTCATGGACGCCGTCGCAGTCGTCATCGGGGTACTCGCGGGCGGTCTGGTAGCCTCGCTGGACCCCAACGTAAGCCTATACTACTTCGTGCTTGCCGCCCTGCGCTCGACCACCATGACAGACTTCATGACGGGCTTGGTCAAGACACTCTTCTTCGCCTTCAATATTGCGATCGTGGCCTGCTACCGCGGGATGACCACTCGTGGGGGCACCGTTGGCGTTGGGCGAGCCACCACCGAGACCGTTGTCATCACCTCCGTGGTGACGCTGGTTCTCGACTTCGTGCTCACCAAGATCTTCTTGACGGTAGGCTGGGGATGAACACCGAGCTCACGCAGGAAGCGATCATACGCTTTTCCGGTATTCACGTGGCGTTCGGGAGCAACCGAGTCTTCGAGGGTCTCGAGCTTTCGGTACGCCGCGATGAGATCCTGACGATTCTGGGTGAGAGCGGCTGCGGCAAGAGCGTGCTGCTGAAGGTAATTCTGGGACTGGTCCCCTGGCAGCAAGGAAGTGTCAACGTGGATGGTCATACCTTGTCCCCCGGCCATGACAGCGACTTGCTGGCCGTGCGGCGCAAGGTCGGCATGGTGTTCCAAGGAGGAGCACTGTTCGACTCCCTAACCGTCTTTGACAACATTGCCTATCCGTTGCGCGAGCGGGGCATCTCGGACAGGGCCCAGCTGCGCAAACGCGCGGGGGAGGTGCTCGAGATGGTGGGGCTTCCGGGCATCGAGGCGAAGATGCCCGCGGAGCTGTCGGGGGGCATGCGCAAGCGTGTGGCGCTCGCACGGGCGATCGCCGAGGCGCCCAAGGTACTGCTCTACGACGAGCCGACGACTGGGCTCGACCCGGTCAATGTGAGGCGGATCAGTGAATTGATCGTGGCGCTCCGTGAGCGTCTGGGAGTGACAGCGGTTGTGGTGACCCATGACCTCGCCAGCGCTTTCATGATCAGCGATCGCATCGCGATGGTGGCCGAGCGTCGGATCGCTGCAATCGGTTCGAACGAAAGTCTTCAGCGCAGTTCCGACCCTCGGGTGCGTAGGTTTCTGGACGCGATGCCGCTGGGCTCGACGGAGGCGCTGCCTGGAGGCGGTCCGTGAGTGCGCGGCGCAACTTCCGGGTACTCGTATTCCTCGCCGTCGGCCTATTCGCCCTAGGCTCCGCGGTGTTTCTGATCGGCCAAAAAAGTGGTCTGTTCGACGCCAAGGCGACCCTGTACGTCAAGTTCCCCGATGTCCAGGGCCTGGTGGTGGGCGCGCCCGTGCGCCTCGCAGGGCTCGACATAGGGATGGTTGCAGACATCGAGTTTTCGCCTGGGCTAGACGAGATCGAGGCCCGCGTAACCATGTCGATCACGGCCGAGCATTTGCCGCGGATTCGGGAGGATTCGCGGGCTAAGATCGACAGCAAGGGCCTGTTGGGGGACAAGCTTATTGAGATCTCGGTGGGGAGTCCCAACAAGCCCGGACTCGAAGATGGGGAGACTGTGCAGACTGAGGCCGCGACCAGTTTGGCAGCCTTGGCGACCAGCCTTGAGGAAGCCGTCAGCTCGGTTACGCGTGCCGCCGATACGGCGGACCAAGCTGTCGCGCGCCTTGCTAGCGAGCGCACCCAGGAGGACTTCTCGCGTATTCTCTCGTCGTTGGCATCGATCGTCGAAGCCGTCGAGCGCGGGGACGGGCTTGCCCATCGCCTGGTCTACGATCGCTCGCTGGCTGACCGCGTGGCGTTGGCTGCCGACCACGCCGGGCGCGCGCTCGCTGCCGCGCACCGGGCTACCGAGCGCATGGACCGCATCCTCACTACCATTGAGTCCGGGCCCGGTGCCGTCCACGCACTCGTATACGGGCAGGAGCTACAGCAAGCGGTGTCGGACGTGGCAAGTGCCTCCGCGACGCTGAAGCAACTGGTGGGAGACGTCCGGACCGAACCCGGGCTTCTGCACGGGCTGATCTACGGTGAGTCAGATAGCAACATGCTATCGGATTTGGCCAGCGCGGCGGCTCGGCTTGATCGGCTGATGGCGGCGGTGGAGCGCGGGGAGGGCACCGTGGGTGGGTTGATGGTCGATCCGACGGTCTACGAGGACATGAAGACCATTCTGGGCAACGTCGAGCGCAACGTACTTCTCAAGGCGCTGATTCGCTTTGCGATCAAGGAAGGCGATATCGAACGACCGGCCCGCATGCCGGAGGCCAAGGCGGCGCCATGAGGGGCGTGGGCAGCTTTTTGGGTGTCTGTTGGATGCTACTTGCCGGCTGCGCGTCAGGAGGTTTTGCCGGGGGCGTCTATGACGGTCCCGACGTTCGATATCGGCTCGTCCCGTCCAGCGGCTACACTCCCCTCGGGATCGATGAGCACGACGTCGCCTTTGAGGTCTCCGGGGGTGGCACCGTGGGCGTTAGCTCGCGATGCGAAGGCTACGAGGACGTTCCGGCGCGCGCGCTGGTCGGGCATCTGCTGTTCGGCACGACCGACCGCGTCCGTCGGCTCGAGGAGACCACCACCGTGGATGGACGCGGTGCGCTGCACGTGGTGATCGACGTGGCACTGGATGGTGTTCCCGTCACTCTGGACATTTTCGTCCTCCCGAAGGATGGATGTCTGTTCGACTTCGTGTATGTATCCCCGCGACCGGGCGATCCTGCCGAACGTGCGGCGTTCGCCCGATTCGTCCAGAGTTTTCGGCTCTTGGAGGTCAAATAGGAAGTGATTGACATGCGCTTGCCGGCCCTGCGACGGTGCGCACGTCTAGGGTGGTGGAAATGAAGCTGGAAAAAATCCTATGCCCGACGGACTTCTCGGAAGCCAGCGATGCTGCCGTCGAGTATGCGGTGCAGCTCGCGAAGTTGGTTGGGGCGGAGATCCGGGTGCTACACACCTATGCGCTACCGACCTACTACGCGATGCCGGAGGTTGCGCTGATCCCTTCCCAGGAGTATGCCCTGCACTGTTCCACGACTGGCCAGGCGAAGCTCGATGCACTTTTGGAAAGGCACGCGGCCAGGGGGGTCAAGATGCACAGTGCTCTGCTGGTCGGACCGGCCCCCTCGGAGATCGCGAATGACGCCGCCAACTATGGGGCCGACGCAATCGTGATGGCTAGCCGGGGCCAGGGGGCTGTGGCCAAGCTAGTGCTGGGGAGCGTAACAGAAAGGGTCCTGCGGATGGCGACCTGTCCGGTCATTGTCGTGCCCCCCAGCTTTCTCGAGCGACCGGGCGATGGACCCGCTCCAGGCTAGAGAGATCGACTATGAAGCTGCAAGCCGCCAATATCCTATGTCCCGTTGACTTTTCGAAGTGCTCCGCCCGTGCCCTTGACTACGCGATTCAGCTTGGTGAGACGCTAGGCTCCGAGCTGCACCTACTGCACGCGTATATCGATCCGCTTTCCAGAGTGCCCTTTGGGCGCCCCGGTCTGCAGGGCCCTGCCTCGGCACCGTCCGAGGTGATCGACCACGCCACATCCCGGCGCGCACGAGAGGTGGACAAGCTACGCGCGCGTTGTTCGGGCTACGCGCCGGCCGTTGACATTGCGGAGGTCGAAGGCGATCCCAAGGTCGTGATTCCAGAGTATGCTCAGAAGATCTCGGCCGACTTGATCGTCATGGGGACCCATGGGCGGACACGTCTCGCTCGCGTCTTGCTGGGGAGCGTGGCCGAGCGGATGGTGCGAGTGGCGCCTTGCCCGGTGTTGACTGTCCCCTGATGGCGCCAACAGGCTTTCAGGTAGCACGGAGGAGGAAAACGATATGCCAGCCATCCAACACATCATCTGTGCCACCGACTTTTCGGATGCGTCGCGGCCAGCGATCGAAGCCGCTGTTCAGTTCGCCGCGCGCTTCCGCGCCAAGCTCAACCTCGTGCACGTACTGCACGCGCCGGCCTATGCTGGCTGGGATGACGGTCCGGCGACTGCTGCCGTTCATTCGGCGTTTCTCGACGACCTTCGCAAGGCAGCCGAGGAGGGGCTGGCCGAGGCGCGCAAACTGGCGTCGGCTGTGACCGACGAGCCCGTGGAGCTCGAGACCAATCTGGTCGAGGGTGTGCCACACCAGGTGCTGGCAGAGATGTCGCACGAGGCCGACCTGCTCGTGTTGGGCACCCATGGACGCACGGGCCTGCAGCATCTCCTGATCGGCAGCGTGGCCGAACGAACCGTGCGCCTGTCGGAGTGCCCGGTGCTCACGATACGTCCGAGCTAGCGACCTTGAGTCAGCGCTTCGTGCACGTTTGAGTGAGTTTGATCGCGCTACCTTGATTGGAAGCGTTTGGACAAGGTCGCTAGGGGCTACACCGCGACTTTGTTGCCGGCCTTACGAGCGTTGAACTGCTCGAGAATCCAGGCGTAGGTTTTGGCCATGCCATCCGCCAGCGAGATGCCGGGTTCCCAGCCGAGGCACTGTTGGATCCGGGTGTTGTCGCTGTTGCGACCGTTTACTCCCTTCGGCGCGTCCAACTTGTAGTCTCGCTCGAGCTCGATGCCTGCGACGCGCTCGACGATGTCGACCAGTCCGTTGATCGTCACCAGCTCGTTCGACCCGAGATTGATCGGCTCGAGGATGTCGCTGTCCATGATCTTCAGGATGCCTTCGACGCAGTCGTCGATGTACATGAAACTCCTGGTCTGCTTCCCGTCTCCCCAGATCTCAATCCGGTGGCGACCCGTGTCGCAGGCTTGAATCACTTTGCGGCACAGCGCTGCGGGTGCCTTTTCACGACCCCCGTCCCAGGTGCCATGGGGACCATATACGTTGTGGAAACGCGCCACGCGCGTGTGGAGACCGAAGTCCTCCCGAAAGTGCCGGCACATCCGCTCGGAGAAAAGCTTCTCCCATCCGTATCCATCTTCGGGCATGGCCGGGTAGGCGTCTTCCTCCTTCAGCGCTACGACGTCCTCGTCGCGTTGCTTATCGGCGTTATAGACGCACGCAGACGACGAATAGAAGAACCGCCGAACGCCCTTTACCTGGGCCGCCTGGAGCATGTGCGTATTGGTGAGCACACTTAGCATGCAGAGAGCTTTGTTGTTCTCGATAAAGCCCATGCCACCCATGTCGGCTGCCAGCTGGTACACATCACCGGCGTCCTCACACGTCTGCATACAGGCGGTCTTGTCCTTCAGGTCGAGCGAAAGGTTCTCGACGTCGTCAAACCGCTGATACCAAACGTCCTGGGGCTTGATGTCGACCGCGCGGATGCGCTTGACGCCTCGGTCCCGAAGGGCCGCCACCAGGTGTCCACCGATGAACCCACCGGCACCGGTCACCACGCTGTACTTGTCTGTCATGTCGCTCCTGTGCGGTCAAACGTGCCGGTCAGTATCGGAACATGGCTGCGCTCCCGTCAAGTCTCCCGCCTCGGCACGTTGGCTGTCAGACGGTGGATGCGGCGCATCCTCGTTCTGTTCAAGACGGGCCGTGGATTGCGGCAGGTAGCCACAGCACCTACCCCGGCTAGTGCGCTGTCCGGCAGTCTGCAGTGCTGAACTCAACGCTTTCACCCATGCAGGGTGCGATTGATGAGCAACGGTTGCACCGATGAAAAAGTTGTTTGAAGCCGGCGGCTCGTTGGTCTGACGCGCACTGGCACGGCCCATGCAAAGAGTTCATGCAACGCGGGTCGCGCTAGCCGCGACGACCTTCCAGGGAGAGGAGGGCGTGCCGCCAATCGGAGTGAACCGTTGTCTCAACAAGCGTGCGAAGAGTTTTGGCAGTCTATCCCCAGCCGTGTCGCGGAGGCCAGGGACCTCTGGCAGCAGGGTTCCACCTCGACCCGTGCGCGGGTGGCGTTTGAAGATCTCCTATTCGATCTCAAGCGCGAGACGATTGTGCTTGGGCTGACGGATGCGCGCGACGTCATAGTTGCGTTGGAGGCGTTCGCGATCTCCGTGCCCCTGTCGGCCACCGCATCACGGGCGGCCGAACCGGGCATTGATGGCGGGTTGGACATGCTGCTGGCCATGGTTCACCCCAATGTGGCGATCCACTTCACCGCCCTGTTTCGCCTGCTGGTGCACTTGACCAGCCAGATTGCGGGGGAGGAGCGGCCGGCTGGCTCCTATCGCCCTGTCTTTGTTCATCCTCGGGCGAAGGGTCGCGCCGACGTGCGTCCACGCGTCGACTGAAGCAACCCAGCGAGGGTGCAGAGAAGGCCCGCGATGCCTGGCCAGTTGCCCCAACGTGAGAACGGGGTCGTCTGGGACAAATACCTGACCGTGGCAACCAATGTTTCGCGCGAGAACGTCTGTCCGCTCGTTAGGACGCGTCCCGCAGGATCGAGCACCGCACTGACGCCGCTGTTGGTGGCACGCACCAGATAGCGAGCGTGCTCCACCGCCCGGAACTTGGCGAGTGCGAGATGCGCCCACGGGGCGGTCGTGTCTCCGAACCAGGCGTCGTTTGTCATGTTCACGAGCAGGTTTGGCTGGCCCAGCTTGACCGACCGGCGGACGAACTCGGGCAGGATGTCCTCGTAGCAGATCAAGACAGCGATGCGGTGGTTTCCGAGCGCCAGGGATCGCTGGTCGGCTCCAGCCGCGAAGTGGCCGGTCTTCGGAGAAAGGCGATAGAGCGCGGGAAACGCATCTCCGAGAGGGAAGTACTCTCCAAAGGGGAGTAGGCGGACCTTGTCGTAGCGTACCTGTCTTGCCCCCGTTGTTGTCGGGCCGGGGGAAAGGATCGCTGAGTTGTAGTGCTTGCGGGGCACGGCCTGCGCGCGTGAGGTGAGGGCTCCGAACAGCAGGGGCGAGCGGATGCCCCGTTGCACCTCCGCCACGGCCATGGCCTTCGGGGTGGAGCTCACTGTTGGCACCACGTGCCCGACCGCGGTCTCGGGCCACACAATCAGGTCAAGCGGTCCGGCACGCTCGAGTGCGAGCGACTGCTCCCTGTGCCGACGCAGGCTTTCGCGCGGGTCCCTGCGCTTCTGCATGAGCCCCATGTTCGCTTGAACGATGCCCACACGGGCGCGCTCTGCGTCTTCGATCGTCTGCTCCAGGGTGGTCAGCGCCGTGGCCCCGTATAGCAGGCTGGCGAGCCATGCGGCGGCGGTGCACACCAGGAGCCGGGACGCTGTCCGCGCCCCTTGGGCGAACAGGGCGTACACCGCTCCGTTGGTGAGCGCGAGCAGCGCGGAAATCAGCGTGGCCCCACCCAGACTGGCGACCTGGATCGCCACGGGAAAGTCATGCAGTGCGACCGCCAGCGGGGCGGGAAACGGGTGTGGATAGACGTACTCGCAAGCTGCGAACGCGGGCGCCACTAGCCAGAGAAACGGCAGGCCGGCGCTTCGGAAGCGGTCCACAACCAGTGCAAACAGGACGAAGTGCCCCGCTTGGAGGAGCCAAACGCTTGCAGCCACGGCCAAGCTTCCGGCCAATCCAAATCCACCGAAGGCTTCGATCGTCGGGACCAGCCAGTAGAAGCAGCCGGCATTGGCCGTCAGGCCGAACACGGCCCCCAAAATGAGTGCGCGAGCCACCCCGGGGCGACGCCGTGTCATCGCACACAGCAGCGGCACCAGCGCAACCAGGCTCATCGGCCAGAGATCAAAGCCGGGTGTTGCAGCGAAGTAGAGCCCTCCGGAAGCAACGGCCAGCAGGAGCGATGCCATGTCCGGGCCTGACTTTGCGCGCTTGGACATCTTTCGAGGGGTGGTTGACATAGCGCATCCCATGCGCTGCCGCCATGCGGATCGCTCGTACGGCTTCTCACGGCTGACCAGGCGCGGTACATGAGCTCCATGGTTCGGTCGGACATCCGTGGTGTGCTGCGCGAGACGTTCGGGTTTGACCTTCGCTCGCTCGCCCTTCTGCGAGTTGCCCTGGCGGTCATGCTGTTGGTCGACCTCGCGGTGCGCGCCGTGACTCTGACCGAGCACTATACGGACACTGGCGTGTTGCCGCGCGCGTTGCTGCGCGAGACCTACCTCGACCACCACCCGGGCCGATACAGTTTCCATATGTGGGGGGGGGACCTCTCGTTCCAGGTCTGGCTATTTGTTGCGGCCGCGTTGTGTGCCCTGCCCCTGCTCGTGGGAACCTTTAGCCGTATCGCCTTGCTCGCTTCGTGGGTGTTGTTGTGCTCAGTGCAGAACCGCAACTTCATGATCGAGACGGGAGGTGACTACCTGCTGCGCCTCGCCTGCCTGTGGGCACTGTTCTTTCCGTTGGCATCCGTGTGGTCCTGGGACGCGGCCCGCAGGCGGGGGAAGTTTGTGGCGGGTTCACCGCGGAAGCATCACGCGACGTTCGCGACGTTCGCTTTCTTGGCGCAGCTATCGTGTGTGTATTGGTTCAGCGCCATTCACAAGACGCACCGCCAGTGGCGCGTCGACTTCACGGCGGTCCACTACGCCCTGCACATCGACGCCTATGCGACGCCTTTCGGCGTCTGGCTGCGTCAGTTCCCCGATGTGACGCGAGTGCTGACGATCGTTGTGCTCTGGTTCGAGTATGTGATGCCGTTTTTCGTGTGCGGGTTTGGCCTGTTGTCCATCGTTCCGGGCTTGGGGGCCATGGCGCGCATTCAGTCGCCCATCCGTACCGTGGCCGTGTTCGCTTTCGTTGTGCTGCACAGCGGTCTTGGGCTTGGACTTTCGCTGGGAACGTTTCCGTGGTTTGCGGCGGTGATCTGGCTGGGTGTCTTGCCGGGTTGGTTCTGGGACCGGCTGCTTGCGCCCGGCCTTCGCCGCCTGAGGCTTCCACGGCTGGCGGATGCGGTTGTGGGTGCGCTCGAGTCGGAAAGCGGCCAGGCTGCTATGGGTTCCGGCGGTGCGGAACCTTCGCCGTCATCGACGTTTGCGGCGTTCCGGGCCCGGGCTCAGCCGCTGCTGCGAGCGACTCCTGCGGTCCTCGCCGCTGTCCTGCTCTACTACACCGTTGCGATTAATCTTGGAACCGTGAGTCGTCGTTTCAGGCCCCTGACCCGGGGCTCGGGCTTGACGCTCGTCCCCGATGCGAGCCGGGCCATCGACTTCCTGCGGCTCGACCAACATTGGGGTCTGTTCGCTCCCTATCCCCGCGTGGTCGACGGCTGGTATGTGCTCCTGGGCACGCAGCTCAGTGGTACCCAGGTGGATCTGCGCGCGCCCGACACTCGCCTGACCTGGAAGCGGCCTCGGTACGTTTCCAGCAGTTACCCGACCTTTCGCGTGCGCAAGTACTTTCGGAACATCCGCCGGAAGTACAAGCGCTTCCGACGGCAACGCTCAGCCTACACAACGTATCTGTGCCGCCATTGGAACGCGCGCCACAGCGGTGACGATCGGATTGAGACGCTGGATCTGATCTTCATGGGCCGCAAGACGCGCAAGCGCGGCGGGCACAAGGCGCCGAAGCGCAAGACGCTGTGGCATCGGACATGTCCCGATATCGCTTGTGATGGTGACTGTTTCCAGTGGGGGGAAAACCGCGAGCGGCTCGACCGTTGAGGTTCGCCGCCGCTCTGCCCAGGGTGGCTACTCGACCACGCACCCCAGCGACGTGGCGAGCGTTCCTCGCGTGGCTTCGAGGGGTTCCTCGCGCGCTGCAGGCAATGCGTGAAACAGATTCAGCCCCGAGCGCGCCTCCACCTCGTTTACGGTGACCAGGTGGTCGCAGATATTCGCGTCGCGGGTGGTTTCCTGCTGAAATATGAAGGCGGCGACCCGGAGCACGTCGCCTTGCGCGACGGCCAGCACCTTCCAGTAGCCCGAGGGTACCGCGTGGCTTTCGTCGGCCTTCGGGAGCATTCCGGCGTTGCCTTCATACAAGGGTCCACTTGTGACGTAGACCGCGTGGGCGCTGGCGCTGCGTGCAAGTGCGCGCTCGGCGTTTTCCAGCTTGACCCATGCTCCCTGGTTTAGGCTGCTGCTTTGCGGTGTGATGTTCGAGAGATAGTTCGTCTGCGACCAGTGGGGCGTTCCGGCAAAACTCGCCAGTGGAACCTGGTGCCCCCGGTCGGTCTTGAGTGCCGCGTTGGCGCCCCTGTAGTCGTCGGGCTCGAGGGTTTCATTGGCAGCCAGCAAGGGGTCCGTTTTCCAGTTCCGAGTATGGGATACGCCGATCGTGTCCCTCGTTACGCGATAGGCCACCCAGTCTGCGAACTTGGTCGCGTCATTGGAGGACAGCACATAGATTTCGCGGATGATGACGTCGTTCGTGGCGGGCCCGCCCGCTGGGCAGCCGTGAGCGCAGAAGCTGTGATGAATCTCCTGTCCGGTTGCGAGACCCGAAAACACGCACAGACCGATGACAGCTATGGGGGCGGGGACGGCGCGGCGAAGGCTGAACATGTCGGACCCTCTTTGCTGTGGTTCAAAGAGGTAGAGGGTCGCGCGCCAAGATTGTGACGCCGATGGCCGGGGCAAGCGCCGGGGCAAGCGCCGCCGCAAGTCGATGTTGCGGAAACTGTTGGGTTATTGGGACCGCACGGGGATCCGAACACGACCGTTCATGAACGTTGGTATACGACCCGTTCGGCCAGGACGGTCGGAGTCGCGGCTGCTACTTGCGCTTATAGGTCAGCCGATACGTGATCGGTTGTTGCAGGCGCGGGCTCGTGATGACCACGTCACGATGAAGTGTCTTGCCGTCACTCGCCAGCGTGAAGGTGTTCTTGATCGCTCCCCTTTCGCCCTCGACCGTTTGGATGACCTTGCCGCCTTTGAAGTCGTGCATGACCTTGGCTTTTCGTCCATCACGCTCCATCGTCTTCGGCTTCCCCGGCTTGAGCACGATCTTGTCCAAATCCCCGATCTTGAGGCCGATCTGCCCGCCCGGCGTATCGATCCAGACCTTGTCCATGAACTTCTGCCGCGGGTTCATGGACATGGCTTTCTTCGCCATCATCTTCATGACCGAGCCGAGTTCTGAGAGGGCCTTGTCGATCGCCTTGTCTATGATGGCCTCTCCATGGGCCTTGTCCGCCGCGTAGATGTAGTTGCCGGAAAACTTGGTCAAGGCAGCGTCATCTGCACGGACCCGGGGGCAGGGCGTGGCGATTGCGCAGGTGGCTGCGAGTGCGAGTGCTGCTACCGCCAGCCTCGCGCCGAGTGAACGCTCATTCTTCTTGTACATTTTGGTATGCATATCGCGGTTCTTCCAGGCTACATCGCTACCATATCAGCTCTCTTCCCCCATCTGCTCGGCTCGCGTCAAGCGAACGAGATCACAACCGCGCCGCTGCGTGCCTCGGTTTCCACGCGCCGATGGGCCTCAGGGGCCTGTTCCGGAGTGACGATGCGGTCGAGGGCCACGCGTATCTCTCCCCGCTCGATCATGTCTTTGAGTGCATTGAGCTCCTCCCGGGTCTCCTTGGCAAAGGCGAAGGAGACCCGCTTGGCACCGCTACGGTTCGTCAGCTTCGAGCGCACCATATCGGACAGTCTGGGGTTGCCGATGAGGTAGCGACCGCCGGGTTTGAGGGCCTGGATGCATCCGCGGTAGGAGCTCCGCACCACCATGTCAAAGATGACGTCATAGACAGGCCCCCCACGAGTGAAATCCTCTTGCGTATAGTCGATGAAGTGATCCGCACCGAGCTCGCTCACCATTGTGTGCTTGTGGGGCGCGTCTACGCCAGTCACCTCGGCACCCATCGCTTTGGCGATCTGTACGCCGAACGCGCCGATGCTGCCACCGGCACCATTGACCAGCACGTGATCGCCTGGCCGCACGTTCGCCAGCCGCATGAAATGGAGCGCATTGAGGCCTCCCAGGGGGACCGCGGCCGCTTCCTCGAAGCTCATGTTGTGCGGCTTGGGAACAATGGTGCTCTTTGCCGGCAGGCAGACATACCGACCGTAGGCACCCATATGCAGGCCTGCGGAACCGAAGACCTCGTCACCGACCGATAGCCCGCGCACATGTTTGCCCAAGGCGTCCACGGTTCCTGAGAAGTAGGCTCCCAAGATCGGACGCCGCGGACGTGTAATTCCGAACACGAGTCGCAGGGGTACCCAGTACCAGTAGACGGGCGGGCGAAAGCTTCGCATTTCACAATCGGCCTTGGTCGCCTCGGCCGCCGCCACCTCAATGCGAACCTCGTCTGGGCCTGGCTCTGGTGCGGGTACCTCCTTGACGTGCAGGACCTCGGGAGGCCCGTAGCTCCCACAAACGACCGCCTTCATTGTTCGGCCTCCGCCGCGTTGCCTCGTCCTCCTCGTGCCATTCTCAGTTCCACTCCAATTCCTCAATCTCCCGAACGGTACCTTGGCCGCCGGATTCGGCCAACCGTGGAAACCAGACGCGTCTGCTGCACGATGATCCCATCGGCGGCGACGGTATGGCCCTCCGGGGCAATGGTCGGGGGGGCGCTTGGCCCCCCGATGTGATAGCGCGAGAGTGTTGGGCTTGGACCGTGCCTTTGGGTGGGCCGGGAGGTGGGGCTATGAACGCTTGCCAGACGAGGGATAGGGGTGCTGGACAGCTGGGCCTGCGCAACGTGTCTTCGTGTGCGAAGACCCTGCGTGCGGCGGGCGCGTGGGTGCTCGTGGCGGTGGTCGTCCAGGGCTGTGGAGCCACCGGAGACGAGGGCTTGGAGGCACCCTCCGTCGCGGCTTCTATGGAGTCGCCGACAGCGGCTTCGGGGGCGGCCTCGGGGGCGCCCACGGCGCCAGCGGCGGCGGTCGCACAGGGGTCTCGCGCAGGCTCTTCGGCGGCGGCACCGGGTGGGGGCGGAGACCCGGTGGCCGAGACGAACCAGACGCCGGCTCGGGGGTCGTCTTCCGACGACCCGTTGGGCGCCGCAGGGGCCGCAGGAGGGCAAGAAGCAGCCCCCGGCCCTGCCATGACGGAGGGGGATTCCATGACCCCTGCGATGGAGATGGTGGATGCGGCTGAAGCAGACGAGGCTCCAGACTCGCCGCCAGGACTCGAGCTGCCCGATGGGACGCCAACCCTGTTCTGGTTGGACATCACTTCCAACGCAGTAACAAGGGCGAGCCCAGACGGTTCGGGGGCGATGGTATTTGCTTCTGGGCGTCCGCTGTCAGCACCGGACGGCGTGGCGGTCGATCCTGTTGGTGGCCACGTCTTTGTCCTGAATATGGGAAACCTATTGGGTGGAGGCAATAGGGGTAGCCTCGTGCGCTACGAGCTGGATGGAAGCAACGCCGAGGTTATTATGCCGGCTGGTTCCACAGCCGACGGAGAAACCTTCAACACCGGCAAGCAGATCTCGATCGACCGCGTGCACAGGAAGCTCTACATGGGTGATCGCGAAGGCGCCAAGGTGTGGCGCTGCGACTTCGACGGGGGCAATCTAGAGGTCCTGGTCAGCGGCCACGGCTTTCGTCAGATCGTGGGGGTTGCGCCTGATCCGCTTGAGCGTATGTTTTATTTTACCGATCGCAACGACAGAAAGCTTCTGCGTGCCAGCATGGACATGCCCACTGGTCAGACCCATGCAGACCGTGACGACGTTGAGCTCCTGTACCATGATCAAGCCGCGGACGCGATGCCGCTCGACATCGAGCTGGACGTCGTAGGACGCACGGTCTACTGGACCGATCGGCGGCAAGATGTGGTGTTCAGCATGGGCATGGACATGCCCGCCGGCGAGGACGCCATGACTCGCTCCGACGTCAAGCGGGTCGCGACGGGGCTGAACGAGGCCATCGGCCTGGCGTACGACCATGAAAACGGGGTGCTCTTCGCAACGCACAACGGCAACGTCTCGGCGTTCGAGGCGGATGGCAGCGGCCGTCCACGGCGGATCGGCTCGCGCGGTCGGACTGGCATCGCTTTCACGAAGATCCCCTAGCACTCCCGCCTTGGGCGATATGGGTGTCCTGGAGTATCCTCCGCGCCGCTATGGACCCGAAGCCCATGTCGAGAACCCCCCAGCCGCCCCGTCAGGCGGCCCACTGGAAATCGCTCCTCCGCCTCGCTGCTGTCCTTGCTGGGCTGTTGACCGGGGCGAGCGCCGGGGTCACTTCTGGGGTCAGCTCGGGGTGCGCTGCGCCGGAACCGCGGCCTGCCGTTGTGCCGACCGCGGCGGTGGTAAAGGTGGATGACGCCGCGAGTCAGATCACAGCTCGTGCTGTATGGGTCACCTTCGCTGGTGCTGACAAGGCGGGGGCGGAGATCGAGCGTAGCCGCGACCAGGCGCGCCAAAGGGCCGAGATGATCGCATCGGTCGCCCGCGGTGCGGGCGAGGACTTCTGGTCGCTGGTGCAGCGCTACAGCGATCGACCCGCCATGCATGATGCAGGTCCTGTGGGGCGCGCGGTCGTTCGCGGCGATGGCACCTTCCCGGCCGACGTCGAGCGGGTCGCTTTTCGGCTGGAGCAAGATGAGGTCTCGCAACCGATCGAGACCAAGCAAGGTTTCGTCATCGTGAAGCGGACCCGTGATGCTTCTGATCGTCCCACGCAGGTCGCCGCCAAGCACATTTTGATCAGCTACAAGGGTGCTGAACGTGCTGCCCGCGACGTCACGCGGACCAAGGCCGAGGCGCGTAGCAGGGCCGACGAGGTCTATCAGCAGGTGCAGTCAGCAAGCGCTGACTGGGATGCGATCGCGGATGAAAATACCGACGAGCCAGGTGCTGGCCAGGGCGGGGATCTTGGTGTTTTTGGGCCCGGTCAAATGGTTCCGGCGTTTGAACGGGTGGCGTTTGCCCTGGAAGTGGGCGAGGTCAGCGAGCCGGTCGAGTCGCCCTTTGGCTTTCACATCATTCGACGCTACAAGTGAACGATGGACTTGCGAACACGCCTAGCCGAAGATCTCAAGAGCGCCATGCGCGAAAAGGACACCGTGCGTACCGAGACCATCCGCGGGGTGCGCGCGGCCATCTTGAATCGCGAGGTCGAGCAAGGGGGCGAGCTTGACGACGCCGCGATTCAGCAGGTCATCGTCGGTCTGGTCAAGCAGCGCGCCGACTCGATCGATCAGTATGCGCAAGGTGGCCGCCAGGACCTGGTCGACCGCGAGCAGCGCGAAAAGGAGCTGTTGGAGGGCTATCTGCCAGCTGCGCCCGATCCGGCCGAGATCGAGGCCACCGTTCAAGCGGTGATCACTGAACTTGGCGCGAGTGGCATGAAGGAGATGGGCCGAGTGATGCAAGCGTGCAAAGCCAGGCTGGGTCCCGTGGTGGATGGCAAGACGCTCAGCGGAGTCGTCAAGGCTGCCCTGTCATCATGACGACGATGAAGGGGGCAGGCGGGAGGGTGAGCCGCTTGACCCAAGACTAGGACAAACTAGGGAAACCAATGATCCGTGCCAAACCAGCGGTTGAGGCGCTGGACCCGTACAGGGCCCCGCTTGAGGGACGCCGTTCGAAGCTGCGCCTGGATTTCAATGAGAACACCCTGGGGCCGAGTCCACGGGTTCTGCAGGCGATTTCCAAGCTAGGGACAACCGATATCGCCGCCTATCCCGAGTATGCCGGACTGGCAGCGGCGTATGCGGGTGAGCTGGGACTCACAGCGGCGCAAGTGGCCGCATTCAATGGTGTGGACGCAGCCATTCGTGCTGTCTTTGACGCGTTTGGGGACGCGGGCGCGACCTTTCTGACAACGATGCCCACGTTTGGGTACTACAGGCCGTGCGCCGACCTGCAAGGCATGTGTACGCACGCAATTCCATATGGGGAAGGGCTCGCATTTCCCTCCGAAGCCTTCGCGTCTGCGCTCGCCGGAACGCCGCGTTTGGCGTTCATCTGCAACCCCAACAACCCAACGGGCACGCTGATACCGGCGGGTGAGCTGCTGTCCTTGGCGCGGCGGGCTCCCGAGACCCTGGTGGTCGTGGACGAGCTGTATGCCGACTACACGGGCGTGAGCGTACTTCCCGAGGCCCTGGCGCTGTCCAACGTGGTGGTTCTTCGGTCTCTGTCAAAGAGCTACGGTCTGGCGGGACTTCGCATCGGGTTCGCCGTCGCGCCCCCCGAGTTGCTCGACCGGCTGACGCGCGTGGTCGGTCCCTACGACATCAACTCCGTGGCGGTGGCCGCGGCTCGGGAGGCACTTGCCGATCGCGACTATCGCGACAAGTACGTCCAGGAGGTTGCGGCGGCGAAGGCCTGGACCGTGAAGGCTCTGCGGGAGCGCGGTCAGCGAGTCCACGCGGACGGGGGCAACTACGTGCTTGTCTGGCCGGATCGGCCGCTGTCGTGGGTGGTTGCTCGCCTCGCGGAGCATGGCGTCCTGGTACGCAGTATGGAGGGCAAGCCACTGATAGGAGACAGCTTTCGTCTCACTATCGGGACCTGCGAGCAAATGGCAGAGTTCCTCACGCGCTTCGACAGCGCAATTGCCGAACCACCGTCCTGATCGTAAAGGCCAAGGGTGAGCGTCATGGGGCCGAGCGAAATCACCAACGGAATACGGGTCCAGGTCAGGCCGCGTTTTTCTCCGGAGCATTCCGATCGCCAGAACCAGCAGTGGTTCTTTCTGTACACCGTGCGCATCTCCAACGAGGGTGGACGCGCCGCGCAGCTGTTGGAGCGGCATTGGATCATCACGAACGCTTATGGGCAGGTGGAGGAAGTGCGCGGGCCGGGGGTTGTGGGGCAGCAGCCCCTGCTCAAGCCTGGTGAGTCGTTCGAGTACACGTCCGGGTGTCCTCTGGAGACGCCTTTCGGGACGATGGAGGGAACCTACCGAATGGTCGATTCGGTGGGCGATCACTTCGACGTAGTGATCCCAGCGTTTTCCCTACGGGAACCCAACAGCATGCAGTGAAGACGGTTCTGGGGGGGGCGGGGCGCGGAAACAAAACTTTGCACACGCGACAAGATTACTTGGCACTTGCCCAGCAGACTTCGGATCCATGGTCGAAGTCGCACGTCCTTGGCTCTCCGAGGGTCCGGTATGCCCTGTATCCCGCGATGGGCGGGTCGCCAGCATGAAGGTCGTAGACCCGGGCCCTGACCTCACCAGCGATCAGCTCGCCGAGCGCTTGCTGTCCGAGCGGGAGTCCCAGGGCCTTGCTTGGGCGGCTCGCGCGCGGCTGGGGTACCTGGTGCTTGGGGGGGTGCTGGCCCCCTTGACGAGGGGTTCGTTCACCGACCTCGTGTTCACCGAGATCGTCATCCTCTTTGGCGTGCTTCTCAGTTTCTTGATCCTGCGGGAGGCCGAACGGGGATCGCGGCTCACGCGCGCGGCCATGGCGGGAATCGTCTTTGACATTCTCGCGTTCTTCCTCTTGCCGATCTCGTGGTACCACGCAATGCCAGAGGGAACCCCGGCCGTGTTCGTCGTGAAGGCACGCGCCGACAACATTGCGCTAGTGCTCGCGGCGGTCAACGCCCTGTGTCTGCGGCCGGCGTATCCGTTGATCGTCGCGCTCGCGGCGGCTTTGCAGCGGGTCGCGTGCCTCGCGTTTGCGCTCGCAGATCCAGCTACACAGATCTCCTGGGATCCGGTTGAAAACCACCTGCAGGGAGGGCTTCATCCGATGTTCTTCGTGTGGGACGTCCTATCCATTGTGATCATTGGAGTGGTGCTCGCGGTCCTCGCGGGGTGGGCTCGACGGACCGTTCGCCAAGCCGTGGCGACCGAAGCGCAGAACTGGCAGCTTCGAGAGGAGCAGGCCCAGCTAGTGGCCGACGCCAAGGTGACTGGGATGAGCGAGCTGGTGGCGGGGGTAGCCCACGAGCTGAACACGCCGCTGGGTGCAGCACGCAGCGGCTTCGACAGCGTCCGGCGTGCTGCAACCAAGCTGGCAGAAGGCTTGAGCGAGGACCTCGGCCCCACCGCCCGAGCCCGCCTACGTAAGCGCGTGCTCCCCGCCCTTGAGGCCTCGAACGAGGCAGCCGTGCAAGGGCTGCAGCGGATCGCTTCGTTGATGCGTTCGCTGCGGGATTTTTCGCGCCTCGATCAGTCGGAAGCGCAACCGGTCGATCTTCACACGGGGCTGGATGCGGCTGTCGACCTCATCCCTCCTCATCTGCTGGTCGGGGTCGACCTGGTCCGAGACTACGGCCAATTGCCTTCGATTATCTGCCGGCCAGCAGAGCTGAATCAAGTGTTTATGACGGTCGTGACCAATGCCTGTGAGGCTGTCGCGGGCCGGGGCCGGGTTGTGGTACGGACGCGCACCCACGACGGGTGTGCGCTCGTAGAAGTGGAGGATGACGGCTGCGGCATCCCCCCGGATCGCCTGGCGGGGCTCTTCGAGGTAGGGTTTGGCACCAAGGATCGGCAGCGCCGCATCGGCTTGCGATTGGGCCTGCCGATTGCGCGCCGTGTGTTGCATCAGCACGGGGGGTCGATCTCGATCCGTAGCAAGGTGGGCGAAGGTACCTGCCTGTCCATGCGCCTGCCCTTGGAGCGCCGCACAGGCTGAAACGCACGCGATGCCAGAGCTACCCGGCCGCGCAGCGTCCCGTCCGACGTGGCGCGGTCAGCCCGCGCCTTGGTGGTCGATCCGCGTGGGTCCCTCCGGATGCGGCGGTTCGACGCGGGTCTGCATCGCTTCCCGGATCGCGGACCGCAGACGGTCAAGGCCCAGTCCTGTTTGGGCGCTTACTGGCATCCCATTGAGGCGAGCGGCCAGATGCGCGGCTTCGTTGCCGTCCAGACGATCGGTCTTGTTGAGCACCGTCAACCGCGGGATCTGGTCAAGGTCGAGCTTTGCCAACAGCATTTCGGTGGCTGCGATGTGGTCGTCGTGGGCCTGGTCTGAAGCGTCGACCACGTGCAGCAATAGGTCCGCGTCGGCCGCTTCTTCGAAGGTTGCTCGAAAGGCGTTGAAAAGGTCCTTCGGCAGGTTGCGGATGAAGCCCACCGTGTCGGTCACTACCGCTTCCGGGCGGTTCAAGCCCAGGTGCATTCGCCGCGAGCGAGTATCTAGGGTGGCGAACAGCTTGTCTTCTGCCACGACATCACTACCGGTCAGGACGTTCAGGAGCGTGCTCTTGCCGGCATTCGTGTAGCCGACAATCGCGACCATGGGGATCGCTTCGCGGCTACGGCGGCCACGCCGCTGTTGGCGCTGCCGGGAGAGTTGTTTCAGGCGAGCGTCAAGCTGCGCGATCCGCTCGCGGGCGCGCCGCCGTCCGACCTCGAGCTTCGTCTCACCTGGGCCGCGGCCTCCAATACCACCCGTCAGGCGTGACAGAGAGTCGTCCTTGCTGCCGAGTCTTGGCAAGAGGTAGCGTGTTTGGGCCAGTTCGACCTGCAGCTTTCCATCCAAACTCTGCGCGTGCTGGGCGAAAATGTCGAGGATGAGCTGCGTGCGGTCGAGCACTTTCAAATCGGTCATGCGTGCGATCGCGGTGGCTTGGGCGGGGGTTAGGTTGCGGTCGACGATCAGCACATCGACGTCCAGTTGCATCGCCCTGAGGACCGTTTCTTCGAGGCGGCCACGTCCCAGGAGGAACTTGGGATCCACACGATCCCGGACCTGAAGCACTGTGTCCGCAACCTCTACGCCCGCCGTGCGAGCCAGCTCGCGCAGCTCGCTGAGCGATCGACGCGCCATGATCGCGTTGCGTTTGTCGCAGACGTGCACGAGGATTGCTCGCCCATCCTTGGCGGCAACCGTGCGTGCGCGGCCCACGCGCGCAAACTCGACCTCGAGTGCGCCGACGATCCTCGACGGATCGCAATCGAGCTGGGCGTAGGGGACCGGGCCGTAGGTGCGAAATGGATCGTCCTGGCTGTCCTCAGGCAGCGGGACGTTGTGCGCGTAGTGCACGGTTCGCACGCGTCCATCGCGTGCAAGGGACAGGGCCGCCACCATGTCCAGGCGCAGGCGCGTCAGGTCGACAAGATCGTCGCGCGTGAGCGGTTCGTTTCGAAGGTGCGTGTGCACCAGGCGCAGCGCGCGGAAGCGTCCCGAGCCAGCTCGCATACGACCGATGTCCGGCAGCATGAGCTTCGCTGAATCGCCGACCACCACGTATTCGATCTGGCCCGACCGATGGATCAGTACGCCCACCTGACGGTGGATCGCGTGGGAGACCTCCGAAAGTGCCCGACTCAGCTCCGGGGTCGTCAGTCGATCGAACGGAACGCGACGGCGGTACAGCTGCTCGAGCGCTTTGCGGTGCGACGGGCTGAGGCCCGTGGTGTTGCCGTAAATCTGCAATGATTACGATACTTGGGTGGCTGTCTGTCCCCATGGAGCGCTACCCGCTGGGGGCGCTGCACCACACGCTGTATGAATTAACGCGGTAGACCCGCCGCGGCAAGGGCTTTTCATGGGCGGTGTACGGGCGCGGGCCGACAGGCCCCGGGCGCGCGTCACGCGCGTCACACCAGCCCCGCCCCGCGCAGCCGGCGTGTGAGCTCGTCGGAGAGCCGTTGGGCAGCCGGGTCCGACAACGATGCCGAGACGACTTCGGCTGTTGGCACCCTGCATCGAAAACGCTCGCCTAACGTTTGGACCCGGGCACTGGCTTCCGAAAGACGTGCTGCGAAGTTCGTGTCCGTCTCCGCTCGATGCACAAGGGCCTCGTGGATAGCTAGCGCGCGCTCGACATCACTGCATAACAGCAGGGCGTCGCAGCCGGCCTCGATCGCGAGAATGGCAGACTCCTCCGGCGGGTAGCGATGCGAGATCGCCTTCATTTCCATGTCGTCGCTGAAGATCAACCCACCGAAGCCCAGTTCGTCTCGCAACAGGTTGTGGATCGCGCTCTTGGCCAACGTGGCGGGCATGCCTGGTGCAAGTGCGTCAAAGACAATGTGCGAGCTCATCATCGCCGCTGCCTCGTGCGCGAGCGCTCGGAAGGGGGCGAGTTCCACACGCTCGAGACGCTCCCGTTCATGCGGGAGCCTCGGTAGCGCCAAATGGCTATCCGTATCCGTATCGCCGTGCCCCGGGAAATGCTTGCCGCAAGCAGCCACGCCTCTGCTCTGGAGGCCTTCGATCGCGGCCCGCCCGTGTCGGATCACATGCTCGGCCGTCGTGCCAAAGCTTCGGTCACCGATGACCGGGTTGTTCGGGTTGCTGTCGACGTCCAGCACGGGGGCCATGTTGACGTTGAACCCCAGGGCGCGCAGCTGGCCGGCCAGGGTGCGGTGAAGCTGTGCCGTGAGCTCCGGGTCGTCGAGCTTTCCGAGGCTGCGCATGGCAGGTAGCTGCAACAGCGGTGGGCCGATCCGCCGAACGCGGCCACCTTCCTGGTCTACGGCCAACAGTGGGGCACGTTCGCCCGGAAAGGCCGAAAGCAGCTCGGCGTTAAGCGCCGACAGTTGCTCGCAGCTTTCAACGTTGCGTCGAAATAGGATGAATCCCCCGAGGGCGCCTTGGCGCGCCAGGCGCATCAGGGGGGCTGGGGCCGGACCGGCCGGGAACCCCGCTACCAGGACCCTACCTGCGTGCAGTTGCCGCTCGTCCATGCGTGGTTGCAGGATAACCGAGCCTCCGACCCGGATCATGCATCGATACCCCGCCCCTCGACAGTTGCTGGATCGGCGGGCAGCCGTCGGACCCCCGGGGTGCTGTCGCCGACAAGCTGCCTCGGCATTTCCTTTCGCACCCGAAACCCCTGCGAACCCGATCACTTGCGCTGACACCAAGGCGCTTGTGAGAGCTCGTTGGTGGGTCGAGGGACAAGCGATGGGTTCTTGGAGCTTCAAGCAAGGTCGTTACCCATTCGCCTCGACAATTGCGGTCTTCTCGACATGTTGATACATATGGGTCGACGGGCGTGTACCCTATACGCTCGGCGCCCCGGCCCGCGAAGCAGCCTGGCCCCGGTGGTTTCGTCATCCAGCCCCCACAGCACGCGCGAAACGTGGGGCGATGTGCTCTGACCGACCCGGCAGCCAGGGACCTACACTTCGCTCCACCTTCACGTAGCCTAGTCTGCCGGGACTTACGCTGTTCGCACATGGAATCCGCTTCCCCTGATTTGGACGAAGAAGTCGCTGCCCCAGCTCAGCTGGCCGTCGGTGCGCACGCCGCGGACCCCCACAGGGTGCCCAAGCCTCGTGTGTATGGCGACTTGATCTCAGTCGACCGGATCGACCCCGATGCCGTGAAGGTGCTGCGTCGATTGACCCGCCATGGGTATAGCGCCTACCTGGTGGGCGGCGGGGTGCGCGACCTGCTACTGGGGCATGAACCCAAAGATTTCGACATTGCGACCAGCGCGCGACCGAATGAGGTTCGTAGGCTATTCCGCAACTGCAGGATTATTGGCCGGCGCTTTCGCCTGGCGCATGTCCTGTTCGCCGGTGGCAAGGTGATCGAGGTGGCGACGTTCCGCCGAGACCCCGCGCTGCAGGGGCCGTCGCATGTTGGCATCGGGGATGGAGGCCGCGCATCCGAGTTGATTTCCGTCAACAAGGAGCGGGGCGATGATGCCGATCTTCTGATCCGCCAGGACAACACCTTTGGACTGCCCCATGAAGACGCCATCCGGCGTGACTTCACGATCAACGGCCTCTTCTACGACCTCGAACGCCAAGAGGTGATCGACTACGTGCGCGGTGTGCCCGATTTGGAGGCGGGCACCGTTCGGACGATCGGAGAACCCGACGTTCGCTTTCGCGAGGATCCCGTGCGCATCCTGCGTGCCATCAAGTTCAGTGCGCGGCTCGATCTAGGCTTGGGGTCCGAGATCTACGACGCGATGGTGGATCAGCGCCAAGAACTGGGACGTAGCGCGCCGCCCCGTCTCTTTGAAGAGATCCTGAGGCTGTTGCGTGGCGGTGCAGCCCACCGTTCGATCTACTTGGCTTGGGATTTGGGCGTGCTGGGGGTCGTTCTGCCGGAGTTGTCGGCGTTTCTCGATGATGGAGTCGATATTGCTGACCTGACCTGGGGTCGGCTGTCCGCGATCGACGAAATGCGGGCGGATGATCGCTTGCCGAGCGATGCGGTTCTGATCGCCGCGCTTCTGTACGGGCCCTTGGAAGAAGCGCTGTCGGGCGCGAAGAATCCTGGGTTGGCGTTCGACGAGTTCTTCGATGACATTACGGAACGCCTGGCGGTTCCACGCAGGATGCGAGACCGGATCCGTCTCATCCTCGCCGGGCAACGCCGCATGGATCGAGGTCGCCATAGTGGGATGCGTCGGCGCGAGTTCTTTCTTGATGCCGCCGCGCTGTTCGAGGTCCGCTTGTCGGCGGAGGGACGGGAAGCGCCCGATTGGCTACTGGACCTCTCCCCGGGAGGGGGTGAGGACGGTCATGCTCACGGTCACCATCGCCAGGGGCATGGTGTCGGCAGGCCGGCCTACCGGGCGCGCCATCGCCGCCGCACGCAGGGTTAGCCCGGATCATTCACGACTTCGACGCCGCCTCGCTTGTCCTTCGACTCCACA
>JAPPOR010000289.1 GCA_028817905.1 Myxococcales bacterium
ATTGGCTAGGGCGGCGAAAGCCGTGTGAAGTCGAAGAACAAGCGAGGCGATGCAGCGTTCATGAATAATCCGGGCTAGGGCCGTTGTGCATTTGTCCCGATGTGTACCCAGCTGAACGTGCCGCGCGTCGAAGTGGCAGCTTGCGCCACACCGGCCCCTTGTGTGGCATTCAGGGCTTTCGAAGGGAGCAGTTGCGTGATACCCGGATTGTGGGTGCGCGCACACATTAGTCTTTCCGGTGTGCGAGGAAGCCGTGTGCCGGTGCGCGCGACCAGTGCCAGGGCCATGATCGTCATCCATCCCTTCCGCCCGAACCTGCTCGCGGCCATCTTCGGCGTGCTCGCCGTTCTTCTGCCCTCTGGGGCGTGGGCCCAAAACGAAGGGTTTGCGCTCAACCGCTTCGACGTTTCGGAAGTCGGTAGCGATTGGTTTGCCGGCGACTCACTCGATATGCGGGGCAAGACCCGCCCGGGTGTCCGGCTGGTCGTCGACTGGGCGCACAAACCGCTCGTGCGCTACGACGAGGATGGCAACGAATTGGATACCGTCATTGAGGACCAGCTCTACGGATACCTCGGTGCCGGAATCATCCTCTTCGATCGCCTGCGCCTGGCGGCGAACATGCCGTTGCTCGTGCTTCAACGCAGCAATGAGTTGACGGTGGGCTCCCAGGTCTTCGGGCCCGAGCAAGGTGCCGCATTGGGCGACCTGCGCCTGGCTGCAGACGTTCGCCTAGCCGGCAAGTACGGCGGCCCGGCGACTGTCGCCATCGGAGCACAGCTGCACCTGCCAACCGGTGATCGCAGCGCCTTCGCTGGCGACGGAGCCGTGCGCCTTGTCCCGCGGCTCATGCTCGCTGGGGACCTGGGCCCGCTCGCATACAGCACCCGCGTTAGCTTCAACTACCGCCCCTCAGACGACGGCTTCGGCACCGTCAGCACCGGGAGTGAGATCGCGTTTGTCGCCACTGCAGGCATTCGGGCGATCGACGGCAGGTTGTTGATCGGCCCGGAACTTTGGGGCTCGACAGTGCTGGACGCCGCCTTCGAGAAGGCAACCACGCCCTTCGAGATCCTCGGGGGCATCCACTATCGCGTTGGGGACTTCAGCTTGGGCGCCGGTGCCGGTCCGGGCCTCAACCGTGGCCTTGGCGCTCCCCAGGTGCGCGTGGTGGGCCTGCTAGAGTTCATCCCCGACGCGTCCGATCGGGACGAGGATGGAATCCTGGACAAGGACGACGCCTGTCCCGACGTGCCCGGGCCGCCCAACGATGACGCGAGGCTTCACGGCTGCCCCGACCGCGATGGGGATCGTATCATCGATCCGGATGATGCCTGTCCGGACGTGCCGGGCACCCGCTCGGACGACCCGAGCAAGAACGGTTGTCCCGACCGCGACGGCGACGGAATCATCGATTCCCAGGACGCGTGCCCCGATGATGCTGGACCGCCCAACGATGACCCCCGCAAGAACGGCTGTCCCGACCGCGATGGCGACGGAATCATCGATCCCCAGGACGCCTGTCCCGACGTGCCGGGCGTGGCAAATCCCGATCCTGCCAAGCACGGGTGCCCGATCGCGGCCGTCGTAAAGGACGAAATCAAGATCTACCAGCGGATCGAGTTCGAGACCGACAAGGCCAAGATCCGCCACGAAAGCGAGGTGGTGCTGCGCGCCGTCCTCGACGTCCTGGTGGATCACCCCGAGATCAAGGCCGTCCGTGTCGAAGGCCACACGGACAACGTCGGAGCTGCGAAGTACAACTACGGTTTGAGCAAGCGGCGCGCGGCGTCGGTCGTAGCGTGGCTCGTCGAGCACGGAATCGACCGCCAACGGCTGTTCCCGGAGGGCTTCGGGCTTGAGCGCCCAATCGCGAGCAACTCGACCCCTGTCGGACGCCAGAAGAACCGCCGCGTGGAGTTCCACATCACCAGCCGCGATGCCTCAAAGGCCGCGGATGACTCCGCCCGCTCGAACCCACAGGGCACGGGTGACAACGACGACGAGGACGACGATGACCCCCTGGACCTGTAGAAGAAATCCGACCGTCGCCCAATGTCCACGGGGCGTGAGCGCGACCATGGGCAACCGCTGGACGCTCACTTCCACATGGCTACTCAGCCCACTGCTGGTCGCTCTTACTGCAACGCCACTGATAGCCCCTGGGCGTGCCTCCGCCGACCCAAGCCTGCGCACCCAGATGGACCTGCGCGGCAACTTCGTGCTGCTCGGCGCGACCTTGGCACAGGAGTGCGGGCCCGACGTGCCCGCACCAACGACGGGAACCATCGGAGACTGTCCCAACAACAACGCGGCCGCGCCCGACGTGTACTGGCGGGCGGACGACCCTTCCGACGGCAATGCGCGCGCCGATGCCAACATCACCGCCACCGACTCGCGCGCGACGGCTGTGCTGGAAATCCCGAACGGTGCGCGCATCGTGCATGCTCGACTCTACTGGGGCGGGCTCACCGGCAGCAGCACGCCCGACCCCGAGGTCAATCTGCAACGACCCGAGGACAACATCGACGAGGTCGTGTCCTCGGACGATGGCTTCGTCCTGCCCCAACCGCTCGCCACCGACCGTTTCTTCTATCAATCCACGGCAGATGTGACCGAGCTCGTGAACATGCTGGGCCCGGGCCCCATGCGACTCGCCGGCGTAGCGTCGGACCTGTCGGGTGGCAGTGGCCTCGGGATCTTCGAAACCGGCGCGGTGGCAGCCTGGTACATGGTCGTGTTCTATGAGCTGGATGGTGATCCTTCGCGCAATCTGGCAATTTTCGATGGTCTGGACTTTGTGGACGGAAGCAACCCCGCGTCCGCCCAACTCTCGGGCTTCGCCGTGCCGGCGGTCGGGTTCGACGCTGCCCTCGGGGTGGTCGCATTCGAGGGCGAGGACCAGTTCACCGGTGACGCGCTCAGCTTCAACGGCACAGCGCTGACCAACGCGCTCAATCCTTCAGACAACTTCTTCAATGCTACGCGCAGCACCTTCGGATCGGCAGTGTCCATCGAAGGCGACCTGCCACGCCTGACCGGCGCAGCGCGCAGCTACAGCAACGTCGATCTGGACGTCATCGACGTGACCGATCTCGTATCGGGCGGCGACACGAGCGCCACCATCGAGGCGACCTCCTCCCTAGACATCTTTCTGCTCAGCGCATTCGTCACGTCGATTTCGACCCTGCTGCCAGATCTCTCGAGCACAACCAAGGCGGTCACCGATGTCAACGGCGGCGTACCCGCCCCCGGCGACGTGTTGGAGTACAGCTTCGTCGTCACCAACGAAGGCAGCGATCCGGCGAGCGCGAGCGTACTCCGCGATGTCTTGCCGACTGGGGTCACGTTCGTGCCGGGCTCGATCGAGATCGTCTCCGGTGCCAACATGGGTGAACAGACCGACGCCGCCGGAGACGATCAGGCCGAGTACGACGACGCCACCCGCACGGTGACGGTGCGCCTGGGCACAGATGCCGACGCGACCGGCGGTGGCACAATCGCGGTCGGCGACAGCACCGAGGTTCGCTTCCAGGTTACCGTGGACGAGGACACGCTGGGTGAGGTGGAGAACCAGGGGCTCGTCACCGCCGAGGGCGAAAGCGGGGCCCCCGAGTTCGAGACCAACACCGACGGAGACGTCGACGACCCCGGACAAACCCCGACGACGATCTTCATCGAAGAGTGCGAAAACGACGACCACTGCGAGGACCCGACTCCCTTCTGCGACACCTCTCGCTCGCCTCGCGAGTGCGTCGGCTGCGCCATGAGCAGCCATTGCACCGACCCGAACCTGCCAGATTGCAACACAGAGACCGGCCAGTGCGAATGCGCCATGGGGCCCGGCAACTGCGTCGACACAGATGAAGACGGCAGCAGTGACGGGGCGGAAACCGAGCTAGGCACCGATCCCAACGACGCGGACACGGACGACGACGGGGTGCTCGATGGCGACGAAATCGGCGCGGGTGATGACACCGATGGAGATGGGGTCATCAACGCGCTCGATCCGGACAGCGACAACGACGCCCTGCCCGACGGCCTCGAGCGCGGCCTGGGCTGCGATCACCCGGACACGGACAACAGCTTGGGCATTTGCCGCCCGGACGCAGACATGGGCGCCACTGTGACGGACCCGCTGCTGCGGGACACCGATGGCGGCAGCGTCACAGACGGCTCGGAGGACTTCGACCGCGATGGCGAGGTCGACACCGGCGAGACGGACCCCACGTTGGGCAACGGCGCAGACGACGTCGGGGTGCCGGACACGGACGGCGACGGCCTCTCCGACCCGCTCGAAGAAATGATTCACTCGGATCCGATGGACCCGGATACCGACGACGACGGCGTCTCCGACGGGGGCGAGGCCGACCCCACCATCGACGGCGACCGCGACGGCCTGATTTCGGTGCTCGACCCGGACAGCGACAACGACGCGCTCTTCGACGGAACCGAAAGCGGCCTCGGCTGCGGCTCACCTGCAACCGACAGGAGTCGCGGGCGCTGCATCCCAGACGGCGACAGCGGAGCCACCAAGACCAGCCCGGTGGACCGCGATTCGGACGACGGCGGCGTGCGGGATGGCTCCGAGGATACGAACCGAAACGGGGTGGTGGACGCGGGGGAGAAGGACCCGACCCAAGGCAACGGCGACGATGACAGCGACATCGAAGATAGCGACGGCGATGGCCTGTCCGACCCGCTGGAAAACGACCTTGGCACCGACCCGAACGACGCCGACTCCGATGACGATGGCTCGCCCGACGGGGACGAGGCCAACCCGAGCGATGACCATGATGGAGACGGGATGCTGAACCCCCTCGATCCCGATAGCGACGACGACGGGCTGTTCGACGGCACCGAGCAGGGCCGAGACTGTGGCGGAAGGGGAACGGATGTTTCGGCCGGCGTATGCCGTGCCGACAGCGACGACGGAACAACAGTCACCAGTCCGGTCAACAGCGATACCGACTTCGGAGGCAAGCCCGACGGGGCGGAGGACGACAACGGCGACGGCGTACTGATGGGTATGGACGAAACCGATCCGCTGGACCCCGCCGACGACGGAGACTGCGTGGTGGACTCGGACTGCGGCGACGAAACCAGCGGCATGATCTGCGAAGACTACATGTGCGTCCCCGGATGCCGCGGCGAGATGGGAAACGGCTGCAAGGAGGGCGAAGAGTGCAGCTCAACCGACGAGACGGCCGGCGTTTGCACACCGATCCCAGACCCGCCCACGCCCATCTTCGGTGGCGGGGGCTGCGACTGTGGCGTTGTCCGCCCCGCGCGCACGGGCAGCGGGCCCGGCCCCCTGGCCCTCGGCCTACTGCTAGCCCTAGCCGTGACCAGGATGCGCCGCGGACGCTAGCGCAGCGCAAAGTACGCGGCGCTAGCAGCCATCAGGACTAGGGCCGCGAGCCCCCACAGACGCTGACGATTGCCGCGCTGTGCAGCGAGAACACCAGGTTCCTCGGCTGCGAGCGGCTCGGCGGCTCGATCGTCGCTCTCCTTCGGCGTGGCCTCGATGGGTTCGTCCACCCCGCGAGCGATATGAGCGATCACCTCGCCCGAAACCGGCTCCACGTCAGAATAGGGCATTGCGGAAGCGGCCTGGGCGGCCCGGGCTGCGCCCTCACGCTCGCGGCGCAGCGCCACGATCTGGTGTGCGAAATGTTCCGTGAGAAAACGTCCGAAGCGCAGTTGTGACGCCTGCAGGCCAGCTTCGAGCGCATAGTCGTCCAAGTCCGCGAGCATGGACCCGGCCGATTGATACCGCCGAGCAGGATCCGGGTCGAGCGCTCGAGCAAGGAGCGCTTGCAAGGTCGGCAGCGCTGGCAGTCCGCGATCCGGCAAGGGTGGCACCTTGGCGTCGCGGGCACTCGCCAACATCTCCTCCTCCGTGCCGCGGTACATTCGTCGGCCCGCGCACAGCTCCCACAGCAGAATGCCAACGGAGAATACGTCCGAGCGCAAATCCACTTCGTCCCCGCGCGCGTGCTCCGGTGCCATATAGGCACTCTTCCCCACGACCCGCGTCCGTTGAACGCGACCGGTTCCGGTGCCGGCGACCGCGACGTCGCCTTCCGCGCGCCCATCGCTCGCATCGGACGCGTACGCGCGCGCGATCCCAAAATCACACAAGCTGACCTCCCCCTCGAACGAGACCAGCACATTCGAAGGGGACACATCGCGATGCACGATGCCCAGCGGGCCGTGCTCACCGGATGCGCGATGGGCATAGTCGAGCGCCGTCAAGACTTCTCGCACGACCAATAGCGCGAACTCGGCAGGCAGTGGCAGCTGGCGCTTGGAAAGCTCCCGCAGCAACTGATTGAGATCGTACCCCTCGACGTAGGCCATGGCGATGAACAGACGCCCGTCCTCACGTCCCAGATCGACGACTTGAACGATATTCTGGTGATTCAGCTGCGCTGCGAGCTTCGCCTCGCGGATCAGCAATTCCGAAAACGTCGAGTCTTGCGACAACTCCGGCAAGATTTGCTTGATCACCACACGGCGTGCATCGCCAAGCTCACCGGTCGCACGCGCCAGAAAGATCTCGGCCATGCCCCCCTGGGCGATGCGATCGAACAACAGATAGCGACCGAACGCCCGCGGAAGGCCAACGCTGTGGGCACCACTCTCGGCCGTAGGCGTAGCGGTCGTGGCCGACATCCGGCAGACTTTAGGCCCCAAGCGATGCCTTAGGCAAGAGATGCGCAACGCGCCGGCACAGGGCCGGCCTGCTGGGATTCGGCTTCCACACGGCCTTCCGGCGACCGACGGGAAAAGGCGGTGCGGAGTGCATGAGTCATCGGAGCGGCCGGGTCATTCACGACTTCGGCGTCGAACCGCCTTCGGCTTCACAGGGCCTACGGGCGACCGACGGTTGCCCTCACCCCCAACCGCGGTTGAGCCATGAAGTGTCCCGTTCCAGGGACTTTCAGAAGAAACGCTGGTGTATTCGCCCAAGTAATCGGCTTCGCGCTGGTTTCGGGGCACGCAGGAGCCTCAAACCCGTCCTCCTCCGACCCAGCCCGACCCAGCCAGGCCGCTGCGAAAGCGAACGGTTGCGTGGCAGCGCCGAAGCAAAGTTCCCACGGAGCTCACCACTCGGTGCCACGCCCACAACCGCGTGCCTGGCGACGGGCCCCCGCTCCCCCCGCTCGCTCAGGAAGAGGGCTGCATCGCGCGGCTCCCCGCGGCACCACGGTCGTCCTCACATGTGCAGGCCGGCGGGGCGAAACCGCCGGACATCAGCTCTTCGCAACCGGCAGCCTGAAAAGCTCCAAGGCAGCCGTCCGGATCCGGGGGCATACAGCCGTCTCCTTCACCGCTCGTGTCGTTCAGACAACTAACCTCACATCGATCCCTGCCGCCAAGGAACCCGGCCACACCGCACTCGTCAAACTTGTCGCAAATCGCCTCGCAGTATCGATCGAGGTCCATAGCCCGCTCGTCACCCTGCCCGCAGCCGGCAGCGACGAGCACCGACATGGCCAGCAAGCGGGCTACGCTGGATGCCCGCTGCACCATCACGGTCGGTACCCGCCGCGACCCGAAAGGAGCTGGGCACATCGCAAGCAACCGACTACGCGCACAATTTGCGACTCCGACAAAGCGCCGCGACAGCTTTGCCCGAGCGGGAAAACCAAACCGAATGACAGCGAATCCGGACACTCCCTGTACCACGCGTCCCCATGCTACGTGAGCCACCGCACGCTATCGCGGCCCTGCAAAACCTGTCCAGGACGCACAAAGCCACAGGATGCCCCGTTCCCGCCAGTGTCGATCTAGGAAAG
>JAPPOR010000405.1 GCA_028817905.1 Myxococcales bacterium
CCACGTGGGCGCCAGGTTGGGTCGCTGTGCTTTCTTGGGTGGTACTCATCTGCGCACGCTTTTCCAGAGACACTGCGTCCCTGGTTGGCGGATGCACCCTACCGACACCACCGACGCTCCAGACCCTTCAACCACGCGGGCCGGGGCCGGCAGATGTAGCACGAAAGCCGCCACTGCGAGCGCGGACCACCGAGGGAGCCGTATGCGCTTCTCGTGAGATGGAAGTATTACCGCCACCATCCCCGTTTGGTGGGCCGACGGTGGGGGGCGCCACGGGGTTCAACAGCAAGTGGGCCAGCTTGGCGACCAGCCTTGCCCTGGACGGCGAAAGTCCTGTGGAGTCGAAGGGCAAGCGAGGCGGTGGCGATTGCCGTTGCCGGGAGGACCCCGCCCAAGGTCGCATTCGGACCGGTCGCAGAGCCGAATCCCGAGCGAGGCATAAGCGCGGCTCAAGTGATCGTGAGAATTGATCGCTTGAGCCCGCCTCTAGCAATTATTAGACACATGGTGCAAGGGAGGCGCTTTTCCGCAGCATCACGAGATCATACGCGTCGGTGGCTCGGGAAGATCCGATCGCGCTCAAGGACCGTATCTGAGGCGCCGACCCCGCTTCTCACGCGGGCCGAGCATGACGGCGAGGGCAGCGAAAGGGCGGGCCAATCCTGGCATTCCACCGAGCCGCGTTGTCGCTGCCCTCGCCACCGTGCTCGGCCATTGGTGATCATCCGCTCCGCCGCGATGGCGTCCCCGTTGTGGAGCAATCCGTAGTGAAACGCTGCAGCGCTCACGGGGTGTCCGAAGGCGGCTTGGAGGCCGTCGGCCTTGAGGACCGGCAAGGGAGGATCCCGCAGCATGCGCGTGTAGCGGGGGACAGGATCGCGAAGCGTCCCCGACAAGATTCGGGCCACGCATGGGCTGTACGTTCCCAGAGTGTGGATCGCCAAGCGGGAAGTGGCAGGTTGGCTGTGCGCCATAGCGCTGTTGGGCTGCGGCTCGGAGACCCCAACGGAGTCCTCCGGACAGCCTGCCCAAGCTCAGCAGCCGGGCGAAACGCGGCAGCCTGCGGCAGGGATGGGAGCCCCTTCGTCAGAACCTCCCGGAGACGATCCGGCAGCCACGATGACTACGCGCCCACCACAGCCAGGCACGTCCAGACCGTCCGCCGCTATGGAGGGCACCGCCCCCGATGCATCACGCAACGGCAACGCGGCCGCCGCGAACGCAATGCCCGAGCAGTCCGACATGATGGGCGGGAATGCAGCCGAGATGGCGGATGATGCCGCCGAGCAAGCCGCGGCGGCTGCGGACAGCAACCCGCAGCCGCCTTCGGACGGGGATCCCGACATGGAGGACCCCGAAACCTCTGAACCTGTGCTACCGGCCGCGAACGTCGCCGAAGATGGGGCGTTTGCGACGCGCCAGGATCTCAGTACAGGCCCGGACCGCGAAAGTGGACTCTTCTTTCCGACCGAACTGGGCCGCGATGGTCTGAAACACCCGCTCTTCCTGTGGGGGTGCGGCGGCGGCTCCACCCCCAGGAACTACGTCGATCACATGAACCGGATCGCCTCCCATGGCTTCGTCGTGCTCGCGGTGGTTTGCCGCATCGGTGACGACGGGGATGTGCTGACCGAAAACCTCGACTGGCTGGTGGCCGAGAACGAGCGCGCGGACAGTCCCTTGTACGGGCAGCTAGACCCGAGCCGGATCGGTGCTGGCGGGCACTCCATAGGTTCGGTCAACACATTCTTCATGGTGGATGACCCGCGGCTGCTGACGACCATCCACGTAGCAGGCGGCTCCCTCGACGACGTCAACGATGTGCGGGCGGCCACCACCGGCATGGGAGGAATGCGACTCATTCACCCGGCCGCCTTCTTCGTTGGCGAGACCGACACCTTCGGCAACAACGAAAAGCTCGAAAAGGACTACGCGGCGGCCACGGCACCCCTGTTCTTTGCAACCCTCAACGGCGCCGACCACATCAACGTTGCGCGCCGGGCGCTGCCCCCGATCGTCGCCTGGCTGCGCTGGCACGTGGCCGGCGAGACCGCGCTGGCGAACATGTTTCTGGATGCCGCGGGCGCCTTCCAGATGGAACCCTACGCTGCACGCACAAAGAACTGGTAGCTGCGAAACGCTGGCGAAGTCGCTGGCCGGTTCACCAACTTGCGAGCACGTTGGGCGCCTGGGCGGGTAAGTGATCCGGGTTAGGAACGTTTAGGGTCTCCGACAGGATTGGCAGGCCAGGGTGCCCGTAGACTGCATGCGTCCGAAAAGGTCTGAAAGAATCTCCGACCCTTGCAGCGAAAGTCGCCACAATGAAAGGTCGCGAGTGACCACCGGTGCCGGCACTCTACGGATAAAAAACGGAAGGCACCGAAGCGCACAGACACCTGAGTGGCAGCTGTCAGTGGCCCGGGTCACAGCTCACGCGCCACTAGGCATGGAGAAGCAGCGCGTAGGAAGGAGCTGGCTCGATATGGCGATACGAATGTTCAGGCTGGTAGCGGTGCCCCTGACGGGTTGCGTGATCGCTGGCTGTGTGTGGGGATGCTCCAGTGCTCCCGAAGAGACGGGCCGCAGCGGAACGGGCCGGAAGGAAACTCGGGTCGACCCCTCACAGGCCGGCAACGACGCACCCTCTCCGCCGGTGGGCGCGAGTCCGGTGGCCGGCGGGACTTCGGCAATGCAGCCAACCGCCCTGCCGGAAGAGGCACTGGAGGCGGTGCCGGGAGAAATGGAAGAAGGCGCGGATTGCGGAATGATCGAGATCATGCCCAACGTGCAGTTCACGCCGGGCAACCTGCTCGTGATCTTCGACCGTTCCAGCAGCATGTCCAATCTCTTCGACGCCGGCGCAAACCTGCAACGCCTGCACAGTGCGCAGCGCGCCATCGATACCGCGCTGGCGCCACTGGTATGTGAGGACCTGACAGCCAACCCGGACGCGGTCCCGTGCACCGATGGGCTGTCGGTCGCTCTGCTCACGTTTCCAACAGGAAGCATTGGCGGCGACCTATTCGGTGGAGGAGGCAATTGCACCGTGGACAACCTGGCCAGCTCTGAGCAGATCGCCTGGCTTGGGGTGACCCCGTTTGTCGGAGCCTTCGAGGCCTACTGGATGAGCCATACGCTCAACCGCGGAACTCCGATCTCCGTCGCCTTTGCACGTGCCAACGAAGCACTGATGGACCCCGACGTGGTGGGCAACAAGGCCGTGCTGTTTCTGACTGACGGCGAAGAGACGGGCAACTGCCAAGGCGGCGTGGACCCCGTGACCCAGGCAAGTATGTGGAACGACATGGGCATCCGGACGCACGTGGTGAGCCTGGCGGGCGGCGATGGGGGTCGCGGGCCGGGCGGCGCCGGAAACCAGGTCTTCAACGACGCGGTCGCGACCGCCGGCGGCACCGACGTGTCCATCAATCCCCAGAGCAGTGAGCAGCTCACGCAGGAAATCGCCCAGATTGTCAGCAGCTCGAGGGGTAGTGTGACCTGCGAGCTCACGATCCAGGACGCCAAGCTGACAAACCTGAACCAGGCCTGCGAGCAGGGCGAGGTCTTCGTGCAGTCCACCAAGGTTCCCTGTGACCAAAAGGATCGTAGCGACGGCTTCTACGTCAAGGACCAGCGCACCATCGAGATCGTCGGAAGCTTTTGCGAGCAGCTCGAGGACACCATGTCCCTGCGAGCGATGTTCCCGTGCGAGATCCTTGGCCCCGGCTGATCGCAGACCCTACGCGCTACTCGAGCATCGTGCGAAAGGCGATGTCGGCCTCCTGCCTGAACTCCGTATCGTCAGCAAACGGTAGCTCCCACGAGCGTCCGCCGTCGCTGGAGATCAGCATCTGGCCATCCGCGTAGGAATCGCGTGTGGCAACCTGGAGCGCACATAGCTGGTCGAGGTCGGAGTCGACGAGCATGGGAAGAACGATCGCGAAGCGCTCACCCGCATTCACCGACGCTGGCCGCTCAAGGGGAAACACGTCGGGGTGTTCACTCGGCCCAGACAACTCCAACGGCACCGGGTGATTGCCTTGTATCCCAGAGAGGAATGACACCACCGTCCCCGTCGGCACGCCATCGTCGTCGGCCTCCATGATGCTGCCGATCTGCCCGAGCGACGCGCTGCAATACCCCAACAGGTGAATCTCCGCCAACACGCCCGAGGTTCCGACCTTGAACGTTTGCGCGACGTACTGCCCTTCCTGATCCCCCCGCAGCGGCGTAATGCGTGTATCGCGCACGATGTTGTCCTGGTCGATCGAGAGGCAGGCCCGGTTTCGACCGCACGCGCGCTGACCCGTGCACGAGTCCACATCCGGTGCGCCGAAAACCTCGTGGCAGGTCCCGGCAGTCCCCTGCCCCGCGCAGGTCTCACAAACGCCGCATGCATCTACTTCACAGCATACCTGGTCCACGCAGTGACCGGACGCACACTCGCGATCCTGCGCACACACGTCCGCCAGCGCTGCCAGCAAGGACGGGCCGCAGTCCTGGTCGCCCGCGCACGCCTGTGGTTCGCCACAAAGCCCTCCGTCGCAGTCGCTTACACAGTCGCTACCCTCCATGTGAAATCCCGGGGCGCACGTCCTCGCGTGAGACTCTACCGAACCGTGGCTGGCGTCCCACTCGGCGCTTGTTGGATCACCGAACGGGCCAAAACCCGGGGCCAGCTCCGCATCCAGACTTCCCGCATCCAGACTTCCCGCATCCAGACTTCCCGCATCCAGGCTTCCCGCAACAGGCCCGGCAGACGCACCGTTCGCCATCCCCTGTCGGGGAGCGCGATCCCGCAATGGCCCCGCGTCCTTGGTGATCGCGGGATCCTCCATCCCCTCGGGAAAGGGAAGCGCGGGTATCGTCTCGCAAGCCAGCAGCGCAACGCCCAAGGACGGAAGCACATGCCTGAGATGACAGAGACTGGGGTTCATGGAGCGTCGCCAAGGCGGAAGGCCATAGAACCGCGGGATCACCGAAAACGCCCGCGACTCGCAAATGGTACGGGGTTGGTACTCGACTGCGCCTATACCATCAACCAGCCAGCATTGGCCATCGCAGTCGCAGGTGCGCGTCAGCACCGCCTACCGCACCATTGGGAACTCCACGTGGGAGGTCCAGGACAACGCCTCGGCGTACCTCCGCGTCAGGGTGACCGTTCCGAGCGCGACAGATTGGACACCACGCAGGGCCGGGTGAAACCCGACCGTCTACCGCCGTGCGGCCGGCTTGCTGCCTTGCCGATGAATACCGAGCGACGTTCGGAGCGCCTGTCGCAAACTGCGAGCGAGCAGAAAGCGACTTCCATGAAAGGCGTCGCGCACGCCGAAAGGCAGCACCATGGGCAGCACGAAGCCCTCTTCGAAGCGCGGGTTTCGCTCCATGAAGAACCGGATAAATGGATCGTCGCTCGCCTCGATGAATGCGCGGGTGCTGTCATCCACGCGCGACGCCGCCCGCTCGCGCAGCAAGCCACCCTGTGCCCGGACGCCAGGGAATACCTCATCGTAGATCCGAAGCACTTCCGTGCTGGGCTCGACCGTCGGGCTTGGATAGGCCCGCGGCCAGATGCGGTGCAGCAACGAATAGCTGACGGGGGACATGCAGATGGGCGCTACGTAGGTGGCATGGCGGCTCAGGAGGTGGCGGAGTATGAAGCGGGCAAACACCGCGTTGACGGCATAGCGGGTCAACCCGCGGCCACGGAAGGAGGGGACGGTGGTCACATTGCCACCCACGATCCGAACGGCCTTGCCCGCGATACGCCTGCGTCCCATATAGGCGTGAAAATCGCAGACCGCACGAGCGCCGCTGAAGATGACCGCGACGGTGTTGAACGCATCATGCTTGTCGGTGTTCAGGCAGCCGTCGATGTAGTCTTCCACGCGGGCCTGGGTGTCCCTGTCCATGTGCGAAGGGTGGCCAGGAGCGCGAAACCCCCTCAGTTGAATCTCTAGGAGTTGATCGCGCAAGGCATTGCGGCGCGCCGCATCCACCTGATGCACATCAACCGTCTCCATGCGAAACGTCTCGCCGCTCGACGTGCGCACGGTACGGACCTTCACCCCTGGACCGAGCGCTGTACTGTCGGAGGTTCTGTCGAAAGAAAGCGCGCGCATGGAAGCACCGATAGACCAACAACGTTGCCTACCGCCTAGCTCCGGCCCTTGTCCAACGAAAAAGGACACACCCGTAGTGGTCGTTGCACGCGATGGTCGAGGGGCCCCAGCTCGCCCCCCCTCGACGGCTTCTTCTTCCCCGACGGACCACAGCAGGGCAGGAACCGCCAAGCCAACGGCTTGCGCGCCCGGATGGCCCGAAAAAGCCGTCACATCCGTGGCCTTCGTACTCCATCGTGCGAACCCTAGTCTTGGAGGAGCTCGATGAACGTGTGCCCGCAACCACGGACCTACAGCAAGCGTCCTGGGTGCAGCCCAAAGGACGCTGCCGGCCAGGCCAGCCACCGCCCGCCACCTCACCTTACACAAGTCCGGTCTGACCATGGAGGAAGCGTGTCTGGAGGCAATCCGTTCGATGGAAACTACGGTAGCGGCAAGACCGAGTACGAAAAGTATCTACAGACGCACCGGCTCCTTTCCCTGCAGAAACGACCAGAAGAACGCTTGCACGAGGACGAGCTGCTATTCCAATCCGTTCACCAGGTTGAGGAAATCTGGATGAAGCTCACTATCCATGAGCTTGGCGAGGCGGTTCGTCACTTCTCTAGCGACGAGCCCACGGCCGCTACCCGCTCCCTGGGTCGCGCGACGCAGGCGCTCACGATCGGGGAAAGTTCCCTGCGCTTGTTTGACACCATGGGACCGGCGGCATACCTGCAGATTCGGCGAGGCCTAGGCCGCGGCAGCGGCGCAGACTCACCAGGCTTTCGGCGGATCAACCAGGTCGCACCCCACGTGTGGGAGGCGTTTGACGCGATGCGGACACGCATGGGCGCAGACCTCATTGAGGCGTATCGGGATCCAACCTTGCACCCGGTGCTGCTCGCCAGTGCGGAAGAAATGCTCAGCTTCGACGTCGCCATGGTCCGCTTCAAGCAAAGCCACATGGCGGTGGTCCAACGAATCATCGGAGTGGACACGGCTTCACTGCGCGGCAACGCGTCGCAGGCCTGGCTGCAGCGTTCCGCAGCCAAGCGGTACTTCCCCGCCCTGTGGGAGGTACGGGCCACACTGTTTGCAGACTTCGCGGGGGCCGGAGCCGCCCCTCGCCCTGCAGCACCGCAGGGCACGACCTCCAGTGGACCCACCTAGCACTACTGAACCCAATCTGGCTGCGCATTCCGCCCATCGTGATCACTTGGATCGCCGCATCGTGACCACTTCGATCACGCATCGTGATCGGAGCGTAGCGACGGGCTGAGGTCAGGCGGCTTGAGCGTTCTCCTTTCTGCGCGAAGGGCCCTTCATTTTGAGCCGGTGGGCGTTGTGCACGAGGCGGTCGAGGACAGCGTCGGCGATAGTGGGATGGGCGATGTAGTCGTGCCAGTTTTCGACGGGGACCTGGCTGGTGACGACAGTGGATCGGGCCCCATGACGGTCCTCCAGGATCTCGAGGATGTCGCGGCGCTGCTGGTCGGTCATGGGTGCCAGGCCCCAGTCATCGAAGATCAGCACATCGATCTTGGCCAGCTTGTTCAGCAGGCGGACGTACGTGCCATCGGCGTGGGCTAGAGTCAGCTCTTCGAAGAGCCGGGGCACACGCTTGTAGAGCACTTTGCGCCCTTGGCGGCAGGCGAGCTGTCCGAGGGCACAGGCCAAGAAGCTCTTTCCGACGC
>JAPPOR010000581.1 GCA_028817905.1 Myxococcales bacterium
GTAGCTCCACCACTGGACCCTCACTCCGTTTTCCAGCTTTGCTTGTCCTCGGAGCCGCCGCCGAGGCGGATCGTCAGCAGGGATTGCTCGAGGAGCTTCCGAGCGACCTGCGCGCAGAGCTTGCACCGATGCTCGGCGAGGCCGGTCCGGCGCTCCGGGCGCTCGAGCTGGCGCGTCTGTTTCGCGCGGTACAAAGGCTGCTCACGTGGCTAACCGACGCTGGACCGTTGGTGTTGACTCTGGAAGACCTGCACTGGGCCGACGAGATGAGTCTGCGTCTGTTGTGCTTCGCGTGCCGATGTCGGAAAGGAAGGGCCTCCTGTTTTGTGCTCGGCACTGCACGTACCGAGGACGTCGCGCGTGCGCCGTTTCTCACGAGCGCCATACAAGAGCTCGAAAGCAATCGCATCCTGACGCGTGTAAACGTGTGCCCGCTGTCCGAGGCCGATACCGCAGTGCTGGCGGGGCACGCCGCCGAGCCGCTGGGATTGCAGAAGCTCGCACATGGAGCGCTCGCGCAAATCTGGTCGCTCAGCGAGGGCAATCCTCTGGTTGTCATCGAATGCGTGCGTGCGCTTGCGCAGGGCGACGCTCGCGCTGACCTGGAGGCGTCGGCGTCGTGCATGCCCGTGCCGGAACGTGTGCGAGCGTTGATCAGCCGACGTACAGGATGCGTCGGTCCCGTGGCTCGTGAGGTGCTATCGCTGGCCGCTGTCATTGGACGAGAGCTCGATCCGGTCCTGCTTGGCTGTTGCGCACTGGACGACGCCACGCTCTCGGCGGCCCTTGAGGAACTGGTCGCGGCACATCTGATCGCGGCCCGGGGCGAGCGCATCTACTTCACACACGATCGCATTCGGGAGGCCTTGTACGCCGAGTTGCTCCCCGTGCGCCGGCGGTTCCTGCACGGGCGCATCGCGGCGGCCATGGAGCGCCACTGTGAGGGACGGTTGGAGCCGGTGCTCGGCCACATCGGCTATCACTACTCGAAGGCGGGCATTGCGGAGCGCGCCATCCACTACCTGCTGCGCTTCGCCGATCATGCATGGCGCCGGCACGGCCTGGGCGAAGCGCTCGCGGCGCTCGAACAGGCGCGTGCGGACAATGCCCTGCTGCGCCCGGCGCAACAGGCGGAGGTGGCGCTGAAGATCGCAATCGGTCAGGCGCCTTGTCTGGTGTTGGTGGGCCGCTTTCGGGACCTTGTGGAGCGCCTTCAGGCCGAGGAGCCACAGCTTGAGGCTCGCGCGTGCCCGTCCCTCGCCGCATCGCTTCACTTTTGGCTGGGTGCCGGCCTGACGTTTCAGGGCCAACCAGTCGCGGGGGAGGAGCACACCGAGCGTGCGCTCAGCGAAGCGGCGCTGTGCGGTGAAACGCGCGTGGGCGCGTCTGCGCGCGCGCTGCTGTCACAGATCTACGCCACGACCGGGCGCTATGAACAGGGTGTACGCGAAGCCCAGACGGCCATCGAGTCGTTCGAACGAACGGCCGACGAGCCGGACATGCTGACGTTCTCGTACGTCAGCCTGGCACTCAATCATGTGTTGATGGGGGAATGGCGGCGCGCCCTGTCCGCAGCGCGGCGCGTCGAAGCGCTTGGCGACGCGCTCGACAGTGATCGAATACGTTCGATCGGGGCTGCGCGGGTGGGTTTCGTACACGCGATGGTTCAGCAATGGGAGCAAGCCATGGCGGCCACAGAGCGCAGCCTCGCGCTGTGCAAGGAGCCGATTACGTGGATGCATGCCCTGCTGTTCCGGGCCCATGTCCAAATAGGAGGGGGGCAGGTCGAGGAGGGCGTGACGCTGCTCGAGGAGCTCCTATCACAGCTCGAGCAGCACGGGCTGCACGCGTTTGCGGCGTATTCACGCGTCGATCATGCGAGAGGCGTCATGCGTTTGGGTGAGCACGAGCGGGCCTACCGGCTGGCCGAAGAAGCCGTCGGGTTTGCACGTACCGTCGACGATTCCACGGCTCTTGCGCGCGGGTTGTGCGTCCACGGCGGCGCTGCCCTGGTGCTGGGGCAGCTACCGGCGGCCCGCGCCAGTCTTGAGCGGGCCCTGCGAATGCATTCCACGTACGGTGCCCGAATCGACCTGGCCGACACGCTCGTTTCGCTGGGCGAGCTGGCGCAGGTAGAGGGCGACACGGCGGCCGCGCGGCGCCATTGGATGCGCGCGCGAGACCTGTTCGCGGAATGCTCGATCGTTCGCGGCCGACAGCGCGTGGACGGCCTGCTTTCCAGTTGACAGAAGCGCCGCCCCACTTCCAGCCTGACAACAGCAAGCAGGCTGCGGCATCCCGCCGCCGGTATCCACTGCCAAGGCGTGGTTCAGGCTCAAATATTCGGATTCACTGCGGACGAACGGCCACGGTTGGCTTTTGACGCTTGTCTGACGTCGCCGTGACGGCCGTTCGGCTAGCAATCCAGACGACGTCTAACGCAGGAGTTGTCATGGCACGCAAAGCATACAGTCAGATGAAACCGTACCCGACGCTGCCGACCGCTGGACTGCTGGCGGAGATTTCCAGTTGCCAGTCGCAAGGCAGCGGCGGAGCGACGTCGAACACGGACTCCGCAGGTGTCCCGTCCGGGGCCTCCACGACCCACCAGGCCATAGTTCAGGACGGTGCCGGGGCAGGTACCGCGGAGAGAGTGTCGGTGGCCCCGACCACCGCGGTCGGGGGATCGGCGCCCCTCCCCGTGTGGGGGGCGGCCTTGGTGGCCCCGGCTACGACCCAACCACAGCTCAAGGTCTATGAGCTTACCAAGCAACGCATTCACGACACGACGCGCCCGATGTCCCCGATCGGGGCAATGCCGGCCGATGAGCTCGCGTCCCCGGACGCGTGGCTCGACGCGGATGCCCCCGCGGGCGCGGTCGAGGACGCGGACTGCGAGGTCAGGGCCTTCAGCGTGCTCCGTGTAACGGACGCCTGCTGGTGACGGCCGGTTTCGGCTCATTGCTCCTCGTGAGCGACGAACGTCAGAGCTGCAGCGCGATGAAGCGCAGGTTGCGGGGCCTACCCTTCGCCGCCGTAGAGTGCGCGCACGACTGGTCTTCGGCGGCCCAGGCGCTGCACCGGTCGCACGACATCGTGTTGGTCGAAGCGACATTCAGCGACGGTAGCGACTGCCTCGACCTTGTTCGCGCCGTAGCGCAGGGAGCGGCGCGCCCGATCGTGCTCGTGATGAGTGACCGGGCGCCGCGCAGCCTGATCGCCGGCTTGCTGCTCTCGTACGCCGATGGCTACCTCGAGCGGCCGATCCAGCTTTCGCAGCTGAACCAGTGCCTCTTGGAGCTGGGCGACGACGTGCAGCTGTGCCGGCGCGCCGCTGAGCTGCTTGTCGGGCGGGTCGGGCTCAAGGAAGCCCAGTGGTACCTGCGCGGCCTCATGAGTCGCGCGGCGATGGCGCGTGCCGGCGGCAATTGTTGTCGGGCAGCCGCTATGCTTCAAGTGGACCGGCGCTACGTGGCACGGCTCACCCGCGAGTTCCGAAGCGACGCTTTCGCGTCCGCCTTCGAGGCGCCCGTTGGGGCGCGACAGCGTGAACCTGGTGAACGAAACCGCCAGCACGGCTGATGCCGTTCGAAGCAGTCCTCGTTCGCCTCCTGGTCTCGTCGGGTTCGCAGCGCCGCTACTGCCCGTCGCAAGCCACGACTTACCCGATCCAACCTGGGCCGAGCAGCTGCGTAGAGAGTTCCCGCGACAAACAGGGAATCTGGCCGCAACACTTCATCAGATCGATTGTCGAGAGACGATTTGTCATCTGTACCTGCACACAGATAAGGCTCGGGATGCCCAGGCGATCATCGCGAGCCTGAGCGAGGACCAGCTCGAGTACGAGCAGATCGCCGATCACGTTCAACTCGAGGATGCCCCAATGGGCGGCACCCTCTATGAGGTGGTGGTCCGGCGTGACCGCCCAACATCGATGCCGCCACACGTGCCCGGTGCAGCACGTGCCTACGCCCTCGCTGAACAGGCGCTCGAAGGGATCGAGTGATCAGGTGAACGCACTGTCCTGCCGGCGCCGATCGACAAGAAGCGGGCGGAGCTGGTAGCAGCTCACGGCTATACGATGTGAGCCCGCCCCAATAGGTCAATTCGAGTAGAAGCTGCTGGTCCCTGGTGAGCTTGCCGAAGAGCGTCGCGGACCATGCGATTGTCGACGTCATCGGCCGGATATCCTGGTACTTGGATATATCGCGCGGCTGGCCTCCAGCTGCCTGACCCCTATTTCAGGGCGAGCAGGCAACGGGTCACCAGTTCTTGTACGAGGTCCTCGGTCTTCGGTGCCAGGGAGAAGCGGACTGCGAAGGACGGGGCTGTGACGTCTACACGCACCACGCTTCCTCGCAGCCTTAGCGGTTGGCGGCGGCGGGCCATCTGTACCAAGATCGTAACCTCTGCGCCGACCGGGTGGACCGGCTCACCCACGAGCAACGCACCCCCAGCAGACAGGTTCACGATCGTGTGAGGCGTGAGCCCATGCGTCTCCTCGACAAGAACAAGCGCGTCGAGCAGGACCCGAACCCGCGGGTGAGCCCGCCGCTCCGCCAAACGGGGGCGCATCTGCCCCGCCGACTGAGGTGCGGGCATTGGTGTGTACCCCGGCTGCGACAAGGTCGGAGACGTACTGCTGTGACTGCTGGATTCCATGACAGGAACCAACGGCGGCTGCGGGGCGAATTTGACTGCGCTTGGCCAAGAAGTGCGCGTCTAGGAGTATCGGAAAGAGGCCCGCTTGACCCTTCAATGACTCGTTGTCCGAAAGTGAACCGTTCGCGCTGCTGCTGTGTCTCAATTCCGGGTGGACGCTTGACGAGTAGGGCGAAGAATGACGGGACGGGTTCCAAGAGGAGCTTGGCGGACCACAAACGCGTTGGAGAATGGGCATTTCCACATCACGCCCCTCCTGTGATCGACCCGGCCTGCCGTTGGATCTTCTAGCCACCATGTCGCAGCTGTCAGTTCCCTCCGAGGCACCTCCAACAAGAGTCCTGTTTGTCGATGATGACAAGCACGTTCGCGATAGTCTCCGTCGAGCCATGATGGAGCTTCCCTATCGCGTCGACACCGCCGGTTCCGCACGAGAAGCTCTCGAGCTCATGGATGGGCAACCCTACGCGCTCGTACTGGCTGATGAGTGCATGCCCGGGACGTCGGGATCGGAGCTCCTCGGCATCGTGACCGAACTCTATCCAGAGACGATATGCATGATGCTAACAGGGGCCGGTAGCGAGGCCGCCATGGGATGTGATGTCCACGGCGGCAACGTCGACTACATCTTCGTGAAGCCGTGCGACTGCGATTCCATCGCCGCACAAATCTTGGAGTCTCTGAAGTTGCAGGCGCACGAAACGCGAACCGAGCAGCTCGCGGACTGCCAAGAATCGCAGGAAGGGGCCTTTGACCACTCGTCCTCGGTAGCGCGTTTGGACAAGACCCACCTGCGACTCCGCCAGCGGCTCATGCGAATGAAAGAGGCTTTCGGCTTCCGAAGCGAAACCTCCGCGGAGATCGAGAGGCAGCCGGGCGACGAGTAGCTCACCGACGCCAGAAAGCCTCGGACAGTCTGGAAACCGGTGCGGCTTGTTCTGACTATCGTCCAACGTCGGTAGTCACGCTCCGGGCATGCGAAAAACGTTCTCATCTTCAGCGGCGGAACCCCACCGCCGATGAACCGGACCCGTCCGCCCCCCTGCTCGCTCCTGAGGCGCGCTGGCACATTCGGTGCTGAGAGGAGGCACCCGTTCGAGCGCGTCGTCCTCATCCTTTCCCCGCGATTGCGGGCAAGGGTGCCAGACCACGCGCGGCGGAGACGTCGGTGAAAGCCCACGTTCCACGACAGGGCGGCGCAGGATGCCCGACGCGACCGGCACAGGCCCCAGTCAAGGTTGGCGGTGCAGCCCCCGCCCTAACGCTACCCGTCCTTGGTTTAGGTTAGAATGGAACGGCCCCTCGTCCAGTCGAATGGGGCGATGGCCACGCACTTGGGTGTGCCATCTCTGGCGGGGGGATCGATGCACCGGGGACAACAATCCATCTTTATGGCGGGCATTTGCCTGGGTTGGTTGGGCGCTTGCGTCGGAGGCGGGCCTTCGGGTCAGCCAAAGGGTGATGCGAGTGAACAGGGGATGGATGATCAAGTCCCTGGGGAGGGTGAGACGGAACCTGTGACGTTAGAAATCCAGAGCGACATCGAACCCCAGGCCGGGTTTGACACGTCGTTCGGTATCAACGGGCGGGTGATCGTCCGATCCTCCGAGGACTGGCGCGGGCGCTTTATGGTATTGAGCGACGCGGCCGACCCGCAGGAGCAGGAGATCACCGTTGGCTGGTCCAGGGGCCTTGTCCGCACCAAGTCCGGCCTGATGCGGTTTACCTCGGCGGGCCAACCGTCAGCTGGATTTGGCCGCGACGGGGTGGTCTCTGCCAGGGCGCAGTACCTGATGAGCGCCGGTCGGGAGGGTGCCGCGCGCGATCTACTCGAGAAGCTGCGGCGAGACTTTCCGGATCCCGAGGTCAAAGAGGCACTCGGCGCCCATTGGAAGGCGATGTACGGCGGCATCCTGTTCTGTCTCGGCTGCGTGTATCCGTACGAGTTCGGCAAGCGCTCGCTTGAAGTTGCGCGGGAGATGGAGACGCTGGGCGTTCGGGTCTGGGCGATGGCCGCCGAGGAAGTGCGCATGCTGCACCACGCTTTCCGCGGCGAATCCGAGGCGGTCGCCCAGTATCGAGAACGCGTCGAGCTCTTTGCGGTGCAGGGCAGCACGACCTGGCAGGCCGAGATCTTCTGGCCGATCCTGTTGCTGGACAGTGAGATCCGCAGCGGCAACACCCAGGCCGTGCGCACCATTCACGAGCAGCTTGCACGCAGGTCCAAGAACCACAAGAGTCTCGAGGTCTATGCCAAAGTTGCGGGTGCCACACATCTGATGCTCCGCGGGGAGCATTCGCGTGCCATTTCCCTGTACGAACGCATTCTCGCGGAGCTGAGAACTCATGGCGAGTCGAGCGCCTGGCAGGTATTCCGCGCCTGCTTTGGTTTCGCGAACGCTCTGAACATGGCCGGCGAGTACGCGCGCAGCAAGGAATTCACGAGCGAGCTTCTGAAGCGCGCGGGCCATGACGTGTGCCGCCTCGCGGGGCACTACCTCGAGCCACGGCGACAGCTCGCGCTGGCGGAAGCGGGGCTCGGAAATCACGCGCGAGCGGTGGAGCTTCTTGAAGCGATGCTGGCGGAATCCGGCAAAGAAGACCAGCCGATGCTCATTGGCTTGCTGCACCACGCGCGGGCCGACGTTGCGGTCACCATGGCCGATGTGGCTGCATTTGAGCTTCACTTCGCGGAGATGGACCAGCGCTTCCGCGCGGCCAAGAACCCGAGCTTGATCGCAAAAGCGGAGCGACTCGCTGCGTCCGCCGTCGCTGCCGGTCTGCGCGAAAGCCCCGCGTCCACGCACTCCCGGCGGCCGCCGCTCTTCGGGCTCAGCACCGCGACGCGGCGCGCGATCGCTGGCGTGCTGAACACAGCGAACCGCGCCGAGGCTGCACTGAATGTGATCGTGAGCGGGACGCGCGCGCGTGCTGGCTACCTCTACCTGTGTCGCGACGACCAACTCGAGCTCGCGGCCGCCACCGATGGAGCCGAGGTCGATGCTGTCGCGTACGAGCGCTTGCGGAGCGAAGTGATGCGGTTGCGCTTTCTGGCAGACGGAGATGCCGAGACCGAGGACATAGGCTCTACGGCTGAGCCAGAGCCGGCCAGGTCG
>JAPPOR010000506.1 GCA_028817905.1 Myxococcales bacterium
CCTTCACCGAAAGCCCTGCGAAGCCGATCACTTGCACGATCATCACGTGCCTTGGTGATGGATGCGGGCTAGCGAGACAGATCGACGGAGGAAATGAAACCCTCGAGTGGCTTGGGGCCCGACGGCGTGGGAATCTGACGGCCGGGGGTTCCCATGCCCTCCGCGATGTAGAGCCGGTCTCCAGCCAGCACCATATTCGTTGGCTGGTCCAGGCCGGTGGCCACCACCGCAACCGCGCCGGTCTGTCGATCCACGTGCAGCAAGCGTCCCGAGAAGCGACGAAAGCCCCCGTGCATGGCCTCTCCCTGCATGTCTTCGCGTCGGGTGACAGGGTCGAGAAAGGCGTCGCAAAACTCGAGGACGTAGATGCTGCCGTCCGGTGCCACCACCAAATCCGTGGGCACGGTCAAGCCGGCGACCACCCATCGAAAGGTCTTCTTGTCGGGATTGACGGCGACGATGCCTCCTGCCCTCGGCACCAGCTCCGTCCCATCACCCCCCTCCTCACCCTCGGGTGAGCCAGAAAACAGCGTAACCAGCAGCTCCCCCGTCGCCGGGTCGTGCTCGACATATCCGGGCACCGAATCCTGGCCGCTGGGCAAGGTTGGAAATTTAATCACGCGCTCGGAGAGGCCGCCCTGGAGAAGTCGAATGATCTCATCGGTCGTGCTCGCCACTCCGTACCAGCGCTGCCCCTTGGGCTCGTAGGTCAGGTCGTTGACGTTACCGTGGGTCGAACCCCACTCCGACACCTTGTCGCCCTGTACGCTATAGATGGTGGACGGCCCGCCAAAGAACGCCAGCGAAGCGAGCACAACGCCGTCACCCTCGGCGATGGCTGCCATCCCGAAGACCTCGTCGCGGCGCACGATGTTAAAGATGTTCTTGGAGGGCTGGTCCGCAAGGACAGTCTCCCGCTCACCCTCGTCATCGAAGTCACCGTCGCCGTTGTTGTCCCGGAGTCGGAGCAGTGCCCCACTGCCGGGTACCGCCGTTTCCCCGGTACCCGCCTCGGACACGAGCAACCCACCATCTGGAAAGGGATGCATGCCCCGTGGGTTGTTCAAACGTCGGGCCACGACGCGATGGGGCAGGGGCGCCGACCGCAGTTCGGCAGGCACGACCACCTCAGCGGCTGGCTCGGCCCCGGCGCGCGTGTCGGCGCCGGCACTCTCGGTCGAAGCGCCATCGGTGGGCTCGGTGGGAACCAGCTGAGACGAACTGGCGGCGCCACATCCAAGCAGCCCCATGAAGAGCGCGATACGCGTGACCCGGCGGACAGCGGGCTGAAACACACGAAGTGGCTGCGATACATGCGAATTTTCCGGCACAACCGATAGTCCGTACAAGATCCCTCCTGCAAACTCAAGCCACCAACCGCGCTCGACCTCCAGCGGCCCGCCACCACAGCAGCCGACCGAATCGTCCGGCGAGGTTGCAATTGGGGGCGAAGCCTCGGACGCTCCGCCCGGCCATGTACGCGTTCGTCCTGTTCATTCATTCCTGGCTACGCTACGCGGTGCTCGCCGCTGGCATTGCGCTACTCGTCGTCGCCATCACTCAATTGCGGAGCGACAAACGCTGGTCGCCCCGGAGCGAGCGGCTTGCGACCGTGTTCCTGGCATCCCTCGACACGCAGTTGCTGCTGGGCCTGTTGCTCTACTTCGCCCTCAGCCCCTTGACATCCGCGGGCCTTGCCGACCTGGCCGCTGCCATGAAATCACCGGTGCTCCGCTTCTTCAGCGTGGAACACTCCCTTACCATGTTTCTGGCAGTGGTGGTGGCCCACGTTGGCCGGGTGCGAGCCAAGCGCAAACCAGACGATCAGGCGCGCCTACGAACCGTGCTCCGCTTTCAAATCGCCTGGCTGGTCCTCACCCTGGCCGCCATTCCCTGGCCGGGCCTCGACATCGGCCGCCCGCTGTTCCGGGGACTGTGAAGGACGCCCCCCCATGCGCCCTGATCGTTCACCACCCCACGCGCCTCGCACAACCGTTGGACTCCGCCGCGTTTTCGCCTCCGTCGACCATACAGCGAGGATTCCCGACTCCGCCGAAACCGGTGCGCAGACGATTACCTGCACGAACATCACGCGCGTTGGTGAATGATCCAAGCTAGCCCGCATCCATCACCAAATCACGCGCCCTCGCACAACTGCTCGACTCCGCAACGCTTTCGCTTCAGGCAGCAATACAGCGAGTATTCCCTCCTTCACCGAAACCCCTGCGAAGCCGATCACTTGCACGAGCATCACGTGCCTTGGTGATGGATGCGGGCTAGGCTGAAACTTCCCTTCGGGAAGCTCTCGGGATGGACACTAGCTAGCTGTCGTTGTCGTCGCTGGGAGGGGTGCCCTTGAGGAGCCAATGCTGCTCCAGCATGCGCATGGCCTTGTCCGCGCGCGCCCGTTCGGCTTCCTTGTCCGCCTTGCTGCGCCCGTGCTTGCGACGGTTCTCCGCGGCCGTGCTTTCGGCCGCGACGCGCGCGCGGTACTTCCGGTACTTGTTCAGGTTGATGACCTCACCCATGGTGCCCGAACCTAGTCACGCCCGGCTGTCACGACTAGTGGCTTTTTTTTCACCCGTAAGACCCTTTCGGCGTCGGGCCCTGGGGCAGGGCCGAGCCCGGGAATGCGGTTTGGCACGCCAAAGGCATTGAAACTACTATTCTTTTTCCTGCGCAGGTGCGCGTTGCGGATCCAACTGGCGCAGCATTGGCAGCAGGCGAGCGGGCGCGAGACTTCCGTGTCTGTGATAGGAAATGCTGACGGTCTGCTCGCGTTGGTACTTGATCAACTCGAGGCGGCCGACTGGCAGCCCCTGTGAGGCATCCAGGTAGACACCAGCCGACAGGCATGCCTCGGCCAGGCCCCCACTGGGAGCCCCCACCGCTCGAATGCACTCGAACTCCCCGACGCGCCCGATCACTTCCGAATCATCCTCCGCAATGACCTGCAGCGGCTTTAGCGTGGAGAGCCGCGGGTGCTCGTCCAGTCGTGTTTGCGGCAGGCTGAGGGCGAAACCCGCCCCTGCGCTCAACGCCGCGCAACAGATCAGCAGAAGCGATTCCAGCTCCTCCGCACCGAAGCACCCGGTCTTGCAGAGGCGCACAAGCATGGGTGCTCGGGGCACGTAGCGAAACACGTTCCGCTCTCCGATGACCTGACTGGGATCGTGGTCCAACCCAAAGTGCTGCGCCATGGCGGCACCGAAATCGCATGCAGCCTGCGCCAAGCGCTTCTGCGCCTTCGGGTCGAGCAGGGGTTTGGCGCTCGCCAGCAGGGTCGCGGCTGCCGGGACCGGCGGGTGGGCCGTTTGGGGTCGCTTGCGGAGCTTGGCCTGTGTGAGCTGCAGGACGTAGTTTGGCCCCCCGGCCTTGGCCCCGGGTCCGTAGCTCGATTCGCCATACCCGCCGAATGGCTGGCGGCGGACGATGGCGCCGGTGATGCCGCGGTTGATGTAGACATTGCCCGCACGGATGCGTCGCAGCCAACGGGCATGTTCGCGCTCATCCAGTGACTGGAGCCCCGAGGTCAGTCCGTAGCCCGTGGCGTTCGCGAGTTCGATCCCATCGTACAGGTCATCGGCTCTCATTACCGACAGCACAGGGCCGAACAACTCGGTCGTGTGGCAGAATGCACCGCGTTGGACACCCCAGCGAATTCCCGGACTGACGAGGCGCGGGTTGTCCGGGTCTTGTTGGGGCGCCAGCAGCCAGGATTCCCCCTCGTCGAGCCCGTCCAGCGCGCGTCGCAAGGGCCCGGACGGCGGATGGATCAGGGGCGTGACCACGCTCTGGCTTTGCCAGGCGCTGCCGACCGGCAAGCTTCCTGCGGCGTCGCGCAGCTGCTCGCGGAAGCCCGCGTCTTCGTAGACTTCGGCTTCGCAGATCAGCAGGCTTGCGGCGCTGCACTTTTGCCCGGCATGCCCGAACGCGGAACTCACCACGTCGCGAACGGTCTGATCGCGGTCGGCCAGGGCGCTAACCAGGATGGCGTTCTTACCACCCGTCTCCGCGAGCAAGTGAAGGTCGGGGCGCAGGCGCTGGAACAGCCGCGCGGTGGCGGTGGCCCCCGTCAAGATCAACGCAGCCACGCGTGCGTCGCGCACCAGCGCCGAGGCGATCTCGTCTTCGCAGAGGCATAGCTGGAGCACCTCCGGTGGCACGCCCGCCTCCCAACAAGCTTCGGCCAGGATCGACGCCACCAGCACCGTTTCGGGCGCGGGCTTGAGGATCACCGGATTGCCGGCAGCCAGGGCGGCACAGACCCCGCCGGCCGGGATCGCCAGCGGGAAGTTCCAGGGAGGCGTTACCACGGTCAGACCGCGCCCCCGAAGCTCCACGTCGGGCAATTCGAGCGCGCCCAAGCTGCGTCCGTAGAACTCCGCGAAGTCGATTGCCTCCGAGATCTCGATGTCCGCTTGCTCGGGGCGCTTGCCGGCGTCGAGCACCATGGCCGCGATCAGTTCGCCGCGAAGGTCGCGCAAGCGCTGTGCGACGGCGGCCAACATCTTGCGGCGATGGTCCAGATCCGTGCGTCCGAACGTCCGTTCTGCACGGGTGCCGCACGCGAGCGCCCGCTCCACGTCGTCCGGAGTGGCCAGGGCGTAGCGGTACGGCACGATGCCCGGCCGCGACGGGTCAAACCCTTCGGCCACGTGCTCGCCAAGGCTGCGGTCGCCCCCGATCTGCAGAGCGATGGTGCTCGGAGGCGCTGCTTGGGCGTGCCGCAAGTGGGTTTGGAGCCAGGCCCGGTTGTGCGCTAGCCCAAAATCCGTGTCGGGCTCGTTGGAGAACGGGCCCGACACTTCCAGGCCCGGTTGGGGCTCTGCCCGGTTCTGGGTCCTGCGCGTCTGGCTGGAGACCTCGTCTTGTCCCGCGAAGGCGCTTGCGAACGCGCGCTGTTGGGCGTTCCACGCGTCATCGCCGACCCGCATGCCGAAGCTGTGATGCAGAAAGTTGTCCGGACTGGTGTTTTCGTCGAGACGTCGGACGAGGTAGGCGATCGCGGTGTGCATACTATTTCGTTCGACCGAAGGCGCGTACACGAGCACGTCGTTGCACACCTCGCGGACCGCGCGCAGCAGGGGCTCCGCCATCCCGGATAGCAGCTCGAGGCCCACCTGCGCTTCGACTCCGTGATGGGCCCGCAGGGTCAAGCCGAGGGCCAGGTCGAAGACATTGTGGCTCGCGAGTCCGAGGTGAACGGCGCACGCGTTTTCCGGCAAGCAGCCGAAGGCCATCATGCGTTTGAAGTTCGCATCCACCGCGGCCTTGTCCGAGTAGATAGGCACGGGCCACCCGCGTATGGAACTGTCTGCGGTTTCCATCGCGAGATTGGCGCCTTTGACGATCCGTAGGCGGATCGGGGCGCCCCCGTGTGCGATCCGGTCGCGTGCCCAGGCTGTCAGCGTACGCTGGTGCTCGGCCGCGTCCGGCAGGTAGGCCTGGAGCACGATCCCCGCCGAAAGGGGCAGGAACTCCATCTCGTCGAGGACATTGCGGAAGACCCGGAGGGTCAGCTCCATGTCCCGGTATGCCTCCATGTCCAGATTGACCAACTTGGGTACTGGCACTCCGTCCGCCCTGACGAAAGGGCTTGTGAGAGCCACCCGGTACAGCTCGCGCAATCGCTCCGCGAGCGTGCTTGCGCTGTGCTCGAAGGCGAGGGGGTCCACCTGGCTGAAGATGGACGACACCTTGACCGATATTGCTTCCACGTCGCGGCGCTTGAGCAGACCCATGTAGGCTTTTCGGCGACGCTCGGCCTCGGCCTCGCCCAACACCGCCTCGCCCAGATGATTGAGGTTGACCCGCACACCCTGGGCTCGACGCTCGGCCAGATAGCGTGCCAGCAGGGACCCCTGACTCGGGAGCAGCAAATGACTCGTCTCAGCCCGGATGCGTCGTTCCATGCCGCGGGCGACCGTTTTCGGCATGAAGCGTCCGACGAACGCTGCCAATCCCAGTTGCCAGCGTTCGTGAAGCGCCAAATACGTGGGCACCCCGAGAGCGTCGAGCAGGTAGGAGACCTCAGAGGCCAGTTTACGCGGTGTTTGGGTTCTGAAGATCCGATCGGTAAGCAGGGTCGTCAGCGTCTGCCCGCCATCGTCGGCCATCATCGCCGCGAGTAGGTGATTGCGCCGTTGCTCCGCGGGGCGCTGGAGCTGTAGCGCTCGCTTCCAGAGCTGCTGAGCCAGGTCCTGGGCAAAGGCCAGCTGCTCTTGGGGGTCCGAGAGCGTCCCCCGGATCGCGGTCAGCCCGAGGCGCTCTGCCCGCCTGTCGCCCTGGTGTGATGCGCCGGCCCGCACACCTCACAATACCATGTGGGGGATTGCATGCCGAACTACCCACGATTGACCGATCGCATGGTCCTGTTCATGATCAGTTTTGTAGCGACCATGGACTTTGAGCTTTCACCGACCCATCGAGCCATTCGCGATACCGCCCGCGAATTCGCACGCGCGGAAATCGCGCCGCACGCCCAAGCCTGGAGCCGCGCCGAACGGTTCCCTGTGGAGTTGATCCCCAAACTGGGCGATCTGGGCTTTCTCGGGATCCAAATCGATCCCGAATACGGCGGAGCTGGGTTGGACACGCTCGCCTACGCGATCATCGTTGAGGAAATGTCGCGGGTGGATGGCTCGGTGGGCATCACCGTCGCCTCACACAATGGTCTGGGGTCCTCTCACCTGGCCAACTTCGCCAGTGAAACGCTTCGTGCGCGCTACCTGCCCAAGCTGGCTACCGGAGAGTGGCTCGGTGCGTGGGCTCTGACTGAACCGGGCTCGGGCTCGGATGCCGCCGGGCTGCTCACGCGGGCCGAGCGCCGCAACGAGCGGTGGGTCCTCAACGGCACCAAGATGTTCATTACGCAGGGATCGGTGGCCGGCGTCTGTGTGGTGTTGGCGCTGTCTGAGCCGGGTTTCGGCCATCGCGGCATTACCGCGTTTGCCGTCGAGGGAGGTACGCCTGGTTTTGCGCCCACCAAGCTGGAAGGGAAACTTGGCTGTCGGGCCAGTGACACCGCCGAGCTCGCGCTCACCGATGTGGAGCTGCTCGACGAGCAACGGGTGGGCGTGGAGGGCGAGGGGTTCATCAACGCGATGCAGATCCTCGACAAGGGGCGCATCAGCATTGCCGCCATGGCGCTTGGCCTGGGGGAGGGTGCGTTCGAGGCGGCCGTGCGCTACGCCAAGGAGCGCAAGCAGTTCGGGCACCCGATCGGAGACTTCCAAGGCCTACAGTGGATGCTGGCCGACGCCCGCACGGAGTTGGATGCAGCTCGGCTCCTGATCTATCGCGCGTGCGCCCTAGCGGATGCGGGCAAACCCTACGCGCAAGAGGCCAGCATCGCGAAGCTGTACGCCTCCGAAGTGGCCCATCGCGTGTGTGACAACGCAGTGCAGATCCACGGCGGATATGGCTACATCGATGACTTTCCGGTCGAGCGCCACCTGCGCGACGTGCGTGTATGCCGCATTGGCGAGGGCACCAGCGAGGTTCAGCGGCGCATCATCGCCCGCACGATACTGGGCTAGCCCGGATGATTCATGAACTCTGCGTCGGATCGCGCAGGGATTCGGCTTCACACGGCTTTTCGGCGACCGACCCACATACTGCCTGTATTTGCGAGGGCGACGAAAGGCGTGTGAAGTCGAAGAACAAGCGAGGCGATGCAGAGTTCATGAATCATCCGGGCTAGCGGAGCAGCTGGCGCACTGCCGACTGCAAGCGGTCGTCGCTACTTGGATGACTGAGAGCGACTGGCCGCTT
>JAPPOR010000645.1 GCA_028817905.1 Myxococcales bacterium
AATGCAAAGCCAAGGGAAGTCGCGAAGCTATTCGCCCTACCCGTTCACGCAACGCTTACCGCGCTAGCGAGCACGTGCCGGCGCCCCATCGACGCACCACTAGGACTGAAGCGATTTGAAGGATATTTGATTCAGGCCCATCGCTGGGCGCGCTCCGATCATCTCGGACAGACGAGGCGCGGTACGTGGCCGGTGCGGCCCGATGGGCGGTCTGGCCACGACCCGTTGCCATCACGCTACGAAGCCTCCCACCCATGCCCGCGCGACAGCGGGCCAGACCATTTGGATCTGCCCAAGGGCCTACCGAGTCGTTGAGGTTCTGTCGGTGCCCAGCGGGACAAGAACGGTTCCTTCACGGCCACCGCCCCGTGAACGGGTCACGTGTGTCGCCGCGCGCCGCAGGCTGGTGTCCGTGGCACAGAGCCCACCTGCAGGTCCGGATGGCTCCGCCGGCACGCGTTTCGTTTCGACCCGTGCCTCCTGCCGTCGCGAGCTTGGCTCTGTTGCGGCCGCGCGAGTACGAACCATGGTCCCGGTAGCGCACGTGACGCGGCCATGCATCTCGCCCGCACTGTGCCGATATGTGCCAGCATCCCACATGGGTGCCGCGGCTTTTCCCTATGAATCCGAAGTACTTTCCCGAGGACTGCTTGGTATGGATCGTGCGTCCTCGGGTGAGAAGCCAGGAGAATCGATAGATGCTGCCCAGCCAACCGAGCGCCTCCTTCCGACATCCATCCCACCCCGGTGCATTGCACGCCGGCCCATTTCACATCGAATGGAAGCATCGACTTTCCCCTGCCCTGCCGCTCGCGCTTCTGATCGCCGGCGCCTGCCAGGCCCCCTCGAATGGTGCGCCCGACGTCCCCGACGGGGCCGCCGGCAACCAAGCGCAGGCAATGGTTCCCGCGCGGCCCGCCCCCGGAAGCCAGCAGCCGGGAGTCCGCGGGCCCATGGACCCCGCGGTCGGCGCATGGGACCCCGCGGTCAGCGTGCAGGACCCGGCAGCGGGCGTGCCGCCGAACCCGGTCAAGGACCCCACCCAACCCTTCATGCCGGAAGATATCGTCGAGCCGGAGCCTGGGCTTGTGGACGTGGACCAGGAGACCACCTTCAAGGAGCTCCAAACCTCCGTGCGCGCCGCGCGCGCAATGAACGCCGACGAGGCCCTGTCCGCCTATCCGGCTGGCCTGACCGATGGGCTCAGCTATGATCCGGCAACCAGCGCGCACCTGGACCGCATCCAGGCCTCGGCCCTTGCGCTCAACGACGGCGAGTTGGAAGTGTTTGGGGACAAGGGCCTGGTGATTTCTCCGCGCCGCCAGTTCCCCACCTTTCTACGTGGGCTGGGCGCCATCTATATGGAGCACCTGCCGTTGTACGTGTCGGCGGATACGCTGCTGGAGGCGGTCCACACCTCCTATGACGAGATCCTGCTGGCCTTCGAGGAGCAGATCCTGATCGCGGACCTGAACGCGCTGCTCGAAACGATGCGCGGCCAACTGCCCGACGCGACCTGGGACGCAACGACCAAGGCCGATGCGGACCTCTATCTGGCGGTGGCGACCTCCCTGCTCAAGGGCCAGACGGTCGCGCCGGTGGCGGGCGGAGACGCAGAGCAAATCGAGAGCTTCGTGGCGCAGGCGACGGCGGCCAATGGCATCGCGACGCCGACACTGTTCGGCAAGCCGCGCATGCTGGACTTCTCCCAGTTCACCCCCCGCGGGCATTACACGGGCCGGGGGCCGGAACTCGAGAGGTACTTCCGCGCCATGATGTGGCTTGGGCGGGTGGACCTCCGGCTGATCGAGACGCTGCCCAACGGCCAGCAGGTGTTCCGGCCCGAGCAGTACCAGGCAACCCTGCTACTGGCCGAACTGGTGGCGGCGGACCGGACGCGCTGGGAGCGGATCGACGAGACCATCCGGACGTTTGTGGGCGAGAGCGACTACATGGTCGTGCCGGAGGTCGCCACCTTGATCGAGGATTTGGGAGGACTGGACGCCGCCAAGCAGGCCCCGAAGGAAGACGTCGTGGCGGCGATCGTGGCGGGCGACTACGGAGCCCAGCAGATCGCCAGCCACCTGGTCGTCAACGACACGCCGGGCATGACGCTCCCGCTGAACCGCAGCTTTCTCGTCTTCGGCCAGCGCTACATCGTCGACTCGCACGTCTTCAGCTCCGTCACCTATGACCGAGTGGGGCGCATGATGCCGTCCCCGTTGGACGCCGCCTTCGCCGCCCTGGGCAACAACCAGGCCCTTTCGCTGCTCGAGCCCGAGCTCGAACGGGTCGAACGCTACCCGGGCGCCCTGGCCGGGATGCGCGTGATCGTGGATGGCCACGGGGACGACTTCTGGGACGCCAACTTCTACAACCTGTGGATGTCCGCCCTGCGAGCCCTTTCGCCCCCTTCGGATGCGAGCCCCGAAGGGATGCCCGAGATCGCAACCACCGAGGCCTTTGGGCTGCGCGTGCTCAATAGCCAGCTCGGGTCCTGGGCGCAGCTGCGCCACGACACGCTGCTGTACGCCAAGCAGTCGTACACCGGGCAGCCTGCCTGCGAGTTCCCCGACGTCTACGTGGACCCCTATCCGGCCTTCTTCCGCGCGCTGGAGCGCTACGCCGAGCAGGGCCAGCGGATTGTGCAGCTGGCAGAGGGTGCCCCGCAAGCCAACGATGGCTTTGTCATGCGACTCGCCACCTATTTCGACGCCCTGGCCTCGACGAGCGGAACGCTCGCAGAGATGGCCGAGTTCCAGCAGCGCGGCGAGCCCTTCTCGGAAGCCCACATGGCGTTCATCAACCGCAGCGTGCGCGTGGAAACAATGGCGGCCGGCTGCACCACCGTCGAGGTCCCGGATGGCTGGTACGCGGACCTGTTCTTCGACGCCGACTCTTCCCTGGCAGCGGACCCCACGATCGCAGACGTTCACACCCAGCCCGCCGACGAGGCCGGCAACATCGTGGGGAAGATCTTGCACGTGGGCACCGGACTGCCGCGCATGATGGTCGTCAGCATCGACACCTGCGACGGCCCCAAGGCCTATGTAGGCATGGCCTATGCCTATCACGAGCGCATCACGGAAGACTTCAAGCGCCTCACGGACGAGGAGTGGGCGGCCGATCTCCGCAACGCCCAACCTGAGGAAGTGCCCTGGATGACCTCCATTCTGGGCAAGTAGGAACTGCTCGCGCAGCATGGCCAGACCGCCGCGTTTCGGTGGCTGGCCAGCAGTGCTTGCGGTGGGCGCCGGCTTGCGCGACGCTACGTTGCACGATGCCGGCGAACCCACCCATGCCTTGTCTGCGCCTGGTCTTGGCCACGTCTACAATCGTGGCTCTGTTGGGTTGCGAAGAAGACGCGGACGCTGGACCGGGCGTCGCGCAGCAAGCCTGCAGCCTCCGGGTGTGCGACGCGGGTATCGTCGATTCTTCAAAGCCGCAGACGCCATTCGATTCTGCGATAGGGGACGCCGGCGATCGCGACGCCGGCCCACTGGGACGCCCTCGTGACATCCTGTGGCAACCGGACGAGCTGTCGACCCGGCTGGATGCAAATGCCACGGATCCACGCCCGGTCCCCCTGGACGCCCGCAGCGGACCGACCTTTGAGGCGACCCACGTTGCGTCGGCCCGCTCGCTGGATACGAGCCTCCTGCGCGCAGAAGTCGACGGCGTGGCCGGGCAGGTCGCCCCGCTCGACGTGCTTGCGGAAGCGTTCGGGCGTGCGGGGCTGTCGCCAGACGACGCGATCGTGGTCTACGGTCAGCAGAGCGACCTGGCCTCAGCCCGGCTTGTCTGGACCCTCGCCTACGCAGGCCACGAGCGCGTGCACTTGCTAGACGGGGGCTTTGACGCCTGGCAGGCCAGTGACCTGCCAGCCGAGGCGGGCGCGATGGACCTGCCCACCTCCGACTATCCCGATGACCGCGTCAACGCCCGCGTGCGGGTCGACACCCAGTGGGTGCAGGCCCATCTCGACGACCCTGATGTGGTCCTGATCGATGCGCGCAGCCAGGCGGAGTACGACGCAGGCCACGTCCCGGGGGCGCTCCCCCTGCCTTGGCAAGACAATGTGGACGCCGGTCGCCTGCGACCGCGCGCGGAGCTCGAGGCACGCCACGCCGACATCCCAACGGACGCAACCGTGGTCGCCTATTGCCAGACGGGCTCACGCGCCTCCATGTCTTGGCTGGTCCTGGTCCACCTGGGCTACCCCGACGTGCGCCTGTATGATGGCTCCATGGCCGCCTGGACGCAGGACGCCTCCCGGCCACTCGAATAGCCGCGCCACCGAGACCGCGTGGGTTCACAGGTCCTTCACGAACCCACGCGGCTGCCCGGTCCCGCGCGCTGTCAAAGGGTTTCGAGCCAGGTGCAGCTAACGTAGACCTTGCCGACCACGTGCACGAGCGATACCCCGGCCCCATCGCTGATGCCGACGGCGTAGTGCATGTTGTACACCCCCGTCGCATCGAGCGTGCTGTTGTCCACGCCGTGGAACGAGCCGATCTCGGCCCCCCCGAATGGATAGATCGATGCGTCGTGCTCAATGGGGAAGCTCGAAAAGCCCGCGCATGCGTCCATGACCAGCGCATCGTAGATGGTGTCACCCAGACCGTTCTCATCGTGGTCTACAGCCCAGGTCATTCCGGGCGGTGGCACGGGCCAACCGACCGGTTGCGGCAGCTCCTCGTCCGCCACGCTGCTCGAGGTATCCCATTCGATGAAGACCGGGCCGCCAATACCAGCGCCCACACCCGACACGGCCTGATTGGAGATGGTGTCCACGATCATCTGAACGCGAACGTGGGGCGCGCCCGCCGGCCGCTGGGCGATCCAGGGTCCGGACATCATACCGGTGGTCGCCGTGGGTGGGTAAAACTCGAAGACCGAACACGCCCCATCGGCGCGACATGCCTCCGAGGGCTCGCGGTACAAGGGCTTGATGATGCGCTCAGGCACCTTGAGTGGCGTGAGGAACGCCGCCTTCCGAGCTTGACTGCGCACCTGCGCTTCGCCCTCCCCGGGCGGAAGCAGCCCGGCCGCAAGCGCGAGGGCTAGGACGAGCCCGACCCGTCGCACGCGTCGGGGCCCGTCGGTCTTGAATGCACTGTTCATGTTGCCTGCCTTTCGAGCCCGCGCCTTCCGCCTTGGAAACGCCCCGGGCCTACGCATCACGCGTAACCTCACAGCGAACAGCGGTAACGCGTCGCTGCCGGGCAAAGCTCGTCCGTGCAGGTCCTCACCGGTGCCTTTCGACATCCAACGCCGTGCCATCCACAATGGCTTTGGCACAGCACGCTGTACCAGGTGGTGCGAGACACCGTCGCGAGGCGATGCCAGGCGAGCGAGGACGGGTTCGGCACGCCACTGCCCAAGCCAACTAGCTAGGACAGCTTCCGGGCAGGACGGCCGCCGGCATCCGCCCCAGTCATCGTCTTCGTCGACGGAATGCGAGCAAGATCGGAAGAAACACCAACCAGATACCCACAGGACGACGCGGCACGGCCAGGGCACAACCACATCCGGAACTGGACGAGCGGGTCCCACTCACCCCGCTTCCCATTCCTGCATCCGCCCCGGGTGCCACCGGAGAAGCCTCGAGCGTCGTGGTCGCGGTCTCGCACTCACTCGCATTCGTCCGAGCGGCGCACAGTCCATCCATGGGCCCGCCAGCTCCGCGACTACAAACCAAACAATCGGAGCCGGAGGCGCCACCGCAAGCCGTGTCGCAGCAGACCTGATCCACGCAGTACCCGGTGCGGCAATCGGAGTCCTGGTTGCAGGCATCCCCGGCCTGGAAGTACTCCCACAATGCCATGTCGCGCGAGATCCCAACCACCCGGTCGCGTTGGGAATCATACACGAGCGTGTTGTGCCTCAGGCCCTCATTGCGAGAGCCGGGCAGCGTGAAGCGTGTCCACTGTTCTCCGTTCCATTCCCAGTTGGTGTCGAGAAACGTAGTTCCCAGGTCGGCAGCGTAGACGAGGTTCATCGGTTCGTCCCAGGTGACCCGTTGTTCTGAACGCTGCTCCCAGTTCTCTCCATCCCATTCCCAGGTCCCTAGGCCGCCGATCTCGCCGCTGCTTGCCACGTCGACGTTCAACAGAACGGTCACGTTCCTAGCAGAGTCATGGGCCATGGCCCGGCCGCGACGCGCTACAACGGGGGGCGAGACGGCGGGGGAGAGCTGTTGCCAACCGTTGTCGTCCCACCTCCAGGTCTCGTTGCTGCCATTGCCGAACAGCAACGCGTGGTCCCCCTCGTCGTTCCATATCAGTCGGCCCCGCCCTGGGGCGGCGCTCGTGGCGTTGGGAATGAGTGACCAGTCCTGCCCGTCCCACGCCCACATGTCCCCCGACTCTCCTGCCCGGGACGCTCCATGGAGGAGGACCCGTTGGCCTGCAGCATCATAGACCATGGAGTGCCAAGAGGAGACGGGGGGTCGGACCCTTGGGTGCTTCTGCAGCCACTCTGCACCATCCCACTCCCAGGTATCATCTAGCTGGACCGGATCAAAGGCCTGGGAGGTGCCGCCGAACAGCACGATGCGGCCACGCCGTGCATCGAATGCCGCGGCGGTATGCGCGCGAACGCTCGGGACCCGCTCGGAAACCTCCCGCGCGACGCCATCTTTCAAGGTCCATGTTTCGCTGCCTGAAGAAGCAAAGCCCGTGCGCAGGGCAATGAACTGCTCCGCGCTGCTGTCAAAGGCCAACCTCACGTCTCCTCTCTCGGGGAACGCGCCGGATGCTTGCGTGCTACTTTCCCACGTGCCCGCCTGCCAGTACCAGAGCGATCCATCGGAGGCGACGGCCGTGACTCGGGAGTTTTTGAGATCGGCCTGAACGTCCTTGGCCCAGGCGGGTCCCGCCGCCGCCTGCGCCCAAACCTCGCCGTTCCAAGTCCACGTGGTGCCGTCCGGTCGGAGGAAAACGACGACTTCCAGGTCCGGATCAAAGACCATTGTCGGCTCCTCACCGGCCTGGATCGGCAACGGACCGTTTTCCGTCGTACGCTCGACCCATGCCGCACCGTCCCATTCCCAGGTGTCCCGTAGCTCGGTGAGCCTTCCCCCATCTCCACCGAACAGCACGAGTCGTTCTCGAGCCCGATCGTAGGCCATGGCGGCGCGCAGCCGGGGCGGCGGTAGTCTCGCGTCGGTGCTCAACGGTTGCCAGCGGCTACCATCCCATCCGAAGAAATCGTTGACCACCTCACGCGGCGCTCGACCACCAAAGCGGACGATCTGTCCCGACTTCGGGTCCCACACCATCGCGAATCCGGTGAGCTGAAAGCGACTGCTGGCCAACCGTTGGCCGCTGTGCCCTTGGAGCTGCCAGCGAGACTCGCTCCACTCCCAAACTCCTTGCGTGCCCATGGCCAGCACGGCTCGGCCGCGCTCCTCGTCAAACGCTAGCTGGAAGCTCGGTGAAACGGGACGCCCAGGATCAACTCGTTTCCAAACCCGTTGGGACCGAGCGTGGTTGGATGCGCATAGGCTACACAGTCCGGCCAAGACAACGAGTGGACGAAAACACTGAGCCCTCACCAAGACCTCGCAAGACGATACGCCAACGTCGTTCCGATTGGACGGTTTGCGTGCTGACCGATAGGAACGTCGCGACTCAGCGTGAGTATTTCGCTCCTGTTTGGGTTCGCGTAGGAAGTCATGGGAGTCCTCCCCGCCACTTGTTCAGACTGTTGGTCGTGCCTGCCCCAAGCATGCGAGGGACAATAGAACGCACCGCAGCA